>CAYQXH010000131.1:0-3755 GCA_964421325.1 uncultured Propionibacteriaceae bacterium
GAAGCTGCTCGCCATCGTTGATCCAGCGCTCGAGGCTGCGGGTCGGCATCGTGATACCGACATTGCAGTCACTTGCTGCGCCGCCGGCTGTGCCGGAGCAGGCGCTCATGGAGAGCGCGAGCGCGCCCGCCGCCAGCAAGGCGACGAAACGGGTCTTTTGCGACATTTGTGTTCCTCTCTGAAAACCGTCGCGGGTCCCGGTTCCGCACCACCCTGTCCGGACCGGGCCAGAGGCCACCCGGAGGCGCCTTTTGTCTGTAGCGGCAACATAACGTTTCGGGAGTGGCTTCCTCAACCATCTTGCATAACGATCTGATAACTCGGAGCAGTGTTTGTTTCGGTCGCATCCATCAATGGCGCGCTCAAGCCGGGGGTGCCGATCGGTCGGCTACGAAGTCGCCCGGACGCAGCCGGCTTGCCCGGCGTCCATGGACAGCGGGAGGGGCTTGAGATAAGTTTGGTTCCACAACATTCGCTCATCGACGAGAGAGATTGGACGTCCCCGTGACTCTCACTCCCACTGCCTCTGACAAGTTCACCTTCGGTCTGTGGACCGTCGGCTACAACGGCACGGATCCCTTCGGTGGGCCGACGCGCAAGCCCCTCGACGTGGTCAAGGTCGTGGAGAAGCTCACCGAGTACGGCGCCTACGGCCTCACCCTGCATGACGACGACCTGTTCGCGTTCGGCTCGACCGACGCCGAGCGCCGCAACCAGATCGACCGGTTGAAGGCAGCTTGCGAGGCCACCGGGCTCAAGGTCCCGATGATCACGACCAACCTGTTCTCCGCCCCGGTGTTCAAGGACGGCGGCTTCACCTCCAACGACCGGGCCGTGCGCCGGTTCGCACTGCGCAAGGTGCTGCGGAACCTCGACCTGGCCGTCGAGCTGGGCGCAACCACGTTCGTGATGTGGGGCGGACGCGAAGGTGCCGAGTACGACGCAGCCAAGGACATCCGGGCAGCGCTGGAGCGCTACCGCGAGGCCGTCAACCTGCTCAGCCAGTACGTGCTGGACAAGGGCTACGACCTGCGGTTCGCGATCGAGCCCAAGCCCAACGAGCCCCGCGGCGACATCCTGCTGCCGACCGTCGGCCACGCGCTGGCCTTCATCAACTCCCTCGAGCACCCGGAGATGGTGGGCCTGAACCCCGAGGTCGGGCACGAGCAGATGGCCGGGCTGAACTTCGCGGCCGGCATCGCCCAGGCCCTGTACCACGGCAAGTTGTTCCACATCGACCTCAACGGCCAGCGGGGTATCAAGTACGACCAGGACCTGGTCTTCGGCCACGGCGACCTGCACAACGCCTTCGCCCTCGTGGACCTGCTCGAGAACGGCGGCCCGGCCGGCGGTCAGGCCTACGAAGGCCCGCGGCACTTCGACTACAAGCCGTCGCGCACCGAGGACGAGACCGGCGTTTGGGACTCCATCCAGGCCAACATGCGCACCTACCTGCTGCTCAAGGAGCGCGCCAGGGCGTTCCGGGCCGATCCCGAGGTGCAGGCGGCGCTGGCCACCGCGAAGGTCGCAGAGCTCACGGTGCCCACCCTCGCCGAAGGCGAGTCCTACGACGACCTGCTAGCCGACACCTCCGCCTACGAGGAGTTCGACGCCGGCGCGTACCTCGGCGGGAAGGGCTTCGGCTTCGTCCGGCTGCAGCAGCTGGCCACCGAACACCTGCTCGGCGCCCGCTGAGCATGGCCCGGGTGATCGGGGTCGACTCCTCGACCCAGAGCTGCAAGGTGGTTGTCCGGGACGCCGACAGCGGTGTCCTGCTCGCCAGCGGCCGGGCATCCCACCCGGCCGGCAGCGAGGTCGACCCACAGCACTGGTGGGACGCGCTGCAGCAGGCCCTGGCCCAGGCCGGCGGGTTGGCCGACGTCGCTGCGGTCAGCATCGGCGGCCAGCAGCACGGCATGGTCGCCCTCGACGATGCCGGACGGGTGATCCGGCCGGCGCTGCTCTGGAACGACACCAGGTCGGCGGCAGCAGCCACCGACCTGGTCGACGAGATCGGGGCCGAGAACTACGTCGCCCGCACCGGAGTGGTGCCGGTGGCCTCGTTCACGGCCACCAAGCTGCGCTGGCTCAGGGACGCCGAGCCGGAGAACGCCGCCCGGGTGGCTGCCGTTGCGCTGCCGCACGACTGGCTGACCTGGCGATTGCGCGGCTACGGGCCGGCCGGGGAGTCGCAGCTCGGCCCGGACCTGTCCGAACTGGTGACCGACCGCTCCGACGCCTCCGGCACCGCCTACTGGTCGCCGGCCACAGACGACTACGACCGTGACCTGCTGGTCCGGGCACTGGGCCACGACGCGATCCTGCCCCGCGTGCTCGGAGCCTTCGAGTCCGTGCCCGGACCCGGCTTCATCGTCGGTCCCGGGGCCGGCGACAACGCCGCAGCGGCCCTCGGGCTGGACGCCCGCCCCGGCGACGTGGCGATCTCCCTCGGCACCTCCGGGACGGTGTTCGCTGCGACCACGACCAGGATCGGCGACCCGACCGGGATCGTCGCCGGCTTCGCCGACGCCACCGGTGGCTTCCTGCCGCTGGTCTGCACGCTGAACGCCGCGCGGGTGCTGGATGCCGTGGCCGGCCTGCTCGGGGTCGACCACGAGGAACTCGGGCGGCTGGCGCTCCAGGCGGGTCCGGGCGCCGACGGCGCTGTCCTCGTGCCCTACTTCGAGGGTGAGCGCACGCCCAACCTGCCCGATGCCACCGCGACGCTCTCCGGCCTCACCCTCGGCAACACGACGAGGGCGAACCTCGCGCGAGCCGCGATCGAGGGCATGCTGTGCGGCCTTGCCGCAGGGCTGGACGCGATCCGCGGGCTGGGCGTCCAGACCAGCCGGATCCTGCTGATCGGCGGGGCGGCCGCCAATCCAGCGGTGCAGGCCATCGCCGGCCAGGTGTTCGACCTGCCGGTGCACGTGCCGGCTCCCGGCGAGTACGTCGCAGACGGTGCGGCTCGCCAGGCGGCCTGGGTGCTCACCGGGAACCGTCCGGACTGGTCGGTGGAGCTGGTCGGATCGCCGCAGCCGGACCCGCGTCCGGAGATCCTCGCGGACTACCGCCGCGCGGCCGGGCGCTACTGAACTACCGGGTCACTCGACCCGAGCCCGGAGCCAGGCGACCTGCCGCTGCCAGTGGAACAGCTGGCCGCCCTCGTGGCCGTTGTACTCGTAGATGGCGATGTCGCGGTCCTCGCAGCCGTAGCGGTTGAACGCTGCGAAGACCGACGACGGCAGGACGATGTCGTCCATCAGCCCGACCGAGAACAGCGCGGGCGCGGTGGCGCGCCCGGCGAAGACGGCCCCGTCGAAGTACGACAGCGTGTGGAAGACCGACTCGGCCCGGTCCCGGTGCACCGACAGGTACTGCGTGACCTCGGTGAACGGCCGGCCGGGGGTGAGCGCGACCGAGCGCCGGAAGTGGCACAGGAACGGCACATCGGGCATGGCGGCCACGATTCCGTCCCCCATCAGCCCGGCGACCGCGAGGGTGATCCCACCGCCCTGGCTGCCACCGGTGACGGCAACCCGTTCGCGGTCGACGAACTCGAGCCCCTGCACGGCGTCGACGAGCCGGACGGCGTCGGTGAAGACCCGGCGGTAGTAATAGGTGTTGGGGCTCTCCACGCCCCGGGTCATGAACCCCTCGAGCGCCGCTCCCGACCCGTGAGGATCGGGGGTGCTCCCGCCGCCGCCCCAGCCGCTGCCCTGGCCACGGGTGTCCATGATCACGTGGACGAAGCC
>CAYQXH010000131.1:3855-7325 GCA_964421325.1 uncultured Propionibacteriaceae bacterium
GCGATCGTCACCTGCCAGAAGCGGTCGAAGTCCTCGGGTTCGGTGATGTCGGGCCGGAAGTCGACGAGCTCTGGCAGGGTCAGGTCGGTGAGTGGCACTGCGCGCGCTCCTTGGTGGCTAGCTGTGGGGGTCGAAGCGACGATACTCGAAGCGCTCGACATCCACCGCGGTAGTGGTCGCGGCTCCGTTGCTGGTTGCGTAGACGCCGAACCAGAGGCCGATGAAGCCGCCGGTGGCGACGCTGTCGAGCGTCCTGCCGTCTGCGGTCGCGACCACCTGCTCGGAGTCTCCGACGGTGACGGTGAGCGCGTAGTCCTGGCCCCGCACCCGGAGCCCCAGCCGCATCGCTGCGTCGGCCCGAAGGGCGGGAGTGGCCTCACCCAGCACCTCCTCGACACCCCTGCGACGGTGGACCGCGCGCACGACGACCTGTCCGTCCGGACCGGCCGACAGTGCCAGCCGGACATGGTCGTCCTCGGACTGGCGGACGACGAGGCCCATCTCCTCACCGGGGAGCAGTGCCGCCTTCAGGACGGCGGCGACATCCACATCGCTGTGCTGCTGGCGGACGCCGAGGAAGGCCGGGGTGGCGGGATCGGCAAGCGTCTCCGGGCGGACCCGAAGTCGCCAGCCGTCGCCGTTCGCCACGGCGAACTCCGAAGCCGGCCGCCGCAGCGACGTCCATCGCAGGTCGGTCGGCGGGACCAGCCCCGAACCGGCCTCGGCGGGGGCGGGTAGGGGAGCGGCGAAGGGCACGTCCACCCGGTCCGGGACCCGGCCCTCGCCGGGGGCGAAGACGGGCCAGCCGTCCTCCCACACCACCGGCACCAGGAACGTCTCGCGGCCGAGGTTGTAGTGGTAGCCGCCGTAGGTGCGCATGGCCAGGAGCACCGCCCACCAGCTGCCGTCGGCCGCCTGCACCAGGTCGGCGTGGCCGGGCCCGACGACGTCGACACCGCGACCGAGGTGCCGGTGGGTGAGGATCGGGTTGCAGCGGTTGCCCTCGTAGGGGCCGGTCACGGACCCCGACCGCGCAACGCTGACGGCGTGGTGGAACTCGGTTCCGCCCTCAGCCGCGAGCAGGTAGTACATGCCGCCCACCTTGTACAGGTGCGGCCCCTCAGCCCAGACCACCCCGAGCATGGCGCCGTTCCACAGGATGTGCTCGGGCCCGACCAGGACTTCGGCGACCGGGTCGAACTCGCGCAGCCACACCTCGGTCTGGTGGTGCCATTGCGGCTCGCGGACCAGCCGGGTGCCGTGGACCCAGACCCGGCCGTCCTCGTCGAAGAAGAGGGACGGGTCGATGCCGTCGGCGTCCAGCCAGACCGGGTCCGACCAGGGCCCGGCCGGGTCGGTGGCCGTCATCAGGAAGTGGCCCCCGCGGCCGGAGTCGTTCTGGTCGACCAGCGTGCAGACCACCCAGAAGCGCCCGTCGTGGTGACGGATCGTCGGCGCGTACAGCCCACCTGAGGAGGCGATGTCGTCGTAGTCGAGCTGCCCGGCCCTGGTGACGACGTGCCCGATCAGCTCCCACGAGACCAGATCGGTGCTGTGCCAGACCGGCAGGCCGGGCAGGTACTCGAACGTCGAGTTGACCAGGTAGTAGTCCGCGCCGACCCGGCAGATCGACGGGTCAGGGTAGCAGCCGGTGAGGATCGGGTTGTCGACAACGCTCATGCCCGGTCCACCCGCACCGCCACCAGCCGTGGGTCGCTCGGAGACACCTCGTACACGGATCCGGTCACCTGGAGGCAGGCCCGCTCCGTTGCCGAACCGGGCACCCGCGGGGCGACGCTCAGCGAGGAGTTCGAGATCGCACCGTTGGTGGAGCTCACGCTCGGCAGGTCGTCTGCGGATGCCCCGGCATGCGAGGCCACCCAGACCTCGACGGCGCCGGGCTCCACGATTCGGACGCGGCGCCGGTCGGAGAACGCCAGGCGGGTCGTCGGCACGTCGAAAGTGACCCGGCGGGACTCGCCTGCGGCCAGTTCGACCCTGGCGTAGCCCAGCAACTGGGCGACGGGGCGCACCACGGAAGCGACGACATCCCGGCCGTAGACCTGCACCACGTCGGCGCCGGCAACCGACCCGCTGTTGGTGACGGTGACGGAGACGGGGAAGGTTCCCCCGGCAGCGACGCCGTCGGGCACGACCAGGTCGGTGTGGCCGAACGTGGTGTACGACAACCCGAAGCCGAACGGGCGCAGCGGGGTCGGGTCGGTCGACGTCACCTCCGACGGGCCGCCGAGGATGGGCTGCAGGTAGGAGTAGGGCTGAGCGCCGGCGGACCGGGGCAGGGACACCGGCAGCCGTCCGGACGGGTTCACGGCACCGATGAGGATGTCGGCGACGGCGAGCCCGCCGCCCTCGCCGGGGAAGAACGCCTGGAGCACAGCCGCCGGGCGGCGGTGCGTCCCGTCCAGCGCCCACCCGATGGCGTAGGGGCGGCCGGTCAGGAGCACCATGACCACCGGTGTCCCGGTTGCCACCACGGCCTCGACCAGCTCACGTTGCACCCCGGGCAGGGCCAGGTCGTCGGTGTCGTTGCCCTCGCCGACGGTGCCGCGGCCGAAGAGCCCGGCCTGGTCACCGACCACGACGATGGCGACGTCGGACTCGGCGGCTGCCGCGACGGCATCCTCGAAGCCGGAGCGGTCGTCACCCTCGACGGCGCAGCCCGGGGCCAGCTCCAGCTCCGTCCGGGCGCCGGCCGCGCCGATGGCGGCAGCCAGGGCCTGCTGGACCGTCGGGATCGAGATTCCTGCCGGGTACCCGGGGAAGCCCTCGAGGACGTGGTTGGCGAAGGAGTAGCAACCCTGCAGGGCCTCCGGCCGGTCGGCGTTGGGGCCGATCACTGCGATCCGGGCGGGGGCGTCCCCACCGAGCGACAGCGGCAGCACCCCGTCGTTGGCTAGGAGCACCACAGACTCCTGGGCGAGCTTGCGGGCGAGCGCCTGGTCCTGAGGCGAGTCGAGGTCCACCTCCGCCGGCGGCTCGTCGGCGTAGGCCCCGGGGTCGAGCAGCCCCAGCGACTCCTTCTGGGCCAGCGCCCGCAGCACCGCCCGGTCGACGTAGCCCTCGTCGACGGCGCCGGAGCGCACCTGGGCCGCGAGCGGCTCGAGGTAGGCGTCACCGGCCGGCAGTTCGACGTCGATGCCGGCGACCAGCGCCAGCGCGGCAGCCTCGCCGCGGTCGGCGGCGACTGCGTGCATGACCTGGAGGAAGGCGACGGCGAAGTAGTCGGCCACGACGACCCCGGTGAACCCGAGCTGCTCGCGCAGCACACCGGTCAGGTAGTCGGGGTTGGCCGCCATCGGGATGCCGTCGATGTCGACGTAGGAGTTCATCACCGAGCGCGCGTCGCCGTCGAGGATGGCCATCTCGAAGGGGGGCAGGAAGATGTCGGCCACCTCGCGCGGGCCGGCGTGGGTCGGGGCGTGGTTACGGCCGGCGGCGGAGCCGGAGTA
>CAYQXH010000132.1:0-7272 GCA_964421325.1 uncultured Propionibacteriaceae bacterium
CTTCGACTTCAACCCGCTGATCGGGGTGGTCGCGATGATGGCGGACAAGGACGTCACCGGGGTGCTGACGATCTTCGCCGAGGCCATGACCACCGTGGTGTGCACCACCATCGCCTCAACCGACCGCGCCCTTCCCGCGGCAGCCCTGCAGGAGCTGGCCGGCGAGGCGTTCGGGGCGGAGCGGGTGCTGGCCGCCGAGACCATGACCGGGGCCATCGAGGAGGCCGTCCGGCTGGCGGATGAGGCGGGTCCGGGCGCCGGGGTGTTGATCGCCGGCTCCGTCTACGCCGCCGGCGAGGCCCGCGCGCTGCTGGTGCGAACCGGGGGAGAAGAGGAGTCGTGAGGCTCGCCGCCACCAACCCGATGGGCCGGGTGATGCTCAGCATCCTCGCCTTCGAGGCGATCGTGTTCCTGCTGGCGATCGCCGGCATGATCCAGGTCTCCGCGCTCCCGGTGGGGTTCTCCTTCGCCCTCGGTTCGGCCGCGGCTGTGCTCGCCCTGGTTTCGGCGGCCCTGTTGCGCCGGCCGGTCGGCTACCCGCTCGGTTGGCTCACCCAGCTGGTGGGGATCGGGCTCGGACTGGCCACGGAGATGATGTTCTGGGTGGGCGGCATGTTCGCGATGCTCTGGGTGGTCTGCTTCGTGCTCGGCCGGCGGATTGAAACCACCCCGCCGGTCGGAGGATAGGGTGCCAGCCATGACCGATCTTCAACGGACTCTGGTGCTGCTGAAGCCGGACGCGGTGAGCCGCGGCCTGGCCGGCACCATCCTTGCCCGCTACGAGGCCAAGGGGCTGACGGCAGTGGCCCTCGAATTGCGGCACATCGACGCCGCCATGGCCGATCGCCACTACGCCGACCATGTCGAGCAGCCCTGGTACCCGCCGCTGCGGGACTACATCACCGGCGGCCCCCTGGTGGCACTGGTGCTGGCCGGCCCGGCAGCGATCGACGTCGTCCGGCTGATGAACGGGGCGACGAACTCGGTGGTGGCAGCACCCGGCACCATCCGCGGCGACTACTCCCTGTCCAACCGGGAGAACCTGGTGCACGCTTCCGACTCCCCGGAGTCGGCGAGCCGGGAGATCGGACTTTGGTTCCCGAACCTGGGCTGAATCCGGCCGATTCGCCGGGAGCCCCGCCGCAGCAGCCTGCACCCAGTGGTCCAGGGACGGCGGCATACCCGCCGCCGGCCTGGCCGTCCGCCCAGCAGCAGGCAGCCGGGCAGCCGCACCCGGCCGGCGATCAGCCGCTCGGGCAGTGGTACCCGCCGGGCGGCCCACCGCAGCCGTCGAAGCCGGCGGCACTGCCGGTGACCCAGCGCGAGTACCACGAGTTCTTCCGCACGCCGCGCTTCCGCTGGTGGAAGCCCCTGCTGAGCCTTGGCATGTTCGTCGCCACCTGGTTCCTGGCCAACCTGGCGATCGGGCTGGTCGCCGTCATCTACGACTGGTCCACCGGCCGGGTGGATCCGCAGACCACGATGGCCGGCGAGGTCATCTTGACCCCGGCCCTGTTCACAGCCAACAACCTGGCTCTTGCCGCAGCCATCCCGCTGGCCGGGCTGAGCGCCTGGGCCGTCTTCGGGCAGCGTCCGAAGTGGATCAGCTCGATCGCCGGCGGCTTCCGCTGGTCGCTGTTCTGGCGGTTCGCCGCGGTCGCTGTGCCGATCCTGCTGCTCAGCTTCGGCACGGAGGTGCTGGTCAGCGGTCCACCGGAGCTGGTCTGGAACCCCGACTCGTTGTTCCTGATCGTCGTGATCCTGCTCACCACCCCCTTCCAGGCAGCGGGTGAGGAGTACGGGGTGCGGGGGATCCTGGCCCGCAGCATCGGCTCCTGGTTCTCCTCCAGCCGGGTCGGCCTCGTGGTGTCGGGGGTGCTGACCTCCGTGGTGTTCATGCTGCTGCACGGCGCCGGCGACCCGTGGCTGAACCTCTACTACTTCGGGGTGGGCGTGATCTGCTCGCTCCTGGTGTGGAAGACCGGCGGCCTGGAGGCCCCGGTCGCGCTGCACGTGGTCAACAACCTGATCGGGGAGATCACGTTGCCGTTCGGCGGCCTTGACTCGCTGTTCGACCGCCAGGCGGGGGTGGCCGGGCCGGAGATCCTGATCCAGATCTTCTTCACGATCGGCCTTGCCGCAGCGATGTGGTGGGTGTCGAAGAAGCTGGGAATTCCCCGATCCGCCGCTCCGGCGGCCGTCCAGCCGGAATCATGGCGCTGACTCCGGGGTACTCTGGAATTCTACGTGCGCGATAGCTGACAAAGGTGTGAGATGACCAACGACGTGGTGAACAAGCTGGACGCTGGAAGTGCCCTGAAATGGCTTCGTGCCAAGCTCCGCTCCCGGGTGGGCCGCACCCTGATCGGGGTCGACGGTGTCGACGGGGCAGGCAAGACCACCTTCGCCAATGAACTGGCCGGCCTGTTGCGGGAGTCCGGGCTCGAAGTCATCCGGATCTCGATGGACCACTACCTGAATCCGCAGTCCAAGCGCTACGCCCAGGGCCGGACATCGGCGAAGGGCTTCTTCGAGGACAGCTACGACTACGAACGGTTCAGCGACGAGGTTCTCGAACCCCTCGGCCACGGCGGCTCCGGTCGCTACCGCACGGCCGCCTACGACCTGGACTCGGAGTCGGAGGTGCACTCGCCTTGGCGCGTGGCCCCCGACCACGCGGTCGTGATCATCGACGGCATGTTCATCCACCGCGACGAGTTGTGCTCAAGCAAGCAGAAGAAGATCTGGGACATCTCGATCTGGCTCGAGGTGCCGTTCGAGGAGTCGTTCCACCGGATGGCCGAACGTGACCAGAAGATCACCTCGGATCCGGAGGATCCGCGCAACGCCCGCTACTACCAGGGCCAGCTGCTGTACCTGCAGTCCTGCGACCCGGCTCACCGGGCCGACCTCGTGGTCGAGAACGCCGCACCGCACGACCCCGTCGACTGAACCCAGGGGTCGCAGTGAGCGAGCGGCACGCTCCGCCCGAGCTGACGGCCGAGGTGCTGCGGCGCCTCCGGGTGCAGGCCAACCCCGACAACGTCGCCGGCATGGCGCGCTACGGCATCAACCCGGAAGGCACCCTCGGCGTGCCGATGCCGGTGCTGCGCGGGATCGCCCGCGAGTTGCGTCCGCTTCGCCGTGCCCACCCCGACCTGGCCCACCGGCTCGCCGCAGAGTTGTGGGCCTCCGGGGTTCACGAGGCCCGCATCCTGGCCGCCCTGGTGGACGTCCCGGCGCTGGTGACGCCCCAGCAGGCCGACGCCTGGGTTGCCGACCTGGACTCCTGGGACGTCTGTGACCAGCTCCAGGGCCTGTTCGTGCCCACGCCGTTCGCCTACGCCAAGGCAGTCGAGTGGTCCGGGGCGGAGCCGACCTTCGTCAAGCGGGCCGGGTTCGTGCTGATCTGTGCCCTCGCAGTGCACGACAAGCGCGCAGACGACCTCCGGATCATCGAGCTCCTGTCGTTGGTGGAGCGCGAAGCCGCCGACGACCGGAACTACGTGAAGAAGGCGGCCAACTGGGCGTTGCGGCAGGTCGGGAAGCGCTCGGGCGCCTGCCACGCGGCCGCGGTGGCCGTTGCCGAGCGGATCCTCGCCGAGCAGGCGCACTCAGCGGCTGCGAGGTGGGTGGCGCGGGACGCGTTGCGAGAACTACGCAGCGCACCGGTGCTGGCCCGAGTCGGGGCGCCGGCCCCGGCTACGCAACGGCGCACACATTGATTACTCTTGCCCAACCATGACTGACCACGTGACTTCGCTGTACCCGCGGCTGGAACCACTGCTCGCCCAGGTGAACAAGCCGGTGCAGTACACCGGCGGTGAGGTGAACTCGGTCAGCAAGGACTTCGCAGCAGCCGAGGTGCGCTGGGCCCTGATGTACCCGGACGCCTACGAGGTGGGGCAGCCCAACCAGGGCCTCGCAATCCTCTACGAGATCCTCAACGAGCGGGACTGGATGCTCGCCGAGCGAACTTTCGCGATCTGGCCCGACCTGGCGGCGAAGATGCGGCAGCACGGCCTGCAGCAGTTCACTCTCGAGAACCACCTGCCCGTGCGCGCCTTCGACCTGCTCGGGGTCAGCTTCTCCACCGAGCTGTGCTACACCAACCTGCTCGAAGCCCTGGACCTGGCCGGGATCGCCCTGCACAGCGTCGACCGTGGCGAGGACGACCCGATCGTCATCGCCGGCGGGCACGCCGCGTTCAACCCGGAACCGATCGCGGACTTCATCGACGCAGCCGTCATCGGCGACGGCGAGGAGGCTGCGCTGATCGTCTCCGAACTGGTGCGCTCGTGGAAACAGGCCGGGCGCCCGGGCGGCCGGCGGGGGTTGCTGTTCAACCTGGCCAGCCACGGCGTCGCGTACGTCCCGGCCTTCTACGACGTCACCTACGGCCCGGACCACGCGATCGCTGCCGTCACCCCGAACACCCCCGGGGTTCCGGCCCGGGTCGCGAAGCACACCCTGATGGAACTGGACGAGTGGCCCTACCCGGCCCGTCCGGTGGTGCCGCTCGCCGAGACGGTGCACGAGCGGTACTCGGTGGAGATCTTCCGCGGTTGCACCCGGGGCTGCCGGTTCTGCCAGGCGGGGATGATCACCCGACCGGTGCGGGAGCGCAACATCGAGACGATCGGGACCATGGTTGCCGGCGGCCTCGCCGCCACCGGTCTGCAGGAGGTGGGCCTACTCAGCCTCTCCAGCGCCGACCATTCCGAGATCGGGCCGGTGGCCAAGCAGTTGGCCGACCGCTACGAGGGCAGTTTCGTCTCCCTCTCCCTGCCCAGCACGCGGGTGGACGCGTTCAACATCGACCTGGCCAACGAGTTGTCCCGCAACGGCCGCCGCTCCGGGCTCACCTTCGCCCCCGAAGGCGGCTCGGAACGGCTGCGCAAGGTGATCAACAAGATGGTCACGGAGGACGACCTGATCAACACGGTCGCCGCGGCGTTCTCGCAGGGCTGGCGGCAGGTGAAGCTCTACTTCATGTGCGGCCTGCCCACCGAGACCGACGAGGACGTGCTCGGCATCGCCGACATGGCCGCGCGTGTGATCGAGACCGGACGCCGCGTCTCCGGCACCCGCGACATCCGCTGCACGATCAGCATCGGCGGTTTCGTGCCGAAGCCGCACACCCCGTTCCAGTGGGTTGGCCAGGCCGACGCGGAGACGATCGACCGGCGGCTGCGGATGCTGAAGGACAAGATCCGCAACGACCGCAGGTACGGCCGCGCCATCGGGATGCGCTACCACGACGGCCAGCCCGGCCAGATCGAGGGCCTGCTCAGCCGCGGCGACCGCCGGGTGGGTGCCGTGATCGAGGAGGCGTGGCGCAACGGCGGCATCCTGGACGGCTGGAGCGAGCACTTCTCCTACGAGCGCTGGACGGCAGCAGCCGCGACGGCCCTGGCGCCACACGGCATCGATCTGCCCTGGTACACCACCAGGGAGCGTGGCCAGTCCGAGGTGCTCCCCTGGGACCACCTGGACGCCGGCCTCGACCGCGACTGGCTCTGGCAGGACTACCAGGACGCAGTGCTCGGCGCGGAGGTCGAGGACTGCCGCTGGTCGGGCTGCTACGACTGCGGCGTGTGCCCCCAGTTCGGAACCGAGATCCAGATCGGCCCAACCGGCCGCTCCCTGATCCCGCTCACCGTGGTAACCGGTTGATCCGTCCCGCCCTGCGGTGACCTGCGGGGACGGTTCCATTTCCGTTCACCAGGCGGTTGGGGGAGGGTTCCGTCCGGGCTGTGGGGACGGTTCCTTTTCCGTTCAGCGGGCGGTTGGGGGAGGGTTCCGTCCGGGCTGTCGGGACGACACCTCAGGCAACGGCTCTGAACGGAAATGGAACCGTCCCCAGGAACTGTGAACGGAAATGGAACCGTCCCCATAGGGTCGGCCGTCTCCATCAGGGTCGGCCATCCCCATCAGGGTCGGCCGGCAGCCTCTCCCAGGTGTGATTGCCCTGCCCGCACAAATTCTCACCGTTTCGTCGGCAAGCCGGGGGAGCCAGCGGTTACGTTTGCGGCGTGCAGAGGGGCGAACGGGCCGACGGATGGCGCAGCTGGGCTCCGGGACTGGCGACCCTGCTCCGCTACGACCGGTCCTGGCTGCGCGGGGACCTGCTCGCCGGCGTGACCGTGGCCGCCTACCTGGTGCCACAGGTGATGGCCTACGCCGAGATCGTCGGGCTGCCGCCGGTGGCCGGGCTGTGGGCCGTGCTGGCCCCGATGGCCCTCTACGCGCTGCTGGGTGACTCCCGCCAGCTCTCGATCGGTCCGGAATCCACGACGGCACTCATGACGGCTGCCGGGATCGCTGCGCTCGCCGGCCAGGTCGAAGGTCAGCGCCGGGCAGAACTCGCAGCGCTGATCGCTGTGGCGGTAGGGGTCGTCTGCCTCGTCGGACGGGTGGCCCGGCTCGGCTTCCTCGCCAACCTGTTGTCCCGGCCGGTGCTGGTGGGCTACCTCGCCGGCATCGGGATCCTGATGGTGTTCAGCCAGCTGGGCAAGCTGACCGGGTTGCCGATCGAGGGTGCCAGCCCCTGGGAACAGAGTGTGTCCCTGTTCAACCAGGCCGGCGTGGTGAACGTCCCCACGCTCGTCCTCGGCCTTGGCGTCGCGGTTGCCCTGTTCGCCCTGCGCCGATGGGCTCCCGGTTGGCCGGGACCGTTGCTGGTGATGCTCGTCTCCGCCGGGGTCGTGGCCGCAGCCGGCCTGACCGCCCAGGGGGTTGACGTGATCGGGGCGGTTCCGACCGCGGTGCCGGTTCCTGCGCTGCCGAACCCCGAAGGCATCAACCTGCTGGCCCTGCTTCCGGTCGCCCTCGGGATCGCCGTCGTCGGCTACAGCGACGTGATCCTCACCGGCCGTGCCTTCGCCGCCCGCAAGCGGGAGCATGTGGAGGCCAACCAGGAGCTCCTTGCCATGGGTGCGGCCAACCTGGCCAACGGGTTCCTCGCCGGCTTCCCGGTGTCCTCCTCGGCCAGCCGGACCGTCATCGGGGACGCTGCCGGCAGCCGCACCCAGCTGCATTCGCTCGTGGCGGCCGTGATGGTCGTCGGCTCGATCTTCGTCTTCGGGCCGGTGCTGGCGGCCTTCCCGCAGGCGGCCCTCGGCGGGGTGGTGGTCTACGCCGGCGTCCGGCTCGTCGACGTCGGCGAGCTCCGACGGATCGCCGGCTTCCGGCGGAGCGAACTCGTCCTCGCGGTCATCACCCTCGTGGCGGTGCTGGCCACCGGGCTGCTGAACGGAATCGGGATCGCCG
>CAYQXH010000133.1:0-7210 GCA_964421325.1 uncultured Propionibacteriaceae bacterium
GCGACGACCGAGCCGCCGGCAACCACAGAGCCGCCGACCACCGAGCCGACGGATCCGGACACACCGAAGGCCCCCTAGGATCTAGCAGTGAGCAATCCGGCGCCGTCGCTGTCGAGGCTCCTCGGCGGCGCCATCGGTCGGCATGCCCAGCCGGGGGGCATCTGGTACAACCCGGCGCCGTGGGCCTTCCTCACCCTGACCCTGTCGTGGCTGGTGCTGATGATCCGCCAGATCCCGTGCATCGGGTCGGGGGACAAGTTCCCCAACATGTGTTACTCCGACATCAGCGTCCTCTACTACTGGCGTGGGCTGAAGGACGGCCAGATCCCGTTCCTGGATTCCGACGTGGAGTACCCGGTCCTCACCGGTGCCTTCATGGAGGTGAGCCGCCGGCTGGTGCTGCTGCTCGGTGGCCAGAGCCGTCCCGGGGTCAGTGACGCCGACGCCGCCACGGCTGCCGGGATGTACTTCGGGGTGAACGCTGTGCTGCTGTTCGCACTGTTCGGCGTGCTGGTCTGGGCACACCTGAGGATGCACCGGCCGTGGGACGCGATGATGATCGCCGTCGCCCCGGCGATCTGGACGACCGGCCTGATCAACTGGGACGCCCTGGTCGTGGCGCTCACCGCGCTGGCCCTGCTCGCCTGGTCACGCCGGAAGCCGGTCTGGACGGGCGTGTGGCTGGGCCTCGGCATCGCGGCGAAGCTGTACCCGGTGCTCCTGCTCGTGCCACTGGCCGTGCTGTGCCTGCGGACGGGTCGCTGGCGACCGTTCTTCGTCACCGTCGGTGCGACCGCGGCGAGCTGGGTGGCCGTGAACCTGCCGGTGTACCTGGCGACGCCGGAGGGTTGGCTGAACTTCTGGACGTTCAACGTCGATCGTGGCGGCGACCTCGGTTCGATCTGGTACGTGCTGAGCATGGCCCAGGTCGAGATCTCGTCGGTGTCGAAGCTGGTGGCTGCGCTGATGGTGGCCGGGACGCTGGCCATCTGCGGCATGTTGCTGCTGGCGCCCCGGCGTCCACGGCTGGCGCAGGGCGTCTTCCTGATCGTGGCTCTGTTCCTGATGGTGAACAAGGTCTACTCCCCGCAGTACGTGCTGTGGCTGCTGCCGCTGCTGGTCCTCGCCCGGCCACGGTGGGTGGACTGGACGATCTTCGGGGTGGCCGAGCTGGCCTACTTCGTGGCCATCTGGGCTCACCTCGACGGGCTGCTGGCCATGGGCTCAGGGCAGGAACGGCTCTACTGGGGTGCCGTGTTCCTCCGGGTGGGCGTCCAGTTGTGGTTGTGCGTCCGGGTGGTCACCGACATGTTCAGCCCGCAACGGGACATCGTCCGGGCCGGCGGCCGGGACGATCCCGATGGCGGGATCTTCGACCACGCCCCGGACACCGGCTGGGTGACCCGGTTGAACCAGAGCCTGGCGGCCCGGTGAGCAGAGCGGGCAGCTGGGTCGACCCGCACAGTGACGCCCGGCTGGTGGTGCAGACCTGGCTGGGCACGCGGCTGTTGATGGGCCTGGTGGCGGTCTGGGTGCTGTTCAACGATCACCGCACCCTGCCGGAGCTGTTCGGCAACTGGGACGTCGCCCATTTCGTGGCGATCGCGGAGAACGGCTACGCCGACCCCCAGGACATCGCCTTCTTCCCGGGGTGGCCGTTGCTGCTGCGGATCGCTTCGATGACCGGGGTCTCGACCCTCCTGGTCGGTACGGTGCTGGCGCTGGTGGCCTCCGGGTTCGCCGCGGCTGCGCTCTACCGGCTGGGCGGGGCGCCGGCAGCGATCGCCTGGCTGCTGGCCCCGACGGCGGTCTTCACGATGGTGCCCTACACCGAGTCGGTGTTCTGCGCGGCCGCCTTCTGGGCCTGGGAACGCGCGACCGCAAGGCAGTGGGGGGCAGCGGCCGTGCTGGCGGCCCTGGCGGCGGCCGTCCGCGTTTCCGGGGTGTTCCTCATCGTTGCGCTGGTGGTCTTCGCCCTTTCCCAGGCCGGGTCGTCCAGCCAGCGCGGCCGCCGGCTGTTGTGGCTGGCACTTCCGGTCGCCGTCGTGGCCGCCTACATCGGGTACCTGTATGCGATCACGGGCTCCTGGACGTCCTGGTACGACGCCCAGGCCGCCGGCTGGGCACGGGGCTTCACCTGGCCCTGGGACTCGTTGCGGAACACCTTCGACGCCTTTGCCCCTGGCGCCTACGCCGACCATCCGGAGTGGGCCTGGGTGTTCCGGGCCGAGGTGGTGAGCATGGCGATCGGGGTGCTGGTCACCCTCGCCTGCCTGGTCAAGCGTCGTTGGGCCGAGGCGGTCTGGGTGGGACTCCAGATCGCAGCCTTCTCGGTCTCGTACTGGTTCATGAGCGTGAACCGGGCAGTGCTGCTGTGGTTCCCGCTGTGGACCATGGTCGGCCGGATCGGGGAGAGTCGCCGGAAGATGCCCCGCTGGCGGGCTGTGCTGATCGGCTTCCTGGTCGCAGCGGCCCTCGTCGTCCAGTGCGTGTGGGCGTGGCTGTTCTTCATGGGACGCTGGGCGTCCTGAATCATCCCGAGGCGCCGGGACCCTGACCACCGGTTGCAGCGTCAGGGATCGCAAGACAAGATCGCACAAAAGGATCGCACAAAAGGGGACAGTCCCCTTTCTTGCGGTTCGGGACCGCACAAAAGGGGACTGTCCCCTTTCTTGCGGTTCGCTTTCCTGCGGTTCGCGGACGGTAGGCATGCGCAGTCCTCCTCCGGCCGGAGCGCCGGCCGGGTGCGCAAGGGTGCCCATGGAGAGGGCCCCGATCCGCCGCCTACCTTGAGCGAAGGCGCAGCGCGGATGCGCCATCTGGAACCGCGAGGGGCAGGGGCCCGCGGACCAGCGGAGCGGAGGGCAACCATGACAACACCAGAATCGATCCGGACGACGGCAGGTCGAGGCCGATTGTTCGACAGCATCCTGGACACCGTCGGCGATACCCCGGTGATCCGGATCAACAACATCGGCGTCGAGCAGACGACGATCTACGTCAAGGCCGAGTTCTTCAACCCCCTCTCCTCGGTGAAGGACCGGCTGGCGATCAACGTCATCGAGGAGGCCGAACGCCAGGGCACGATCCAGCCCGGCCAGACAGTGGTCGAGGCCACCAGCGGGAACACCGGGATCGGCCTCGCCATGGTTTGTGCCCAGAAGGGCTACCCCCTGGTGGTGACCATGGCCGACAGCTTCTCGGTGGAGCGGCGCAAGCTGATGCGCATGCTGGGCGCGAAGGTGGTGCTGACGCCTCGCTCGGAGAAGGGCTTCGGCATGTACCGCAAGGCCGTCGAGCTGGCGGAGGCGAACGGCTGGTTCCTCGCCCACCAGTTCGAGACCGATGCCAACGCAGCCATCCACGAGTCCACGACGGCTAGGGAGATCATCAACGACTTCGCCGGCTCCAGGCTCGACTACTTCGTGACCGGTTATGGCACCGGCGGCACCGTGTCCGGAGTCGGCCGGGTCCTGCGCAAGGAGCGCCCCGACACCAAGATCATCCTTTCCGAGCCGGCGAACGCCCAGTTGATCGGCAGCGGCACCCCCCAGCAGCGAACCGAGGACGGGCAGCCGGCCGCGACCCACCCGGCCTTCGAGCCGCACCCGATCCAGGGCTGGACGCCGGACTTCATCCCCAAGGTGCTGCAGGAGGCCATCGACCAGCACTACTACGACGAGCTGATCCCGGTCTCCGGCCCCGACGGCATGAAGTGGGCCCAGGCCCTGGCGCAGAAGGAGGGCATCTTCACCGGGGTCTCGGGCGGGTCGACCTTCGCCGTCGCCCGGCAGGTGGCCGAGAAGGCCGAGCCCGGCTCGGTGATCCTCTGCATGCTGCCCGACACCGGGGAGCGCTACCTCTCCACGCCGCTGTTCGAGGCTATCTCCGCGGACATGACCGAGGAGGAGGTCGAGCTGTCCCGCTCGACCCCCGGATACCAGCTGCCGCCCCAGTGATCAGCCCGCAGTAGCCGCAGCGGCCAGGCCACGGTGGTCACGGGGTGAGCGCCGCGCCGAAGTGGTCGTGGTAGCCGGGGGAGCCGGCGATCCCGGGTGACGCCTGTGACCACAGCTCGCTGCCGCTGGTGGTGCTCGAAGCCGTCGGCGTCGAAGTCACCCGTCCCAGGAGTCCCGCTGAAGTCGGACGAACCGGCGTCGGTGATGCCGACGGCGTCCGGCGTGACGAGCCTCGCCGTGGTGGACAGCCCGGTCCGGGATCCGGCATGGACGAAGACAGCACCGGACCAGTCGGTGGAGGGATCATGCCCTGGCGCACCCACGATCAGCTCGGCTGCGCCGTCGCCGTTGAGGTCGCCGGCAGCGAGCGCAATGCCGAGACGGCGACAGCCCGCGGGCAGGCCGCTGGAGGCCGCCGGCCAGTGCTGGCCGCCGGATTCCTGCAGGCCATTGCTAGAGCCGAGAGCACGCTGACGCCACCCGTCGCCGCTGCTCCGCCGTTCCCGGACGGCGAACCCACGGCCAGATCGGCGTAACCGTCGCGGTTGAAGTCGGAAGGGCTGGCCGGCACCTCGCCCGGCACGCCGGCGCGGGCAACGCCGGCCCCTTGGCCCCATCCCGGTGCATGCCAGGACGACAGCCGTGAGGACTGCGACCACTCGGGAGCGCCGTTGCGCCATTCCGACCCCCCTGCCGGTTGCCCCCATTTCTCCGATGGACGGCCGGGCGAGTGCCCCGGACGCCGGGATTGCCGCCGCAGACTTGCTCATTCCACGTCCTTCGGTCGGCTGCGAAGCTGGGTGGTCATGAGAGCCGAGGTACTGGTTCGGCTGGCCGCTGGCCTTCGCGGCTCGGTGGTGGCTGCTGACGATGCCGGATTCGACGAAGCCCGTCGGGTCTGGAACGGCACGATCGACAAGCGTCCGGCGTTGATCGTCTTCTGCGAGGGCACCCCGGACGTCGTCGAGGCGGTGAATTACGCCCGTGCCAACGACCTCGGAGTGGCCGTGCGGAGCGCCGGCCACCACGTCGCCGGCTCCGCGGTCCTTGACGGCGGCATGGTCATCGACGTCTCCCGGATGCGTGAGGTGCGGGTGGAAGCCGCGACCGGGCGGGTGCGCGTCGACGGGGGCGCCACGATCGGGGACGTCGACCGGGCGACCCAGGTCGACGGGCTCGCCGTCCCGCTGGGCGTGGTCTCGGAGACCGGCGTTGCAGGCCTCACCCTTGCCGGCGGCTACGGCTGGATGCGGCGCAAGCACGGGCTCAGTTGCGACAACGTGCTGGCAGCGGAGCTCGTCACCGCGGCTGGCCGGGAGCTCCGGGTCGACGCGCAGGACCACCCCGACCTGTTCTGGGCGTTGCGCGGCGGCGGCTGGGACCTCGGGGTCGTCACAGCACTCGAGTACCAGGCCCACCCGGTCGGGCCGGAGGTGTACCTGCCGTTCCTCACCTATCCGCTGAGTGAGGGCAAGGAGGTGCTGGCGAAACTGAGCGAGTTCGCGGCGTCCGCGCCCCGGGAATTCGGGTCGCTGGCCGTGTGCTGGACGTTCCCGGAAGCCGACGTCTTCCCTGAGGAACTGTGGGGGGAGCCGTTCATCGGCATCGTGGGCCCCTACGTCGGCGACGCCGCGGAGGGGGAGCGGTTTTGCGCCGGCCTGCGCGGGCTCGGCACCGTCCTGACCGACCTGGGCGGTGTGGTGCCGTGGGTGGAGGCCCAGCAGTTCTTCGACGAGGACTATCCCCGTGGCCGGCGCTACTACTGGAAGTCGGCCAATCTCGACCACCTCGGTCCGGACGTCGCCGGATCGCTGGTCGACCTGGCCTACCGGCGGCCCTCGCAGCTGACGTCCCTCGACCTGTGGATCAACGGCGGCGCCATCAGCGACGTGCCCGAGACAGCCACCCCGCTCGGCAATCGTTCGGCGCCGTTCATGGTCGGTATCGAGGCCAACTGGGACGACCCGGCGCAGGACCTGGCGAACGTCGCCTGGGCGCGGGAGGCGGCCACCGAGCTGGGTGCGCACTCCACGGTCGGCGGCTACCTCAATTTCGACGACCTCGGCGACCCGGAGAGCATCCGGCTCACCCACGGCTCGAACGCCGACCGCCTCGCCGGCGTCAAGGACACCTACGACCCGTCGAACCTGTTCCGCTCCCGCGGCGTCGGCCGCTGAGGTGCGGGGCATCGCTGCTGGCGTGCCGGCTGATGCCGACCGGCATGATGGTGGCGTGGACGAGGAGCCCCAGCTGGAGCCGGTCACCGAGGAGCTGTACGCGAACCCGCCGGCGGAGTTCGTGGCGCGACGGGACGCGCTGGCAGCCAAGGCCCGCGCGGCCGGGGACCGGCTGCTGGCGAAGCAGATCAAGGCTCTGCGCCGCCCGAGCGTCGGGGCCTGGTACCTGAACGCCTCCGCACGGGCCGGCCTGGCCTCCCTGCAGGACCTCACCGACCTGGGGCAGCAGCTCCGCGACGCCCAGGCCGCAGGGGATTTCGGAACCCTCCGGGAGCTCGCCGCACGCCGCAATCCCGTCGTCGGCGCAGTGGTTCGCGAACTTGTGGCGGAGCTTGGTGGGCTCGGCACCACCGTGAGCCCGGCCGGCCTGGACGAGGTGCGGAACACCCTGGCCAGCGCCCTCGCCGACCCCGAGGTGGCCGACCGGCTGACCAGGGGACGCCTTGATCGGCCGCACAACTACAGCGGGTTCGGCGCGCTGTCCTCGGCGGCAGCGGTGACCACCCTGCAGCCGGCCCGGTCCGGCCGCCCGGCTGCACCTGAGGAGCCGGCCGAGGCTGAGCGCATCGCCAGGCAACAGGCCGAGCAGGAGGCCGCGGCTGCACAGGCCGAGCTGGAGGCCGGCATCGCAAACCGGGCGGCGGCCGAGGATCGGGCGCGGGCCGCGAGCGCCAGGGTCGAAGCGCTGGTGGCGGAACTCGCCGAAGCCCGCGATCAGCTGGCCGAGGCTGAGGCTGGGCTCGCCGAGGCGGCCGAGGCCGAGCGGGCTGCCGCTGACCGGGTCGAACGGGCCAGCTCCCCGCTGCTACCGGCGGCATTGACACCTATGGTTACGTAACCGTAGGTTGAGTGATCTGCCGGTGCCCCTACAACCAGGAGACCCCTTGACCGAGCCCGCAGGAACCGAAGACTTCGTGCAGCTGCTCGACCCGACCGGATGCCGGGTGGACCACCCGAGGTTCAGTTACGCCGGCACCGACGCCGACATCGCGGCCTCGCTGCGCGACATGGTGC
>CAYQXH010000134.1:0-7172 GCA_964421325.1 uncultured Propionibacteriaceae bacterium
AGGTCGTCAAGATGACCGACATGCCGCAGATGGTCGCTGTCTACAACGGCATGGGTGGCGGCGCGGCAGCCCTGATCGCAGCTGTCGAGTTCGCCCGCGGCGAGCACCTGACGGTGATCGTCTCCACGCTGGCCGTGCTGGGAGCCCTGATCGGCTCGGTCGCCTTCTCCGGGTCGATCGTCGCCTTCCTCAAGCTGCAGGGCATCATGAAGAAGACCTGGCGCCTGCCTGCCCAGAACCTGGTGAACGTGATCCTGGCCGGGGTGGCGGTTGCCCTGGGCGCGGCGATCGTCCTGCTCGCCGGCAACCCGGCGATGCCGGTCATGCTGGTCGCGTTCTTCGTGCTGTCGCTGTTCTTCGGTGTCGTCCTGACCAGCCCCATCGGCGGTGCGGACATGCCGGTGGTCATCTCCCTGCTGAACGCCTTCACCGGTCTGGCCGTCGGCTTCGAGGGGTACGTGCTCGGCAACCCGGCCCTGGTCATCGCCGGCATCGTGGTCGGCGCCTCCGGCACGCTGCTCACCCAGCTCATGGCCAAGGCCATGAACCGGCCGATCACCAACGTGATCTTCACCCCGATCACCGGCGAGGCCCAGGCCGGCGGCGGCGAGATCGAGGGCTCGATGAAGGAGCTCGGCGCCATGGACGCTGCCGCGATGATGCGGTACGCCGAGAAGGTCGTCATCGTCCCCGGGTACGGCATGGCCGTGGCCGGCGCCCAGCACAAGGTCTGGGAGCTGACCAAGCTGCTGGAGGAGGCCGGGGTCCAGGTGAAGTTCGCGATCCACCCGGTAGCCGGCCGCATGCCCGGGCACATGAACGTCCTGCTCGCCGAGGCCGGCGTGCCCTACGACATGATCTTCGACCTCGAGGAGATCAACGACGAGTTCCCGACCACGGACGTCGCACTGGTGATCGGTGCCAACGATGTGGTGAACCCGGTGGCCCGTACCGACAAGGGCTCGCCGATCTACGGCATGCCGATCCTGGACGCCGACCGGGCGCAGAGCTGCATCGTGATCAAGCGGGGCAAGGGTGCCGGCTACTCGGGCATCGAGAACGCCCTGTTCTACGCCGAGAACACCTCGATGCTCTACGGCAGCGCGCAGCAGGCCGTCGCGGATGTGATCACCCAGATCAAGACCCTGCTCTGACCAGGGGTTACCGCCGGCGCCACCGTCGTGGCGCCGGCGGTGCCATGTCCGGCCCGGCTTCGATCAACCCGGCAGCTCGGTGACGTCGGCCTTGTTCGGGGCCTTGATGTCGACCGGCTCGTTGTAGTGGCCCATCACGCCGGCGATCTTCATCGGCAGGTCCTTGCCGTCGACCTCGGCTGACACGTTCATCGCCACCTTGCGCGCCCGGCTGGCGTCATCCAGCCAGATGTCGTAGTCGAAGGTGTCGCCGGCGATCTTGGCGTCCGAGCCGGTCATCTTCGCCAGGCCGGCAGCGTCCATCGTGATCCGGTAGTGGCGGGTGTTGGCCCCGTCCACCGTCTCCTCCCCGACGAGCTCGATCTTCTTCATGGCGGCCTTGGCCTTCTCCAGCCCTGCGGTGAGGTCGGCGGAGTCGGCGGTGTCCTCGTACTGGCCCATCTGGCTCTTCGGGACCTTCATCCACTTCTTGCCGGTGGCAGCCATCTGCACGTACATGTCGCCGCCGACCTTCAGCAGCTTCATCTCCATGCCGCCGAGCTCCATGTCCATCTTCATGTCGGGGCTGCTCGGGTCGGTCTGGTCCACCGCGCCCTTCATGGTGATCTCGGCGGCCTTGCCCATCATCGCTGTCTCCATGGTCATGTCCATGGTGTAGGTCTTCACCCCGGCCTGCGCTGCTGCGACCTGGCTCAGGAACTGGTCGATGCTGAGTTCCCCGCCGGCGGCCGGGGCCTGGCTGGTGGCCGGGGCGCTCGAGCCGGCAGGGACGCTGGCCGTGCCGGGTTGCGCCGGGTTCGCGGCCCCGGTGGCGCAGCCGGTCAACAGTGTGAACCCGGCGACGACGCCGACCAGGATGCGGTTTCGGATCATTGTTGGTATCCCCCTTGTGAGCAAGCTGTGAACTAGCCATAGCACCCCGCTCACGCATCCGTTGCCCAATCGGAAGATCTTGATCCAGTCGTTAGCGAAGGCCGGGCCCGTCAGGCAAGACGACTGGCGCCGGATTTGGAGGACCGGCCACACTGGGAGCCTGATTCCCGACCCCTGGCGGAGGATGCATGACTGCTGAGCCGATCACCGTGCGCCTGTGCACCATCGAGGACCTGCCCGCGCTGCACGCCCGGGAGCCGCATCCGGCGGCGAGGATCGCGCAGCGGCATTTCGATCGGCAGGCTTCCGGGGACTACTTCTTCGCCGTCGCTTTCCGCGGCGAGGAGGCGCTCGGCAGCAGCGTCCTCGATTGTGACCCGGAGAACCTGTTGTGCCCGGAGCTGAAGAACCTCTGGGTGTATCCCGACTCCCGCAGGCAGGGTGCTGCCAAGGCCCTCACCACCTTCCTCGAGCAGCAGGCGACCCGGCTCGGCTTCGTGGAGGTGTTCCTCCGGGTGGATCCGGACAACGAGGCGGCGATCCCGATGTACATCGGGCTGGAGTACACCCCGACCGGAGACCACGCCCCCACGTCCTACGAGACCGTTGACGCGACCGGGGCCGTCCAGACCACCGAACAGGTGGACGCGGTCTACCGAAAGTCCCTGCTGGCCCGCTGACTCAGGCCGCCGGCCGCAACCCGATCGCCATCACGTCGATCCTCCGGCCGGCGCACGCCAGGTCGAGCAGCACGCCAGCACTCGAGCAGGTGAAGCCGTTGAGGCGTACCTGGTGCTGGAGTGCCCGCACGGCCACCAGGCCGAGGTCGCCGACGTGCAGCCCGCGCACCAGCAGGACGGTGGCGTCGGCGAAGTTCAGGTCGGCGAACCCGAGCGCTCCCCCTGGGGTGAGCGACTGGACGGGTACCCGTCGGCCGAGCAGCCGGGTCAGGTTGGCCGTGATCACGGCCGGCGAGCTGACCCCGTACTCGGCCGAGACGGAGCGGGCGATCTCGGCGAGTTCGGCCATATCGGAGCCGAGCAGGTCCATGCCGGCTGCCGGGTCGACGGCCGGGTCGGTGTGGGAAAGCCAGCGCCCGATTGGACCGAGCCCGAACATGTACCAAGTCTGCTCCTCGTGCCGGAGCTTTGAAAGCCCCCCGGACGTCAGGCCAGACCCAGCAATTCGTGGCATCTGGCCACGTCGTCGGCCATCTTGACGATCAGTTCGTCGATGTCGGTGAACCGGACCTGGCCCCGGATCCGGGCCACGAACTCCACCGAGATCGGGGCGTCGTACAGCTCGAGGTCGTCACGGTCCAGGACGTAGGACTCGACCCGGCGGGCCACGCCGTCGAAGGTCGGATTGGTGCCGACCGAGATGGCAGCGGGCCAGCGCTCCGCAGCGCTGCCGGCCGGCAGGGCCTCGCCGTGGGCGTCCAGCCCGTCCCGCCGGGTCACCCAGCCGGCGTAGACGCCGTCCGCCGGGCACGCCAGGTTCTCCGGCACCGGAAGGTTGGCCGTCGGGTAGCCGAGCGTGCGGCCCCGCCGGTCGCCGTGCGCGACCACGCCGCGGAAGCAGAACGGGCGGCCGAGGTGCTCGGCAGCGTGGGCGACGTCACCGGCGGCGAGGGCCTCCCGGATGCGGGTCGAGCAGGTCTCCTCGTCGCCGAAACGCACCAGGGCCAGCGCGTCCACCTCGAACCGCCCGGCGGCGAGCTCCCGCAGGGTGTCAACGGTGCCGGCGGCCCGGTGCCCGAACCGGAAGTTCTCGCCGACCACGACGGTTGCCGGCTGCAGCGGGACCAGCACGTTCTCGACGAAGTCCGACGGCGACCAGGCCGCGAACTCACGGGTGAAGTCGATCACCTCGACCCGGTCGGCCCCGGCAGCAGTGAGCAACTCGATCCGCGCCTCCAGCGAAGTGAGCAGCATCGGGCCGACCTCGGGCCGCAGCACGGATACCGGGTGCGGCCAGAAGGTGACCACCACCAGGGGCAGTCCGGGCTGGCGGCGCCTGGCCTCTGCCAGCACTTCGCGGTGGCCTGGGTGGACGCCATCGAAGTTCCCGATGACTATTACCGCTGCGCTCACTTCCACCTCTCAGGGCACGCTGTCGTGCGCCGGATCGACACCTTACCCAACACCCGGCCCCGCCCTCAGCCGAGCACGGCCACCGGAACGGCCCTGCCGTCGGCACCCGGACGGTACAGCGCGAGCAGCTGCTCGCCGAACAACAGTGCCGTGGGGTCCGCCGGCAGGGCCAGGTCGAGCGACCGGCCGAAGCCGATGTCGGCGGCCTGGGCCGCGTTCACCTCGACCACCTGGAAAGCGCGGCGGGCTACCTGCGCCATCCCGAGCAGCCGGGGCGGCTCCTCAGCGGCCAGCCCGGCGGCATCGAGGGCCACGAGGTCGAGTTCGAAGCCGCCGACCCGGGTCCGGCGCAGGGCGGTCAGGTGTCCCCCGCAGCCGAGCTGGTCGCCCAGGTCGCGGGCCAGCGCGCGGATGTAGGTCCCGGAGGAGCAGTCGACGACGACGTCCACGTCGAGCAGTGACAGCGGGCCGGTGCCGCCGGTACGGACCTTGAGGACGTCGAACCGGGTGACGGTCACCTGCCGGGCCGCGAGGTCCACCTCTTCCCCGGCGCGGACGAGCGCGTAGGCCCGCTTCCCGTCGACCTTGATCGCGGAGACCGCCGACGGCTTCTGGCTGATCGGCCCGGTGAACCCGCCGACCGCCTCCCGGACCGCCGACTCGGTGATGCCGGCCGAACCGGCAGCGGAGACGACGTCGCCCTCGGCGTCGTCTGTGACGGTTGCCTGCCCGAGCCGGATCGTCGCGGTGTAGCTCTTGTCGTGGCCGGCCAGGTGGCCGAGCAGCCGGGTGGCCCGGTTGACCCCGACGAGCAGCACCCCGGTGGCCATCGGATCCAGGGTGCCGGCGTGGCCGACCTTCCTGGTGCCGAGCAGGCGCCGGACCCGGCCCACCACCTGGTGGGAGGTCCAGCCCTGCGGCTTGTCCACCACCACCAGCCCGGAGGCCGGAGCGGGGTCAGGCAAGGTCGTCGGCCTGGTCGTCGTCCTCATCCGGCCTGCGGTACGGGTCGGCGTCCCCGGCGTAGGTCGCCCCGGCAGCCTGGGCGGCCACGGCGGCGTCCAGCGCCCGTGCCCTGGCCAGGACGTCCTCGAGGTGCGCAGCATCCTCCTCCACCCCGTCGAGGACGAAGGTGAGGGTCGGGGTGAACTTCATCCCCAGTTGCTTGCCCACCGTGGACCGCAACAGCCCGGTGGCCGAGGTCAGTGCCATCGCCGTCTCCGCCCGCGCGTCGGCATCGCCGAGAACGGTGTAGAAGACGGTGGCGTCGTGGCCGTCGCCGGTGATCCGGACGTCGGTCACGGTGACGAACCCGAGCCGGGGATCCTTGATCCGCCGTTCCAGCATCTGGGCGACGACCACCTTGATGTGCTCGGCCACCTTCGCATAGCGCGGTTTGCTCATGTTCGCTCCTCTCAACGGACTCCGACGCAGGTCCCGGTGACCCGGGACCTGCGTCGCTGCAAATCGGTCAGTCCCTCGGCTTCTCCACCATCTCGAAGGTCTCGATGATGTCGCCGATCTTGATGTCGGAGTAGTTCGACAACGTGATGCCGCACTCGAAGCCGTCGCGGACCTCGGTTGCGTCGTCCTTCTCCCTGCGGAGCGAGGCGATGCTGGTCTCCGCCACCACCACGCCGTCCCTGGTGAGCCGGGCCTTGGCGTTGCGCCGGATCGTGCCGTCGATGACCATGCAGCCGGCGATGACACCGAACTTGGAGGACCGGAAGATGTCCCGGATCTCCGCCTGGCCACGGACCTTCTCCTCGAAGATCGGCTTCAGCATGCCCTTGAGGGCTGCCTCCACCTCGTCGATCGCGGAGTAGATGACCGAGTAGTAGCGCACATCGACGCCCTCGGCGTCGGCGAGCTGGGTCGCCTTGCCTTGGGCCCGGACGTTGAAGCCGATGATGACGGCATCCGAGGCAGCTGCGAGGCTGACGTTGGTCTCGGTGATCGCACCGACACCGCGGTCGATGACCCGCAGGTCGACTTCGTCGCCCACATCGATCTGCAGCAGCGCGTCCTCGAGCGCCTCGACCGCACCGGCCGAATCGCCCTTGAGGATGAGCCGCAGCTCCTGCGCCTCGCCCTTGGCAAGCTGTTCGAACAGCTGGTCGAGGGTCTTGCGCCGCGTGGTCTTGGCCAGCATGGCTGCCCGCTGACGGGCCTCCCGCTTCTCGGCGATCTGGCGAGCCATCCGGTCGTCCTCGACGACCAGGAAGTTGTCGCCGGCCCCGGGAACCGAGGTTAGGCCGAGCACCTGCACCGGCATCGAGGGCGGCGCCGAGTCGACGGTCTCGCCCTTGTCGTTGATCAGGGCACGGACGCGGCCGTAGGCCGAGCCGGCCACGATCGAGTCGCCGGTGTGGAGCGTGCCCCGGTGCACCAGGACGGTTGCGACCGGGCCGCGGCCCTTGTCCAGGTGTGCCTCGATGGCCACGCCCTGGGCTTCCATGTCGGGATTGGCCCGCAGGTCGAGGGCTGCGTCCGCGGTGAGCAGGATCGCCTCCAGCAACTCGGGCAGGCCCTGGTGGGTGGTTGCGGAGACGTCGACGAACATGGTGTCGCCGCCGTACTCCTCCGGCACCAGGCCGTACTCGGTCAGCTGGCCGCGGACCTTCACCGGGTCAGCGGTCTCCTTGTCGACCTTGTTCACTGCGACCACGATCGGCACCTCTGCGGCCCGGGCGTGGTTCAGCGCCTCGATCGTCTGCGGCATCACACCGTCATCGGCTGCCACCACCAGAACGGCGATGTCGGTCGACTTCGCACCACGGGCACGCATGGCGGTGAACGCCTCGTGGCCAGGGGTGTCGATGAAGGTGATCTTGCGTTCGATGCCGTCGAGAGCCGTCGTCACCTGGTAGGCGCCGATGGCCTGGGTGATCCCGCCGGCCTCGCCGCCCACGACGTTGGTGTTCCGGAGCGCGTCGAGCAGCTTGGTCTTGCCGTGGTCGACGTGGCCCATGACGGTGACCGCAGGGGGCCGCGGGGCCAGGTCGTCCTCGTCGCCGGCGTTCTCGCCGAACTCGATGTCGAAGCTCTCCAG
>CAYQXH010000135.1:0-7163 GCA_964421325.1 uncultured Propionibacteriaceae bacterium
GACAGGAACGACAACCCGAACAACACCACCGACACCACCAGGTACAGCGTCCAGCCGTCCACGACGGTTGCTCCAATCCCTGTTGAATCAAGATGTACTGAACAGTAGGGCCCTTCGCGGCCGCCCGCAGCAATCGCGACAAGCTCCGCTGACACCGTCTCAGCACGAGTCCCGCTGGGACGCCAACGACCCCGAGCGTGCGACCTGCCTCCGCCCAGCCCGAACGCCCCGCCGGACGAGCACGTACCGTGGGGCCATGAAGATAGCCGTCGCCGGCGCCACCGGGTACATCGGAGGCAGGCTCGTCCCCCGCCTGCTGCAGGAGGGCCACGAGGTTGTCTGCGTGGCCCGCAACCCGCGCAAGCTCGACGGCCGCCCGTGGCGGAGCGAAGTCGAGGTCCGCTACGGCGACGTCCAGGACTCCGAGTCCCTTGAGGCCGCCCTGGCCGGCTGCGAAGTCGCCTTCTACCTGGTGCACTCGATGGGCGGCAAGTCCGACTTCGTGGCCGCCGACCGGGAGGCCGCCCGCACCTTCGCGGCCGCCGCAGACGCGAACCACCTGAAGCGCATCGTCTACCTCGGCGGTCTCGGCGCGTCCCGGGACCAGCTGTCCACGCACCTGTCGAGTCGGCACGAGACCGGTGCGGTGCTCGCCTCCGGGACGGTGCCGGTGACGGAACTCCGAGCCGCGGTGATCATCGGGTCCGGCTCGGTGTCCTTCGAGATGCTGCGCTACCTCACCGAGGTCCTGCCGGTGATGGTGACCCCGAAATGGGTCTGGACCCGCTGCCAGCCGATCGCCATCAGGGACGTCCTCGCCTATCTGGTTGCCGTGCTCGACGATGACCAGGCCTCCCACGTCTACGAGGTCGGCGGGCCGGACGTGGTCTCCTACCGCGAGATGATGCAGGTGTACGCGGAGGAGGCCGGCCTGCCCAAGCGGCTCCTGATCCCCGTGCCGGTGCTCACCCCCAGACTCTCCTCCCACTGGATCGGCCTGGTCACCCCTGTCCCCGCCGGTGTGGCCAAGCCGCTGGTCGACTCCCTCCGCAACGAGGTGGTCGTCCATGACACCACTGCCCTGGCCAAGTTCGGCGTGCAACCCATCCCGTTCCGCCAGGCCGTCGTGCTCGCCCTGGCCCGCAGCAACTCCCTCCAGGTCGAGACCCGCTGGTCGGATGCGAGCACGAGCCCGGCGCAACCGTTTGCCGGCGACCCGAGTTGGGCCGGCGGCACGCTCTTCGTCGACCGGCAGGAGGCAGAGTCGACGGCGCCCGCGGCTGACCTGTACTGGGGGTTCGCCCGCATCGGGGGAAGCGTTGGCTACTACTCGCTGGACTGGGCCTGGCGGGCCCGGGGACTGATCGACCGTGCCGTCGGGGGTGTCGGCCTGCGCCGTGGACGCCGCCATCCCGAGGAGGTCCGGCTGCACGACAGCATCGACTTCTGGCGGGTCGCTGCCCTCGAGCCCGGGAGCATGCTCCAGCTCGCCGCCGAGATGAAGCTGCCTGGCGAGGCCTGGCTGGAGTGGCGGGTCGAGCCGACGGACGCGGCCCGCAAGGTCGTCCAGACCGCCTACTTCCGGCCGAAGGGGCTGTCCGGACGGTTGTACTGGTACGCCATGCTGCCGTTCCACCACCTGATCTTCCGCAGCATGCTCGACGCCATCGTCCGCTCGGCCGAGGACCGGCCCACCCCGCCCCCGGCGAACCAAAGGCTCCAGACCGCCTGAACCGGGGCTAGAGCCAGAGTCCGGCCAGCCAGCCGGTTGCGATCGCGGTCACGAACAGGGTCGTGATGACCAGGGCGACGACGCGCCACCTGGCGATGACCAGCATCCCGGAGATGCTGCCGATGCTGGTTCCGGCGCCGGTGATCAGGAAGGCGATCGCAGCCCCCGGGTTCATCCCACCGTCCATCAGGCCGGCGACCAGGGGCAGGGAGGCGTCGGTGTTCAGGTAGACCGGGATCCCGAGTACGGCTGCGAGGGGCACGGACCAGACCGGGTTGCCGTCGCCGAGGAGGCCGGTGAGCAGCTCGCCGGGGAGGATCCGGATCAGGAGGTAGCCCAGGGTGGCGAAGGCGAGGAAGAAGTACGCGAGCTTCTTCGCGTTCTCGCCCAGCGCCCGCAGGAGCTGGGCCGGCTTCGCCGGGCCGGCCACGGTTCGTGCCGGCGACTCGAGCACGGTCAGCAGCCGGGTTCCGCCGGTGGGGGCCGCCGGCACCCCGGTCGGTTCCTGGCAGCAGCCGTCCCCTGCCGGGACCGGCTTCGGGGCTGCGACCCGGGTCTGGCCGGCCAGGTACCCGTGGCCCTCCAGCCACCAGGCAGCCAGGCCACCGAGCAGGCCGACGCCGATGGCTGCGGCGAAGTAGGTGACTGCGAAGCCCGGGCCGAACAGCCCGACGGAGAGGACGAACTCCTGCGGGCTGGTGAGCGGCGAGGACGCCATGAACGCGACCACCGGCGCCCACGGCACCGAGGAGGCGAGCGCTCCGAGCACCAGGGCCGTCGTGCCGCAGGAGCAGAACGGGGTGAGTGCGCCGAGGGCGACGGCGCCGACCACGGCGATCCAGGTGCGGCGGCGCAACCAGGTCGAGAGCCGGTCTGGGTTGAGGTAGACCTGCACCACCGAGGCAACGACGACACTCAGCAGCAGGTAGGGCCAGTTGTGGACGATCGTGTTCCAGACGTCGCCGGCAACCGCTGCGGCGAGGTTGGTCAGGTACTCCATGACAAGTCTCCATACATAGACGCTCGTCTATTGTTAGACGGTGGTCGATATGATAGACATACCTCTATGAGTTCTCAAGTGCTGCCGCGCCAACTCCAGTTGGTCGGCGACCTGTGCTGCTCGCCGGTCCTCCAGGGTGAGCTGCAACCAGCGGACGCCGTCGTGCTCGCCGCTGCGTTGAAGATCCTCGCCGACCCCGCCCGGCTGCGTCTCCTGAGCCTGATCCGCTCCGCGCCGGGAGGCCGCGCAACCACCGGCGCCCTGGCAGAGGAGGTCGGCCTGACCCAGCCGACGATCACCCACCACCTGGGCGCGCTGTTCGAAGCCGGCTTCCTCGTCCGGGAACGCCAGGGCCGTCAGACCTGGTACTCGGTCAACACCGACGGGGTGCAGGCGATCCGGCAACTCCTCGACCCGGACCCGGCCGCGGGATCCTGACCCGCCACCGGGCCCCGGGGGCCGGGATCAGCAAGCCTGGACACTCCTGCTGCCTTCCGGGCGCGACTAGGCTCGTTGCACGCGCTGGAGTGGCTTGCGGCCTCCGGGCCGCGCCCCTTGGGATCGAGGTGGCGGGAATGGATCGGATCGTCGTCAGGACAGAGATCCGGCAAGCCCAGCGCTCGTTCCGCCAGCTTTCCCTCGACGACCCCGAGCGCTGACAGCAGCCGGTCGGGCTCTCGCCGCCAACCCGAGGCCGCGGGAGGTCCCGTAGCTAGACTCAGGAGCCTCCAGCGACGAAGGAACCACCGTGATCGAACGCCCACTCGGCCATACCGGCCGGTCCGTGACCGCCATCGGCCTCGGCACCTGGCAGCTCGGCGCGGACTGGGGTGCCGTGGACGAGGCCGACGCCCTCGCCGTCCTCGAAGCTGCGGCCGACTCCGGCGTCACGCTGTTCGACACCGCCGACGTCTACGGCGATGGCCGCTCGGAAACCATCATCGGCAAGTTCCTGGCGTCCCGCGGCGAGCACGGAATCACGGTCGCCACGAAGATGGGCCGCCGGCTCAGCCAGGTGCCGGAGAACTACAGCCCCCAGAACTTCCGGGCGTGGACGAGCCGGTCCCGCAGCAACCTCGGCGTCGAAACGCTCGACCTGGTGCAGCTCCATTGCCCACCGACGGCGGTCATCGATGACGACGCCACGTTCGGGGCCCTCGACGAGCTGATCGCGGATGGCGCCATCGCGGCCTACGGCGTCTCGGTCGAGACCTGCGAGCAGGCCCTCACCGCCATCGCGCGTCGTGGCGTCACCAATGTCCAGATCATCCTCAACCCCTTCCGGCTGAAGCCCCTCGACGAGGTCCTGCCGGCCGCGGCAGCTGCCGGAGTCGCGGTCTTCGCGAGGGTGCCGCTCGCCTCCGGGCTGCTCTCCGGCAGATACACGGCGAGCACCACCTTCAGCGCAGACGACCACCGCAACTACAACCGCAACGGCGAGGCGTTCGACAAGGGCGAGACCTTCTCCGGCGTCGACTACGCCACCGGCCTGCAGGCTGCAGCTGAACTCGCCGCCGTCCTGCCAGAGGGCGTCCAGCTGCCGGCCGCCAGCCTGGCCTGGATCGCAGCCCAGCCCGGCGTGACCAGCGTCATTCCCGGCGGGCGTAACCCGGCCCAGGCCTCGGCCAACTCAGCTGCGGCCGGCCTGCTCGAGCCCGGCTCGGGATTCGACCTGGCCGCCTTCGACACGGCCGTCCACGACGTGTACGACCGGCACTTCCGGGGCCAGATCCACGACCAGTGGTGAGCCGGCCGGCCACCTGGCAGATTCAGGCCGTACCGAGGTAGAACGCGTTGGTGTTCTGCTCGGCCGAGCGGGCGGCCTCGGTTGCCATCCCGGCGCCGATCGCAGCGTCCGCCCAGCGCCGGCCGCTGCCGGTGATGAACCGGCGCGCCGGCTCGGTCGCGACCCAGGCCGTCTCGTCCGCGGGCCGGTCCTCGCCGGTCGTGATGTGCAAGGCCAGCCCGAGGACCCCGAGATCCCAGCCGACCCCGACCGCGCCAGGACCGTACATGTCCCAGAACGCCTGCTCGACCTCGGCGGAGTGCGCAAGGGTGAACCGGGAGCGGCCGGGGCCCAGCTCGGCCACGGTGACGGTGATCCGCGACCTTCCCTCCCCCATCACCCAGGTCGCGGTGTACTGGTGCGGCGGGTCGCAGGACTCGATGACGCCCCCGGCGTTCCCCTCCACCTGGTAGCTGCCACCGACCCGCAGGTCGCCGTGCACCGGCGCGAACCAGCGCGCGATCCGCTCCCCTGTGGTGACAGCGTCCCAGAGGTCGGCGACGTCGGTGTCGAAGTCCTCGCTGATGGTGAGCTCTGCCGCCACCATCGAGCCGCTGGGGCCGACGGTGAGCGAGCGGTCAACGGCATCGAGCTGGGAGCTGGCGGCCAGTGCGAGTTGATCGGTCATCATTCCTCCTGGTTGTCGGTGCGCCGGGCACGCTGGCCGCGGCTGATCTCGGTGTGCAACGCCGCCATCCTCGGCGCCCAGAACCTGCGGAACCCGTCCAGCCAGGCGTCCACCTCCTGCAGCGGCTCGGCGCGGACGGCGTAGAGCCGGCGGGCGCCCTCAGGCCGGACAGTGGCGAACCCGTTCTCGCGCAGCACCCGCAGGTGCTGGGAGACGGCCGGTTGGCTGATCCCGAACTCGGCCCCGACGGCGTCGGCCAGCTCACCGGCGGAGAGCTCGCCGGCGCTCAGCAACTCGAGCAGGCGACGCCTGACCGGGTCTCCGAGGATGTCCAGTGCGTGCATACCTCGAACCCTCTCAGGCCAGGTCATATAAGTCAAGCCTTATACACTGGTCACCTCACTCGCTCGCCCCGGGCCGCGTGGTCGGGTTGGGTTGGGTTGCAGGACCGGCACTTTTCGCGGCCGCGATCACCCGACACGCCGGAAGAAGGCCGAAACCCCGTCCAGCGGACGCGATCCGGCTCGCTTTCCGGCGAGCCCCTACCCACGCGGGCTCAGGCGATCGTGACCGGGCCGCCCGCTGCGCCAATCGCCTGGATGCTGAACGTCTCAGCTGCGAGGTCGGCGTCAAGGGTGGCGGTCAGGCCGCCTCGGCGCCAGGTGATCCGTAGCTGCTCCGGCGCCGTCTCCGCCAGCTCACACTCGGCGTCGAAGCCGAACGCGCCGAAGGTGTTGCGGAAGCGCAGCAACTCAAGCTGACGTTGCACCACCGGCCGGTCCAGCCCGGCGGCGATGTCGGCCGCCGAGAGGTTCGTGCGGTTGATCTCCTTGTGTCCGCCCTCACCTGCGCGAGCCACCGCATCGTGGTCGTTGCGGCCGGCGAACAGGTCCAGGTACCAGACCTGCGGCTTGCCGGGCATGAACAGCTGGATGGCCCTGGCCAGCAGCAGCCGCGCCTCGCTCTCCCCGAGAGCGCTGAAGTAGGTCGCATTCACCTGGTAGTAGATGTTCTTCGCCCCGTGGAGGTCCTTCACGTATCCACCCCGGCCCTTGATGGTTGCGATGAGGCCCTGGATGCGGTCCTCGGTCAGCAGGCCCTTCAGGTCCAGCACCGGGATCCCGTCATGGCAGCCGAGCATGTTGACCGTCCGGATCTTCCGGGAAACGAGTTCGGCGATCCAGCGCTTCAGGACAGCGGTGTCGCGGGTCTCGAAGGCATCGATCAGCAGCCCCGGCAGGAAGAAGTCATAGGTCATGAAGCCCTTGGCCGCGATCGTCTCGTGAATGCCGTCGGCGTAGGTCGAGTGGATCTCCGGCAACAGCTTCAGCCCGCGCCGGTCGGCCAGGCCCTTCACCCTTGACAGCAGGTCCCAGGTGCCCGGGTCGTTCAGGAAGTTCTTCAGCCCCGGCTCCTTCGGCGCGTACGCGAAGGCGTCCAGGCGGACGATCTGCGCGCCGTAGCCGGCCAGCCGGTCCAGGGTGTCGGCGTAGAACTCCCAGACCAGCGGGGAGGCGATGTTCAGGTCCATCTGGCCGAGGTAGCGGCGCCGCGCCTCCACCGCTTCGACCACCCGGTCCCTCACCTGCTCATAGCCGGTGAAGTCGGCGTCGCCCGGCCGTCCGCCCGCGCTGAGGACGGTGGCGAGGCGGGCGGCCAGCTCGGCTGCCCGGCCGTACTGGAGCCCGGCGGCAGCCATCAGGTCCTGGGCGTCCAGCACCGGGTAGCGCACCTCCTGGTAGAAGGTGTTCCAGTACGGCTTCTCCGTCCCGTCCGGCAGCCGCACCATCAGGATCGGCAGGCCCGGCTTGCGGAAGAACATGTCCTTGATCAGCTCCGGCCGTGGCTGGACATAGCCCTCAGCCGTCAGTTCCCCGTAACCGGCCCAGAACTTGTTCCAGTCGATGAAGAAGTCGGCGTAGGCGGAGCGCTCCCCGTTCGCGATGATGTCCTGGAACTGCGGCGACAGCACCGAGGCGTGGTTGAGGATGAAGTCGAACTTGAAGTCGATCCCCTC
>CAYQXH010000136.1:0-7045 GCA_964421325.1 uncultured Propionibacteriaceae bacterium
GCATGGGCGACATCCTCACCCTGATCGAGCAGGCGGAGAAGACGTTCGACGCCGAACAGTCGGCAAAGGCAGCCCAGAAGCTGATGGGCGGAAAGGGCGAGTTCGGTCTCGACGACTTCCTGCAGCAGATGCAGGCGGTCCGCCGGATGGGGCCGCTGTCGAAGATCCTCGGCATGATGCCGGGAATGGGCCAGATGAAGGACCAGATCGCCGGCATCGACGAGCGGGAGATCGACCGCATCGAGGCGATCATCTACTCCATGACCCCGGCCGAGCGGACCAACCCGAAGCTCCTCGACGGCTCCCGGCGGGCCCGGATCGCGAAGGGTTCCGGCACGCAGGTCTCCGACGTGAACTCACTGGTCAACCGCTTCTTCGAGGCCAGGAAGATGATGCAGAGCCTCGCCGGGGCCATGCCCGGGATGCCCGGCGCCCGGCGCCCGGCGGTGAGCCAGCCGGCGAGGAAGAAGAAGGGCAACAAGGTCTCCGGCAACCCGGCCAAGCGGTCCGGTGCGCCTGCAGCCGTTACCCCGGAGCCGGTCCAGACTTCGGCGTTCGGCCGTCCGGTGCAGCCGACCGAGGCCGACCTGGCCAAGGCGGTGGGGGAGTTCCAGTTGCCGGCCGAGCTGCAGCAGCTGTTCAACCCGAAGAACACCGGCCCGCGCTGAGCCCGGCCGATGAGCCACCACCACGCCCCGCCAGGGCTCGGCGAACCTTCGCTCTTCGCCCATGACCACGCTCCGGCCGAGCCGGCCGGAGCTCCGGAGGATCAACGGCTGCACCTCAACGGCGTGCTGCTGCCGGAGGGCGAGACCCGCGACCTCTGGGTCGTCGACGGCCTGATCCGCACCGAACCGGTCGCCGACGCTGTGACGGTGTGCAGCGGGGCCTGGATCCTGCCCGGCCTTGTGGACGCCCACTGCCATGTCGGCCTCGGCGAGCGCGGGGCGGTACCGCGGGAGGTCGCCGAGGCCCAGGCCGCCAGCGACCGGGATGCCGGCACGCTGCTGATCCGCGACGCCGGATCCCCGGTCGACACCCACTGGATCGACGAGCGGCCCGACCTGCCGCGGATCATTCGCGCCGGCCGCCACATCGCGCGTCCCCTGCGCTACCTCCGGGACTACGCCGAAGAGGTTGAACCCGAGGCCCTGATCGCCGAGGTGGCCCGGCAGGCCGCCCGCGGCGACGGCTGGGTCAAGCTGGTGGGTGACTGGATCGACCGGGACGTCGGAGACCTGGCCCCGCTCTGGCCCGCCGACCTGGCCGCGGCAGCGATCGCGCGGGCCCACGAGCTCGGCGCGCGGGTGACAGCGCACTGTTTCGGTGAGGAGTCGGTGCACCAGCTCGTCCGCGCTGGGATCGACGGCATCGAGCACGGCACCGGGCTGGACGCCGGGACCATCGACCTGATGGCCGAGCGTGGCGTTGCGCTGGTTCCGACCATGATCAACCTGGAGAACTTCCCTGGGTTCGCCGACGCGGGGGAGGCCAAGTTCCCGGCGTACGCCCGGCACATGCGCGCCCTGCACGCCCGGCGCCTCGCCACGCTCACCGCAGCCGTCGAGGCCGGGGTCCCCGTCTACGCCGGCACCGACGCCGGCGGCACCATCAGCCACGGCCAGCTCGGTTCCGAGATCGCCCTGCTGGCGAAGCTCGGCGGCCCGGAGTTCGCGCTCGGCGCCGCGTCCTGGCGGGCGCGGCAGTGGTTGGGTGCACCCCCGGTCGTCGAGGGCGCCTGGGCCGACCTGGTCGCCTACGCCGCCGATCCGCGCCTCGACCCCGGCGTCACCCGGCATCCGGAGCTGGTGATCCTGCGCGGCCGGATGGTCAGTCGCTGAGTTCGCGGGGCACGGCGATCACATCGACAAGGGCCCCGTTCCGCCAGACCGTGATCTCAACCGGTCTGCCGATCGCCTCCTCAACCATCCAGCGCTGCAGGCTGGTCGAGGACCCCATCGGCTCCCCGGCCACCGCCACCACGACGTCGCCCGGGCGCAGCGCAGCGACCGCAGCCGGGCTGCCGGCCACAACCTGCACCACCCGAAGGCCACTTCGACGGCCGAGCTTTGCGGCCAGCGGCGGCGGCAGTGGCGATTGGCTGGCAGCCACCCCCAGCCAGGCCCTCCGCACGCGACCCGAGGTCATCAGTGCCTCGATGATCCGTCGGGTGCTGGCGTTGATCGGTACAGCCAACCCGACCCCGACGCCGGCCACGGCAGTGTTCACCCCGACCATCCGGCCGCGACTGTCTGCCAGCACCCCACCGCTGTTGCCGGGGTTGAGGGCAGCGTCGGTCTGGATCACCTCGTCCACCACCCGGCCGCCGCGGGTGGGCAATGACCTGCCAAGGCCGGAGATGATGCCGGCGGTGACGGTGCCGGCGAGTCCGAGCGGATTGCCGAGGGCCACCACCAGTTGCCCCACCTTCAACCCGGCGGCGTCGCCGAGGATCACCGGCGCCGGCAGCTCACCGCGGGCCCGCAGGACGGCCAGGTCGGACAGCGGATCGCGTCCGGTGACGTCAGCGACCGTCTCGGTGCCGTCGGTGAACGCTGCCGTCGCCTGCTCGGCGCCCTCCACGACGTGGGCGCTGGTCAGCAGGAACCCGTCAGCGGTGAGCACGCTGGCGCTACCGGCGCCCTCGCCGCGCCCACCCCGCACGTGCAGGCTCGCCACGCTCGGCAGCACCTCCCGGGCCACCCGCACGACGGCTGCCGAATAGGCGTCCAGGACCTCGTCTTCGTCCATGCCCGGCAAAACGCCGCAGCCCGCGCCGGTGTTCCGGACCCACCAGGATCCCGGGGCACACGAGGGCTCGGCTACTGGGTGAATCCCCACCACAGCACCACGACGTTCAAGGCGATGATGAGCCCGACCACAACCCAGTTGACCACCCGCTGCCAGGGCCGGTCGGCGAACTCGCCCATCAGCGCGCGGTCCGCCGTCACAACGGCCAGCGGCGCAGCCGCCAGCGCCACCCCGAAGCTCAGCACGATCTGGCTCCAGATCAGCACCTCGGTGGCGGAGATGCCGGTCAGCAGCAGCAGGACCGCTGGGGCGATGGTGATCAGCCGGCGCAACGTCGGCGAGACCTGCCAGACCTTCAGGTCCTTCAGGATCCTGGAACCCGCGTGGGTACCGACCACGGCCGAACCGATGCCGGAGGCCAGCAGGCCGATCGCGAAGATGGCTGCCGGCAACGCGCCCAGCTCGACACCGAAGGTTGCGTGGGCGGACTGGATGGTGTCGCCGCCGTCTCCCTGGAGCGCGACAGCGCCCAGCAGCAGCATGCCGATGTTGACCGAGCCCGACAGCAGCAGCGCTAGGGCCACGTCGAGGCGCTGGACCTTCAGCAACCGGCGGATCGGGCCGGTCAGCACCCCGTCGGGACGGTGCCGGTCGATGGCCAGCGCCGAGTGCAGGTAGATGGCGTGCGGCATGACGGTCGCACCCAGCATCGCCGCAACCAGCGGCCACGCATCCCGCGAGGGGATGCCCGGCCAGAGCCCGGCTGCGGCCGCCGGCCAGTCCGGCGGACGGAAGAAAAGGGCGCCGATGAAGCCGAGGGCCACCACGAGCAGCAGGGCACCGATGCCGGCCTCGAAGACCCGCTCGCTCCGGCGCCGCAGTACCCAGAGCAGCAGGATCGCCACCACCCCGACGATGATGCTGCCGGCCCACAGCGGCAGGCCGAAGAGCAGGTAGAGGCCGAGCGCGCCGCCGACCACCTCGGCCAGGTCCGTAGCGATGGCGATCACGAAGGCCTGCAAGCCGTAGGTGAAGGTGAGTGCCTTCCCGTGCCTGCCCTTGTCGAACCGGTCGGCCATGGCCTGCGGCAGCGTCCGGCCGGTGACCAGGCCGAGCTTGGCCGACTGGTACTGGATCACCATGGCCATCAGGGAGGCTGCGGCCAGCACCCAGACCAGCGCGTAGCCGTAGGTGGCGCCGGCGCTCAGGTTGGCCGCGACGTTTCCGGGGTCGACGTACGCGACGCTGGCGACGAAGGCCGGTCCGAGCATGGCCATCGAGCCTGCGGTAACCGCGCTGGTACGGTCGGTGCTGCGGTCGGGCCTGAACATGATTGCTGGCAGGGTACACGGCCCGGTTAGCCGTCCGGGGTGCGGGTCTGGCAGAATGGCCCCCGCATCTGTGACCGCTGGCGCCCTCTGAACCCGGCTGTTGCGGATCCACCCGAACCAGGCGGGCGTTGCCCCACATCGATCGCCCCGGCTCACCCATCCGGTCCGGTGGCGTCATCGGTCCAAGTTCCAACAGGAGAACCACACACGTGGCTGTCAAGATTCGTCTCAAGCGGCTCGGCAAGATCCGCTCCCCGCACTACCGCATCGTCGTGATGGACGCCCGCACCAAGCGTGACGGCCGTGCCATCGAGGAGATCGGCCTCTACCACCCGAAGAACGATCCTTCGGTGATCCGGGTCGATTCCGAGCGCGCGCAGTACTGGCTCTCCGTGGGCGCGCAGCCCACCGAGGCCGTCGTCGCACTGCTCAAGCGCACCGGTGACTGGCAGAAGTTCAGCGGCGACACCAGCCCGTCAGGTGTCCTCCCGCAGCCGGAACCCCGCGACAAGGTGGCCCTGTTCAACGCCGCCCTCGCCGAGGCCGACAACGAGCCTGCCACCGCCGCCATCTCGAAGTCGAAGAAGAAGGCTGCCGAAGCCGAGGCTGTTGCCGAGGCCCCGGCTGAGGCCGAAGAGGCCTGAGATGCTCGCCGACGCGCTGGAACACCTGGTCCGTGGCCTGGTGCCTAACCCGGACGACGTCCGGGTGCGCGAGGCCGACCGGGGACGGACGCGCACCCTCGAGGTGCGGGTCCACCCGGAGGACATCGGCAAGGTCATCGGACGCCAGGGCCGTACCGCTGGTGCCCTGCGCACGGTGATCGCAGCACTGGCCGGCCGGGAGCAGGTCCGGGTCGACTTCGTCGACGTCGACCGCCGGCCGCGCCGCCGCAACTGAGAGCAACCCACCTCCGTCCGCCCCGTCGCAGCAGCGGCGGGGCGGACGGCGTTATTGGAGACAAGTGTCCGAGCAACTGATCGTTGGCACCATCGGCCGGGCCCACGGGCTCCGCGGCCAGGTGACCGTCCGCCCGCGGACCGACAGCATCGCCGAGCGGTTCGCTCCAGGTGCCGTGCTCCAGGCCGGGGGGCGGCCGCTCACCGTCGCGGCCTTCAACCTGCAGCAGGGACGGCTGGTGGTCGCGTTCGCCGAGGTCACCGATCGGTCGGCGGCCGAGGACCTGCGTGGTCTCGACCTGACCGCCATCGGGGTGCCCGACGCGCTCGAGGCCGACGAGTACCACGACACCGAACTGATCGGCCTCGCTGCCGTCGACCCGGCCGGCAACAGCCTCGGGGACGTGGTCGCCGTGCACCACAACCCGACCCAGGACCTGCTCGTGCTGCGGACCCCGGAGGGCGAGCGGCTGGTGCCCTTCGTCACCTACCTGGTGCCGGAGGTCGACCCGGCCGGCGGGCGCGTGGTGATCAACCCCATTCCCGGGCTGCTGAGCGAGGTGCCGGATGCGGATTGACCTGGTCAGCATCTTCCCCGACTACTTCGCCCCGTTGCGGCTGTCCCTGGTCGGGAAGGCGATCGAGACCGGCATCCTGACCCTCGGCGTCCACGACCTGCGGGACTGGACGCACGACCGGCACCGGACGGTTGACGACACCCCGTACGGGGGCGGTGCCGGCATGGTGATGAAACCCGAGCCGTGGGGCGAGGCGCTCGACCAGCTGGTACCGGCAGAGGGCGGGCGCCCGCTGCTGGTGGTTCCCACCCCGGCCGGGGTGCGGTTCACCCAGGCGCTGGCCCACGAACTGGCCGGACGAGAGTGGCTCCTGTTCGCCTGCGGACGCTACGAAGGCATCGACGCCCGGGTGGCCGAGCATGCGGCTTCCCGGATGGACGTACTCGAGGTGAGCCTCGGCGACTACGTACTGAACGGCGGTGAGGTGGCGGCGCTGGCCATCGTCGAGGCCGTGGTGCGGCTGCTGCCCGGAGTGCTGGGCAATCCGGAGTCGCTGGTGGAGGAGTCGCACGGCGCCGACCTCGACGGCCTGCTGGAGTATCCGGTGTACACCAAACCGGCCGCCTGGCGAGGTCTTGAGGTGCCCCCGGTACTCCTCTCGGGGCACCACCGGCAGGTGGCGGAATGGCGTCTGGCGCAGGCTCGGGCGCGCACCGTCGAGCGCCGTCCCGATCTCATCGAGGGCTTGAATTAGGCAACGCCGATCTTGCCGAAAATGCTATTTGAGGCACCGCGTCCAGCCCCTGTCCGAACTCTGAGATCGGCCCGCCCGGAAACCCGCTGACTGCGCGAAACGCCTCGCATAACTCGTTAGTGTGGCCCTGTGGCGACAACGACTCTTACCCCTCACCAGAGAGCTGTCCGATCAACCGTCGCGCTGAAAGCCTTGATGGCGATCACCGGGTTGATCTTGATCGGCTTCCTTCTGGTTCACATGTACGGCAACCTCAAGATGTTCCTCGGTGCCGAGGCCTTCGATCACTATGCAGAGTGGCTCAAGGGAGACATCCTCTATCCGCTGATCCCGTCCGGCTGGTTCATCTGGCTCTTCCGGGCGTTCATGGTCGCGGCCATCCTGCTGCACATCTACTCGGCCGTGAAGCTGTGGCGGCGCGCCGTCGCCGCCAACCCGTCCGGCTACGAGGCGAAGAAGAAGCTGGCCCAGACCTACTCCGCGCGCACCATGCGCTGGGGTGGCGTCATCCTCGCCGGCCTGCTGATCTTCCACCTCGCCCAGTTCACCGTGAAGGCGACCCTGATCAACGGGCCATCAACGGCGACGCCCTATGACATGGTGATCGGCGAGTTCAGCGTGTGGTGGATGGTCGTGGTCTACGCCCTCTGGCTGGTCACCGTCTGCATGCACGTACGCCACGGCCTGTGGAGCGCCTTCGCGACCCTCGGTGCCAACACCAGCGCCAAGGCGCGCGTCGTGCTCAACGGCTGCGCCTGGGCGATCGCCCTCCTGCTCTACATCGGCTTCATG
>CAYQXH010000137.1:0-6948 GCA_964421325.1 uncultured Propionibacteriaceae bacterium
CCGGCTGCCTGCTCTACGAGCTGCTGGTCGGTCGGCCCCCGTTCCAGGGCGACTCCCCGGTGAGCGTCGCCTACCAGCACGTCCGGGAGCAGCCCGTGCCGCCGAGCCACCTCGACCCGGAGATCTCTCCGGCGATGGACGCGATCACGCTGAAGGCCCTGGCCAAGGACCCTGCCGACCGCTACCAGACCGCCGGAGCCATGCGTGCCGACATCGGGCGGCTGCTGGCGGGCCAGGAAGTCACCGCCCGGGTGCCGGCACCGGTCCCCGTCGGCGTCGGGGTCGGGGCCGGGCCGTCACCGTCCGACCCAACCACGGTGCTGGGAGCCGGTGAGCAGCACACCGCGAGCCACGCCTACGAAGCGGTGCCCCAGCCGCGCCGCAGGTGGGGGCTGGTGGCCTTCCTCGTGGCCCTCATCGTCGTCGCAGCCGGGGTCGGGGTCTACTACCTGGTGAACGCCAACCGGGTCGAGACGGTCGCCGTCCCCTGGGTGGTCGACCGGCTCAAGGGCGACGCGGAGGCCGCCCTGATCCAGGCCAAGCTGCAGCCGCGAGTGGTGCCGGTGACCGGGCCGGACGACACCTCGGTTGGACGGGTCACCAAGCAGAGCCTCTTCGACACCACGGTGCAGGTCGGCACCGAGGTGGTGATCACCGTCAATGTCGGTCCGACCAAGGGCGAGATCCCCCAGTTGATCGGCATGGACAAGGACGACGCGGTCAGGACCCTCAACGACAACGGCTTCACCAACGTCACGGCGCTGGCGGACGAGAACGAACCGGTGACGGCCAAGGCCGACGAGGTGACCCGGGTGGTGCCGGCTGACGGCGCCTCGGTGACCCTGGACACCCCGATCACGGTCTACTACGCCAGGGGCTACGGCGAGGTGCCCAACTTCCGTGGCCTGACCAGGGAGGAGGCGATCCAGACCGGCAAGAACAACGGCTTCACCAAGTTCGACTTCAAAGAAGCGCCGTCCAACATGCCGGTGGGGACCGTCTTCGAGCAGGACCCGGGAGCCGGGTCGAACGTCAAGCGCACGACCACCATCCGCCTGACCCTCGCCAAGCCGATGCCGACAGCGCCGCCGACCACGCCGTCACCCACGCCGTCGGTCACGCCAACCGTCCCCTGATCGGGGTTCAGGGTCGAAGCGCCATCAGCGGGGTCATCCCGACTGCCCGGGCGGGCGCGTCCGGGTCGCCGCAGCTGACCAGCCAGTTGGCCAGCATCTGGTAGCCGCCCTCGGTGAGCACGGACTCGGGGTGGAACTGGACGCTCTCGATGGGCAGTTCGCGATGCCGGATAGCCATGATCACGCCCGAGTCGGTGGTTGCGGTCACCTCCAGTTCCGGCGGGACGGTGGCCGGGTCGAGCGCGAGCGAGTGGTACCTGGTCGCGGTGATCGGGTTCGGCAGGCCGGCGAACACGCCGCGTCCGTCGTGGTGGACCAGTGAGGTCTTCCCGTGCAGCAGCTCCGGGGCCCGGTTGACCACGCCGCCGAACGCCACCGAGATGGACTGCAGGCCGAGACACACCCCGAAGCTCGCGATCGCGCCGCCGTGGGTGCGCACCAGCCGGATGCAGACCCCGGCCTCCTCCGGGGTTCCCGGGCCGGGCGAGAGCAGCAGCCCGTTGAAGCCGTCGGCCCAGCCGGGCTCGTCGAACCTTGGGTCGTCGTTGCGCCAGACCTCGACGTCCGCCCCGATCTGGCCCAGGTACTGGACCAGGTTGTAGACGAAGGAGTCGTAGTTGTCGACCACCAGGATCCGCGCCATGCCGCCCATTGTCCCCCACGCCGGGTCGGCCCGGCCGCCGGGGTCCAGAGCCGGCAGCCACGACCGGCGGAGCCCCGGCGAATCTCGGTTATCCTTGATGGCGTCACCCAGCAAGTCAGGAGTCACGGTGCCCGAGTCATCGGTTCGCAAGGCGGCAGCTGAGAAGAAGAAGCTCGCCAACCAGGCACAGGTCGCTGAGAAGCGCGCCGAGAAGACCCGCACCGTTTCTGCACCGGGAAGCCGCCAGTGGGTGGTCCCGGCATTCATCACCGTCGGCCTGGTGGGCGTCCTTTGGTTGGTCGTCTACTACATCACGGCCTCCGTCGGGATCGACGTCCCCGTGATGTCCGCCCTCAACTACTGGAATGTCGTCATCGGTATGGGCGCCATGGCCGCGGCCTTCGGCCTCGCCACCCTCTGGAAGTAGTCCCAAGCTTCGGGGACGGTTCCTTTCCCGTTCACCCGGCTTCCCAAGCTTCGGGGACGGTTCCTTTTCCGTTCACCCGGCTTCCCAAGCTTCGGGGACGGTTCCTTTTCCGTTCACCCGACTTCAGCCGACCCGACCACGGCGGAAGCGGGGACGGTTCCTTTTTCGTTCAGCTGAACGGGAAAGGAACCGTCCCCGCTTCGTCTGTTGAACGGGAAAGGAACCGTCCCCGTTCTCAGGAACCGTCCCTGTTCTCAGGCGTGCGGCTTGAGGAGGGGGAAGAGGATCGTCTCCCGGATGCCGGCGCCGGTGAACAGCATCATCAACCTGTCGAGGCCGAGCCCCATGCCGCCCATCGGCGGAGCGCCGAACTCGAGTGCTGCGAGGAAGTCCTCGTCCAGCTGCATCGCCTCGGGGTCACCGGCGGCAGCCTTCAATGACTGGGCCACCAGTCGTTCACGCTGGATCACCGGGTCGATCAGCTCGGAGAAGCCGGTCGCCCGCTCCACGCCACCGACGATCAGGTCCCAGGCCTCGATCAGGTTCGGGTCGCTGCGGTGCTGGCGGGCGAGCGGCTGGGCGATCGGCGGGTAGTCGCAGACGAACGTCGGCTGCAACAGGTTGGGCTCGACCAGTTCGCCGAACAACTCCATGACCAGCTTCTGCGCCGGCCAGGCCGGGTCGTGTTCGACCCCGTGGGCCGCAGCCAGCCGCAGCAGGACGGCCACGTCGGTGTCCGGGGTGATCTCCTCACCAAGGCTCTCCGAGAGCGTGGGATAGACCGGCTTCCACTCCCAGTCGCCATCGAGGTCGATCTCGCCCTCGGGCGTCTGCAGCTGGCGGGTGCCCAGCGCTGCGTCGGCGGCGTCGACGATGATCCGCTGCGTCATCGCTGCGATCGACTTCTGGTCGCCCCAGGCCTGGTAGGCCTCGAGCATGGTGAACTCCGCGGAGTGGGAGGAGTCGATGCCCTCGTTGCGGAAGATGCGTCCCAGCTCGTAGACCCGGTCGGCGCCGCCGACCATGGCTCTCTTGAGGAACAGCTCGAGGGCGATCCGCAGGGTCATGTCGATGTCGAAGGCGTTCAGGTGGGTACGGAACGGCCGGGCGGCAGCGCCGCCGTGCACCAGCTGCAGGACCGGGGTCTCCACCTCCAGGTAGCCGTCCGCGTGCAGCGACTCCCGAATGCTGCGGGTCACCAACGCCCGCTTCCGCACCATGTCCCTCGCCTCCGGCCGGGCCACCAGGTCGGCATAGCGCTGCCGGACACGGGTCTCCTCGCCGAGCTCCTTGTGCAGGGTCGGTAGTGGCCGCAACGCCTTGCTCGCCAGCTGCCAGCCGGTGGCCAGGACAGACAGCTCCCCACGCCTCGAGGAGATCACCCGGCCCGTCACCGACACGAAGTCGCCCAGGTCGACGTCGGCCTTCCACGCGTCCAGCAGGTCCTCGCCGACCTCGGCCAGCGACAGCATCACCTGCAGCCGGACGCCGGAATCGGCCTGGGTGAAGCCGTCCTGGACGGTGGCGAAGCAGAGCTTCCCGGTGTTGCGGATGAACACGACCCGCCCGGCGACGCTGACCACCTCTGCGGTCTCCTCGCCCGCGGCCAGGTGCCCCCAGGCGGCATGGACGGCTGCGGCGCTGTGCGTCCGCGGGACCTGGATCGGGTACGGCGCCACCCCATCTGCCAGCAGGCGCGCGCGCTTGTCGTGACGGACCTGCTCCTGCTCGGAGAGGGAAGGGGTCACGGCGATCGGCTCGGTCACCGGATTAGGTTACCGGCGTCCGGCGCGGGCTCCGCCCACCAACCCAAACGCAACCACCCAGAGCACGTTGCTTCGGGGACCAAGGGGGAGTCGGGACGGCTCCGGCGGACGGAGGGGCATCCCAACGGCTGCGCGACTTGCTGAGTGAGTGCTCACTCATTAGTATGTGCAGGTGAGCAGAGCAACCCCGATGGCCCCAGAGGAGCGCCGCCAGGCGATCATCGAAGCCACCCTCCCGCTGATCCTCGAGCGTGGAACCGACCTCAGCACCCGCGAGATCGCCACGGCTGCCGGCGTTGCCGAAGGCACGATCTTCCGGGCATTCGAGACCAAGGCCGAGCTGATCGTCGCAGCGATGCACGCCGCGCTGAGCGCCCAGGATGCGTTGCACCGGCTGGAGACGCTGCCGGCCGGCCAGTCCCTGGATGATCGGGTGGCCGGCATCCTCGAAGTGCTTCTTGCCGAGATCCAGCGGACGCGCTCGCTGACCGCGGAGCTGTCCAACCCCGAACTCCACGGCCCCCGCCCCCACGACGGCCGCGCCTGCCCGCCGTTCAGGCATCGGGAGCGCCATGCCAAGCTGGTCAACGCCGTTGAAACCGCGCTCGCCGGGCATAGCATTGGCCTCGCCGTCCCACCGAGGACCGCTGCACAGGTACTGCTCGCGATGGCCTTCGCCACCAGCCTCGACATCACAGACAACAACACCCTCGCCCAGCCACGAAACCTCGCCGAGGTAGTCCTGCACGGGCTCGCCAAAGGACAAGCATGATCCGCCTGCTCATCAAGTATCTGAAGCCGTACACGTGGCTGGTGGTCGGCGTCATCGCGCTCCAGCTGGTCCAGTCCATCGCCTCGCTGTTCCTGCCGACGCTCAACGCCCGGATCATCGACGAGGGCGTGGCCACCGGCAACACCGCGCTGATCTGGCAGCTCGGCCTGGTCATGCTGGGCGTCTCGATCATCCAGATCGCCGGCCAGATCGGTGCCACCTGGTTCGGCGCCCGCTCTTCCATGGCTTTCGGGCGCGACCTGCGCGCGTCCATCTTCGACTCGACGCTGAGCTTCTCCTCCCGCGAGGTGAGCAAGTTCGGCGCACCCAGCCTGATCACCAGGAACACCAACGACGTCCAGCAGCTCCAGCAACTGGTGCTGATGACGGCCCTGATGATCGTCTCAGCCCCGCTGACCATGGTCGGCGGCATCTTCATGGCCTTGCGCGAGGATGTCGGGTTGTCCTGGCTGATCGTCGTCGCTGTCGTGCTGCTCGGCGTCATCATCGGCACCCTTGTCATCCAGATGACCCCGCTGTTCAAGGCCATGCAGGCCAAGATCGACACCCTGAACCGGGTGCTCCGCGAGCAGATCTCCGGCCTGCGGGTCATCCGGGCCTTCGTCCGGGAGCCGACGGAGGCGGCGCGCTTCGACGCAGCCAACTACGACCTCACCGACACCGCAACCCGGGTCGGCCGGCGGATGATGACCATGTTCCCTGCGGTCATGTTCGTGATGAACCTCTCCTCGGTCGCGGTGATGTGGTTCGGCTCCTACCGGGTCGCGGACGGCGCCCTGCAGGTCGGCCAGCTCACCGCGTACCTGCAGTACCTGACGCAGATCCTGTTCAGCGTGATGATGGCGACGATCATGCTGATGATCGCGCCGCGCGCAGCGGTCTCCGCCGGACGGATCAACGAGGTGCTCAACACCGACTCCACAGTGGTGCCGCCGGCGAACCCGGTCACGACCGTTGGCAGGCACTCCGAGGTCCGCTTCGCCGACGTCGCCTTCAGCTACCCGGGTGCGGAACAGCCGGTGCTCTCCGACCTGAACTTCAGCGTCCGGCCCGGCCAGACCACCGCGATCATCGGCTCCACCGGCGCCGGGAAGACAACCCTGGTCAACCTGGTCCCGCGGCTCTTCGACGCCACCGCCGGGACGGTGAGCGTTGACGGCGTCGACGTGCGTTCGCTCGACCCGGACGTGCTCTGGGGCCGGGTCGGCCTGGTGCCGCAACGCCCCTACCTGTTCAGCGGGACGGTGGCCTCCAACCTCCGTCTCGGCAAGCCGGACGCAACCGACGCCGAGCTGTGGCGGGCACTTGAGATCGCCCAGGCCCGCGACTTCGTCGAGCGGATGCCGGACGGCCTGAACTCCCCGGTCAGCCAGGGCGGCACCAACGTCTCCGGCGGCCAGCGGCAGCGGATCTCGATCGCGCGGGCGCTGGTCCGCAAGCCCGAGATCTACATCTTCGACGACAGCTTCTCCGCCCTGGACGTCGCCACCGACGCAGCTCTGCGGGCCGCCCTTGTCCCGGAGGTGGCCGATGCTGCCGTGATCATCGTCGCCCAGCGGGTGTCGACGATCCGCGGAGCCGACCAGATCCTGGTGCTCGACGACGGCCGGATCATCGATGTGGGCACCCATGAGGAGTTGCTGGTGAGTTGTCCGACCTATCTCGAGATCGTCGAGAGCCAGTTCAAGTCGGAAGAGGTCGCAGCATGAGCGCGACCACCAAGGCCAACGAGACCGCTGCCGCGGATCGCCCCGGCACCCCGGTGAAGGCGAACGAGCGTCCCAAGTACGGCCCGACCCACCGCGGTGGCGGGCCGATGGGGCCGGGCGTGGGCACCGGCGAGAAGGCAGCAAGTTTCGGCCCTTCGCTGCGCCGCCTGCTCGGCCACCTGCGTCCAGAGATCGGGATCGTGTACGCCGTGATCGCAATGGTGATCATCGGCACGATCGCCAACGCAGTCGGCCCGGCCATCCTCGGGCGGGCCACCGACATCATCTTCGACGGCGCCGTCATCGACGGCACGGGGATCGACTTCCCCGCGCTCGGGGACGTCCTGCTGTTGGCGCTCGGCTGCTATGTCGTCGCTGGGCTGCTCACCTGGGTTTCCGGCATCCTGATCAACGGCGTGGTGCAGCGCTCGGTGTACCGGATGCGCGAGCAGGTGTCGGCGAAGATCAACCGGC
>CAYQXH010000138.1:0-6874 GCA_964421325.1 uncultured Propionibacteriaceae bacterium
GGGCGGTCGAGCCCCACCCGCGGACCCCGGCGGTCGGGGGCTGCGGCCTGTGGCCGGGGCCGGCGAGGCACCCGGACGGAACCCGAAGGGGGGGCCAGGGCGTTCACTGCGCCGCAGCCCATGACCACGTCGAGGTTGGCCGGTGACCGGAGGCCGCCGTCGAAGTGCAGCCGGCCGTCAACCCGCACGGCGGGGAAGACCCCCGGCACAGCGCAACTCGCCGCAACGGCCGCAGCCAGGTCCACCGGTCGGGCGGCGGAGAAGTAGGCGGGCCGACCCGTTGCCGCCTCCGCTGCCACGATCACAAGTTGGGCCGGCCAGGGGAGGCCGGCCAGGCCGGGAGCGACCAGCTCGATCCAGCGCCGCTCTGCGGCCGGCGTCCACGACCTGGCCGCCCGGCCGCCCAGCCAGGCGAGGGCATGCCGGCGGCTGGGGTGGAACTGCGCTGCGAGCAGCCGCGCCACCACCGCCGCACTGAGCCGGCCGGAACGCTCGGCGTGCTGGTCCGGATCCGGGGCGGCCAACCGCCCGCCGGTGGTGAGCCGGGCTGCCACCACTGCCCCGGCCGAGGTGCCGACCACGAGGTCGGCCGCTGCCAGCCGCACCCCGGACCGCGCCAGGCCGGCGAGCACCCCCAGCTCCCAGGCGATGCCGGTCGCACCACCGCTGCCCAGCACGAGTGCCCTGCGCATGTCCACCCCCCGATTCTGGTCCCTGCGCCGAGTCGGCGCCCACCGTGCCGGGAAAGCCGTCGCCGGCTGCTTGCTTGGCTGATTCTTCGCGGGCTCTCAGCATGGCCCGGACCGCTGGCGGCAGACTGACCGGCGAAGGTACACCACCGACAGGAGCTCTGGGATGCGCAGTGCGGGCGTCGTAGGGGTCTTCCTGTTGTGTCTGCTGTCGGCCTGCACCCCGGCCTCGGCGCAGTGGACGCCCGGCCCGATCATCACCGACCCGGTGTCGCCTTCGGTGCAGACGCCGAGCGTCACCCCTTCCGGCAGCGCCTCGCCGACACCCGCCCGGCCGGCCGTGCCGGACGTCGCCGGCGCCCTCGACGTGAGCAGCTTCGACAGCGCCCACTTCGCCAGCCCGACGGGCCGGATCTGGTGCGCGATGCAGGCCGACTGGACGTTGTGCCACTTCCCCGCCGGGATGGACATGAGCAAGGTGCCCAAGTCGGAGACGGTCTGCCCGGAGGCCGGCCTGGATGTGACCGGGGTGTCGGTGAACGACAAGGACGTCGACTACTTCTGCAGCGGCGGCGCCGAGGCCCTGCCGCAGACCGACGGGGAGTACACCGCCTGGTGGCAGGGCTCCGGCTTCCCGTCGGTGAAGTACGACGGCCAGAGGATGGCGACCTTGCCGTACGGCGAGAAGCTGCTGTACGGCAACTTCGTCTGCGGCAGCGAGCAGTCCGGGGTCACGTGCGGCAACGTCGGCAATGGGGCCGGATTCCGGGTGTCCCGGGCCGGGGTGACCCTGATCAAGTGAGCCCGGCGCCGGCGCTGGGGGGGCTCGCGCCGGCTCCGGGCCCACCACCGGCGGGCAGGGCGCCGGACGCGGCCGCGCCGTAGGTATCGTGGCGGCATGTCCCAGCCGGCGGCCGAGCTCCTCAGCCCGCTCATCGACGCCTATCGGAGCCACCCCGGAAGGGCCACGATCGACGAGCTGGTCGACGAGGACGGCGTCCGCCCGCACGCCCAGGGCCTGGCCGCAACCGTGGCGGCGATGGGGATCGGCGGGCTGCTCGCCGCCCGTGCCGAAGCGGCCAACCAGGTCGCCGACGAGGGCATCAGCTACGGGGCGGCCCAGTCCGGCGTCCGCCAGCCGTGGCTCGTCGACCCGCTGCCGCTGCCCCTGGCGGCAGCCGACTGGCTCACCCTCGAGCGTGGCATGGCGCAACGCGCCCACCTCCTGGACGCAGTGCTGGCCGACCTGTACTCCGACCGGACGTTGCTGCGGCGCAGGGTGCTTCCGGCAGCGACGGTGCTCGGCCATCCCGGTTTCACCAGGCCGGCCGACCGGGTGGGCTCGGCGAACCGCCGCCAGCTGGTGCTCACGGCCACCGACGTCGGCCGGGACGCCGGCGGCACCTGGCGGGTGATCTCCGACCGCACCCAGGCGCCGGCCGGAGCCGGGTACGCCATGGCCACCCGCCGGATCGTCAGCCGGGTGCTGGCCGGGCTGCACCGCACCAGCGACCTGGCCCGGCTGCGGGGCTTCTTCCACGCCATGACCGGGGCGCTCCTCGACGCTGCTCCGGGCGGGACCGAGATCCCGCGGGTGGTGCTGCTCTCCCCCGGCTCGGCCAGCGAGACCGCCTACGACCAGGGGTTCCTTGCCGCCATGCTCGGCTTCCCGCTCGCGGAGGCCGACGACCTGGTGGTCAGCAGGGGCCGGGTGTGGCTGCGGGCCGGCGACGAGCTCGAGGCGGTGGACGTGATCCTGCGGCGGGTCGAGGCCATGCTCAGCGACCCGCTGGAGTTCCGCGGCAACTCGGAGGTGGGCCTGCCCGGCATGGTGGAGACCGCCCGCCAGGGCGCCGTCACCATCGTGAACCCGGTCGGCGCCGGCGTGCTGGACAATCCCGCCCTGATCGCCTTCATCGCTCCGGTGGCCCAGGCGCTCCTCGGCGAGGACCTGCTGCTGGACTCCCCGGAGACCTGGTGGTGCGGTGAGCCGGCGCAGGCGAGCCACGTCCTCGCCGGGCTGGACCGGCTGGTGATCAAGCCTGTCGCCCGAACCGGTGGGACGGCGGTGCGCTACGGCTGGCTGCTCAGCGCCGCCGAGCGCGAAGCCCTGGCGTCCCGGATCCGGGACGAGCCGTGGGCCTGGTGCGGCCAGCAGCCGATCGAGCTCTCCACGGCCCCCGTCGTCACCCCGTCCGGCCTGGAACCGCGGCGGTTCGTCCTGCGCACCTTCGGGGTTGCGGTCGGCGACGAGTACAGCTTCCTTCCCGGTGGGCTCGGTCGGGTCGCTGCGGCCGTCGGGGAGCACACGGTCTCCAGCGCAGCCGGGACCCTTGCCAAGGACGTCTGGGTGCCGGCGGCCGTGCAGGAACGTCCGGAGCCGGCGGAGCGGGCCCGGCGCCGCCTCACCCTCGCACCGCGGGAGTCAGCCGTGCCGCCTCGGGTGGCGCACACCCTGATGACGATCGGGAGGTTCGCCGAGCGGGCCGAGAGCACAGCCCGCCTGGTCAAGGTGGCCGACGACCTGGCCGAGGACTTCAGTTCCCGCCCCGGCACGCCGGGTGCCGAGGCTGCAGCCGTGCTGCTGGCCACGGTCACCCGGATCACCGGCATCGACCGGTGGTACGCGGAGACCGCTGTGACCTACCTGACCCGGGTGACCCTCGACCCGACCGCGGCCGGTGGGGTGCACCACAGCGCCCGCCGGCTCACCGCTGAGGCCCAGGAGGTCCGCGACCTGATGAGCGTCGACGTGTGGAGCGTCTTCAACCGGCTCGAGCGGACGCTGACCCGGCAGCCGGCGGCAGACGACCAGCTGCAGCCCCTGCTGGCAGACGTCCTCGAGTCGCTGCTCGCCCACGCCGGGATCATGGCCCAGAGCATGGTCAGGGACTCCTCCTGGGCGTTCCTGGACGCGGGCAGCCGGCTGGAGCGGGCCCGGCACACCGTCTCGCTCCTGCGGCACACCATGCTCGACCAGGGGGAGGAGACCTCCGAACTCGTCGCGGACGCCGTGCTGCGGGCCGGGGAGAGCATCATCACCCACCGCCGCCGGGCGGCTTCCGGGACCGGGCCGGCCACAGCGGCCGAGTCCGTCCGCCGGCTGCTGGTGCACGACCAGTCCAACCCGCGCTCGGTGGCCCACCAGCTCGCAGCGCTGGCCGCCGACCTGCGGCTGGTCGGCGACGACCGTCTCGCCGCCCAGACCGAGGCCTTGCTGGCCGACCTGGACGCTGTGGCCGAGGCGGCCCCGGCCGACACGCCGGTGCGGCTGCAGCAGTTGGCCAGGGCCCTGGACGGCCTCGGTGACCGGATCGCCGCCCGGCACTTCGTCCGGCAGGCCCCCCGGCGGACGGCCGAGACCGCCTGGTCCACCCCCTGGCAGGTCGGACGGTGACCGCGCGGTACGGGCTGCGCAGGTACCGGGTGAGCCACGTCACCAGGTACTCCTATGACGATGTGCTGGAGGCCTGCTACAACCGGGGACTGCTGCGGCCCCGGGAGACGCCCAGCCAGCGCGTGCTGGCCACCGAACTCGTGGCCACACCGGAGCCGGACCTGCTGACCACCCACCTGGACTACTTCGGCAACCACTCGGTGTACCTGGAGACCCGCGCCCCGACATCGGAACTCACCGTCGCCGCCACCAGCGTCGTCGAGGTGGACTGGGCTGTGCCCGACCTGGCCGCCCTCGACGCCTGGACGGTTGCCGAGGCCGCCGACTCCACCGCAGCCGGTGCCGATCCGGTCGAGTTGGCCGAGTTCACCCTGCCGTCCCCGCTGATCGCGATGGGCCCGAAGCTCCGGGGGTACTCCGCTGAGGCCCTGGGCCCGGACCGTCCGCTCGGGGCTGCCGTTGCTGCCCTGCTGCACAGGATCCACACCGACTTCAGCTACCGCCAGGGCGCCACGTCGGTGAGGACGACCCTCGCCGAGCTGCTGGAGCTGCGGCAGGGCGTCTGCCAGGACTTCGCACACCTCGCCGTCGGCTGCCTGCGCGCGGCAGGCCTGCCGGCCCGGTACGTCAGCGGCTACCTGGAGACGGCGCCGCCACCGGGACGGGAGAAGCTGCGGGGAGCCGACGCCACCCACGCCTGGGCCTCGGTGCTGACCCCGGGCGGGGACTGGCTCGACCTCGACCCCACCAACGACAACTTCGCCGACTCCCGCTACATCGTCACGGCCTGGGGCAGGGACTTCTCCGACGTCTCCCCGCTCCGCGGCGTGGTCTTCACCGAGGCCGGCGGCTCCGACCTGTCGGTGGAGGTGGACGTCGAACCGCTGGCCCTGGACGACTGAGCTCCGGCTGCTGGACTCAGCGGTTGCCTGAGGTGTAGCTGCCGAAGGTCCGCGGGATGCCTCCGTCGGAGGTGACGTCGGCGAACTTCACCGGGATCGTGGCCGCGCCGGACTTGACCATGAAGTGGATGTGGCCGGTGAGGCTGTTGCCCACGCTGCCGACCGAGGCCAGCTGGTCCCCGGCGGCAACGGCCTGGCCGACGGTGACCTTGGCGCTGCCGTTCTGGATGTGCAGGTAGGAGGCGACGCTCCCGTCGCCGTGGGTGACCGAGATCTCGTTGTTGTCGCCGCCGATCCCGTCGTGGCTGTCGACCACGGTGGTGACGGTGCCGGGCAGGGCTGCCAGCACCGGGGAACCACAGGGCCGGCGGAAGTCCCAGGAGAACTCCTGGGAGAGGTTGGCCGTGGTGTGGTTGAAGCCGGAGTTGTTGCCCTGGATGACCCAGGAGCTCTCGCCCCCCGGCCAGGGCAGCAGCAGGTCCGAGCGGGCGGCTGCGTACCTGGTCTCGTCGACGCTGCCGCGCAGCATCAGGTACGGCACCAGCCAGGCGAGCACCCACACCAGGGCGACCAGCCCGGCGCTGACCAGCATGACCCACCAGGGCGTCGGCGGCGCACCCTTCGGCTCGCGATCCAGGAAGGCGTGGGCGATCGGGGAGAGGGTGAACAGGGCTGCGAAGCCGAGGACCGTCGCGACCAGCCCCGTCCAGTGCAGCAGGCCGGGCACCCAGTAGGGCCCGCAGCCGACGAAGGACAGGAAGGCCAGCCCGAGGCCGGTGAGCGGCGCGACCACCAGCCAGGCGATCAACAGCCGCCTGGTCCAGGTGAGGGCGTCCTCGGCGACGTCGGTGCCGGACAGCAGCGGGATGCTCCGGCTGAAGGCGAGGATGCCGAGGACGATCAGGGTAAGCCAGCCGACGAGCACGAGCAGTCCGCTGATCACCATCGGCGTACCACCGGTGAGGCCGGCGACACCGGCGATGAGGATGATCAGGGAGACCACCAGCAGACCCAGCTGGAGGCCCACCAGGTAGGTACCGAGGCCGGTCATGGCACGCTCCCCCGGCCTCCGGCGCGGGGTGGGTCGGAGGCCCGGAAACAGCCCACCACCAGCACCCCGGGAGCCGCCAGAGGACACAATTGCTCCCCGGGGCAGGGCTGCCGGCAGCCGCAGCGATGAATTCCCGCCCGCGCCCCGGCCGGCCGGTCGGCCTGCCGGCCCGACGCCAGCCTGCTCCTCGTGGGCCGCGGGCCCGGTCCCCTTCCTGATCCCGGCGGGCGCGGGCCCGGCGCCGTCCCGACGATCGGGTGTCCAAGCTGAACGCAAGCTGTCAATCCGTCCGTTCACCGGACGCAACGGCACTGCCTGGAGGAAGATTGGGGTCATGTTCTCGGTCATCGGCGGGTCCAGCGCGCCGTGCGCTGTCTGTCGCCACGTGCATCGCGACCTCGCCCGGGTGCTGGGCACCTCTGCCCCGGACGCCTGGCTCGCGGTCAGCCCCGGTGAGCGGCTCGAGGCCGAGCTGACGCCGGACGTGTGCATCCTGCCCGACGGCGGTGCGACCCGGCACTTCATCCGTGGACACATCCAGCTGCCGCTGCTCGTGCCGGATCCGGAGGTCTTCGTCTGGTCGGTGTGGGTCGAGGTCGGCGAGGAGTCGATGTCCTCGATCGCGCAGAGCTGGAGCGACCCGAACCGGGCAGCGATCGCCCCGATCACCGGCTGGCTGGCAACCGAGCTGCCCTACGAGCAGCCGACCAAGGGCCTCGAGGTGGTCGTCCACACCCGGGATCCCGGACAGGTGCCGCTGCTGATGATGGCTCCCGGCTGCGTGCACACCCTCGCCGCCGAACAGCGGGACGGGGTCGGGCTCCACCGGGTCGCG
>CAYQXH010000139.1:0-6822 GCA_964421325.1 uncultured Propionibacteriaceae bacterium
CCTGCCCAACCGCCTCAACGCGCTCGGCGCGCGGATCGACGTCTTCCACGACTGACCTTCATCGAGGTACTCAGCGGATCTGCTGGACCTCGAAGTGGTGGGTGGGGTTCACGAGCTCCTCCTGGCCTGCGACCAGCAACAGCTCGGCCGAGCCCGCGTCGGAGGTCGCCTTGAGCACGGAGTAGACGACGTCCGCTGTGCGACCCACGGCAAGACCCGGGTCCCCGGTCTCCAGGAAGCCGGCGAGGAACATGGCGGCCGTCAGGTCGCCGGATCCGGTGAAGGTCCGTTCGAGCCGCGGCGTCGTCACCTGCCAGGCCCCCGAGCCGGACACGGCGAGCATGGTGAGCTGGTCCGGGTCGGTCCCTTCGATCACGGCTGAGGTCACGAGGACCACTTCCGGGCCCCGCGACCGGAGCTCGTCTGCCGCGGCCAGGACCTCGGCGAGCGTGCCGGTGTGCCGGCCGGTCAGGAAGTCCAGCTCGAAGTGGTTCGGCGTAACCACCTGCGCCGCCGGCACCACCAGGTCACGCATGAACTCCGGGATCCCGGGGCGGACGAAGATGCCCCGGCCGACATCGCCGATCACGGGGTCGCAGCAGTAGATCGCGTTCGGGTTGCGCTCCTTCACGAGCTCGACGGCGCGCAGCACCTCTGCACCCACCTCCCTGGCGCCCTGGTAGCCGGACAGCACCGCGTCGACCCGGTGGAGCACGTCCCGCTCGTCGATGCCGAGGATCACCTGGGCCACGTCGTCAGCGGCGAGCAGGGGCCCCCGCCACTGCCCGTAGCCGGTGTGGTTGGAGAAGTGGACGGTTAGCACCGGCCAGACCTCGACGCCGATCCGCATCAGCGGGAAGGTGGCGGCACTGTTGCCCACATGGCCGTAGGCCACGGAGGACTGGATGGAGAGGATCGTGGTCACCGCGCCATTCTGGCGGCCAACACGCAACCCGGCGAGCCGGTCCCACTCCCCCGGGCCCTAGAGTGCACACGTGCTGGCGCGTGACTATCCGTTCCTGAACCACCGCTTCGTCGCGATGGCCCATCGCGGCGGCTGGGTGACCCCTGAGGATGCGGCGCGGGAGAACACGATGCACGCCTTCCTGGCCGCCGCCGACCTCGGCTACCGCCACATCGAGACAGACGTCCGCACTACGGCCGACGGCAAGGTGGTGGTGATGCACGACGCAGAGCTCGACCGGGTGACCGATGCGACGGGCCCGGTGGCCGCGCGCACGGCCGCCGACCTGAGCCAGATCCGGGTCGCCGGGGTGGATCCGATCCCGCTGCTCACCGACGTCCTCGAGGCGTTGCCGGGGATCGCCTTCAACATCGACCTCAAGGACGACCGCTCCGTGGAGCCCCTTGCCGCCCTGCTGCAGCGGCAGGACGCCGCCGGCCGGGTCTGCGTGAGCTCGTTCTCCGGCGCGAGGCTGCGGGCGTTCCGGCGACTGGCGCCCGACCTGCCTACCGGGGTCGGCCCGGCCGGCGTCGCCTGGGCCGGTTTCGCCCCGCTGTTCCGCCGCCTCCGGATCGACGCCGGGGTGGTGCTGCAGGTGCCGGCCCGGGTCGCCAGGGAACGGGTGCCGCTGGTCCGTCCGGACGTGGTGAACTTTGCGCATGCCACCGGCAGGCTGGTCCATGTGTGGACGGTGGACGACCCGACCGAGATGGACCGGCTGGTCAGGCTCGGGGTGGACGGCCTGATCAGCAACGACATCACCGCGCTCAAGCGGGTACTCACCGAGCACGGGTTGTGGGAGGAAGCTGCATGAAGAGCACCCGGGAACAACGCGCCTGGTACTGGTACGACTGGGCGAACTCGGCCTACATCACCACCACGGCGACCGTGATCATCGGGCCCTACCTCACCAGCCTCGCCAACAACGCTGCCTGCCCCGACCTCGCCGAGGGCGCGACCTGCCGCAACCCGGTGATGCTGCTTGGCCTGTTCCCGGTGCTTCCCGGTGCCCTGCACCCGTTCCTGGCCACCCTGAGCACCGTTATCTCGGCCGTGCTGCTGATCTTCGTCGGCGCTGCTGCCGACCGCTCCGCGCATCCGCACCGGTGGCTCGGCGGCACCGCCGCCGTCGGAGCCGTCGCGGCCAGCCTGATGTTCTTCCTGCAGGGCGACAACTGGCAGCTCGGTGCCTGGCTGATGATCATCGCCAGCTTCGCCGCCGGCGCATCCTTCGTCGTCTACGACGCCATCCTCGTGCGGATCGCCGGTCCGGACGACCGCGACCGCGTGTCCAGCCGCGGCTGGGCCTGGGGCTACCTCGGCGGCGGGCTGCTGCTCGCGATGAACTTCCTGCTGATGTCCAGCTACGAGCGGCTCGGCATCAGCTACGGCCTCGCGATCCGGTTCAGCCTGCTCTCCGCCGGCCTGTGGTGGGGCATCTTCACGATCATCCCGGTGCTGGGGCTCCGCAAGCTGCCCCGCTCGGTGCCGGCGCTGATCAAGGCCAAGAACCCGTTCGCCCAGCTCTCCGACACGTTCCGGGACATGCGCAACTACCCACAGACGGTGCTGTTCCTGGTGGCGTTCCTGTTCTTCAACGACGGCATCCAGACCGTGATCGTGCAGTCCAGCCTCTACGCTTCGGCCGAGCTCGGGATGGAGACCCAGCAGGTCCTGCTCACCTTCCTGCTCACCCAGCTGGTCGCCTTCGGTGGTGCGCTGCTCTTCGGCCGCATCGCCGGCGCCATCGGTGCCAAGAAAACGGTGATCGGCGGGATCGCGATCTGGCTGGTTGTGGTGATCGTCGGATTCGGCCTGCCGGCGGGCAGCTTCACCGCCCTGCTCGGACTCGGCGCTGCCATCGGGTTGGTGATGGGCGGCACCCAGGCGCTGGCCCGTTCGATGTACAGCCAACTGGTGCCACTGGGTCGTGAATCGGAGTACTTCAGCTTTTACCAGGCCATGGAGCGGGGTACCAGCTGGTTGGGCACCCTCACCTTCGGGCTGGTCTTCCAGTTCACCCAGTCCTACCGGCTGGCGCTGGTCGCCCTGGCGGTCTTCTTCGTGGTCGGCGGCGTCCTGTTGTCCCGGGTGGACATGCGCAAGGGAATCAGCGACGCCGGAAATGCGTTGCCAAAGGTGCTCTGAGTTTGACCGGGCTGGTTAGCTGGGAGCGGAGGGAGTGCAATGGCTGAGAGTCGTGCGTTGAAGGGATCGGGGCTTGGCTCCAAGAGCCACGCCGACCCGAGTGGAGTGGAGCTTGCTCCGCGCCAGGAGATCGGGTTCGACTGCCCGAAGGGCCACCACTTCACCGTGGTCTTCGCCGAGGAGGCGGATCTGCCGACCGAGTGGGAGTGCCCGCGGTGCGGTGAGGTCGGCCTGCGGTCTGACGGGGTGCTGCCGGAAGCGAAGGAAACGAAGGTGCCCCGCACCCACTGGGACATGCTGCGCGAGCGGCGGTCGATCGAGGAGCTCGAGGACCTGCTGGCTGAACGGCTGGACCAGATCCGCGGCGAGGAACACTGAGCGGAGAACCGAGCCGACCGACGGGGCCGTGAGCGACCCCGTCAGGGTCAGTCCTCGAGTTCGCCCTTGATGACCGGGGGCTGCTGCGACGGCGGTTCCGGGGAGTCCGCTACGGTCTCCCCTCGGATCACGGTGCCCGGGCCGAAGCGCGCCCGCAGGCTATTCACGTCGAGTCCCTGTTTCGCGGCCTGCCGGGCGATCAGCGATCCGATCAGGCGCCGGGCGAGCGGACGCGTCAGCGGGAGCAGGCAGATCAGGCCGAGGATGTCGCTGAAGAAGCCCGGCAGGATCAGCATGACGCCGCCGACCAGGATGAGCGCGGCATCGGCCAGGTGACCGGTGGGCATCTTCCCGGTGGTGTAGGCGCCGGTCAGCGCCGCCCAGGCCTTCCGGCCCTCACGGAGCATCAGCCATGACCCGATCAGTGCCTCGGCCGCCAGGATCGCCAGGGTCCACCAGACCCCGATCCGGGCCCCGACAGCCGTGAGCAACCAGACCTCGGCCACCGAGAGCAGGATGAACCCGACCACTACGAGCGGGAGCAGGAGCCGGCGCCGCAGCCGGACCGGCCCGGTCACGAGCCGGCCCCGTTCCGGTCGCGCCACCAACGCGTCAAGCGGCCAGGCACCGCCGCGACCTTCTCGCCGGCGTCCTGGGAGAGCTCGCCGGCGGTCCGGCCGAGCTTGCCGGCGGCCCGCCTCGCCTGCCCGGCCCGGTACCGAAGGCCCCACTGGGTGGTCAGCAGCATCGCCTCGGCGACGATCGTCCCGCTCATCTTGGAGTCGCCGTACTCGCGTTCGATGAACTCGATCGGGATCTCGGCGACCTTGAAGCCGTTGCGGAGGGCGCGCCACACCAGGTCCACCTGGAAGCCGTAACCTGCCGCCTCGACCCCGTCCAGGTCGATCCCGCGCAGGGTCGCGGCCCGCCAGGCCGTGAAGCCCCCGGTGGCGTCCTTCACCTTCAGCCCGAGCATCAGCCGGGTCCACAGGTTCCCACCGCGGGAGAGCAGCTGGCGGTGCAACGGCCACCCCTTGGTCGATCCGCCCTTGACGTAGCGGGAGCCCTTCACCGCGTCGGCGGTCCGGAGGCGTTCCAGCATGGCGGGCAGGTACTCCGGCTGGTGGGAGCCGTCCGCGTCGTGCTCGACGAGCACGCCGTACCCCTGGTCGAGCCCCCAGCGGAAACCGGCGATGTAGGCGGCCCCCAGCCCTTCCTTGCCCCGTCGGTGCAGCACGTGGATGTGGTCGTCCGCCGCAGCCAGCTCGTCAGCGAGGGCGCCGGTACCGTCCGGGGAGTTGTCATCGGCGACCAGGATGTGCGCGTCCGGCACCGCGGCCCGAATGCGGGCCGTGATCGGCCGCAGGTTCTCCGACTCGTTGTAGGTGGGGATGATGACGAGCACTCGCTCAAGCGAGGGCATCGGGTCGGTCATTCGCTTCTCCAGTTCGGGGTCCGGACTTCTTCATTCTGCCGTATGGGATGGAGACGACCACCCCGGCGAGGGCAAGCGCCGCCAGGGCGAGCTCCAGCCAGCCGGCCAGCCAGGTTGCCGGCGTCAAGCCCTCGCGTTGCGGAAGGCTCACCACTCCGGAGGCTCCGACGTGGTCAGGAACGGTGAAGGCGACCGAGCCGTCGGGGTTGATCAGCCCGGAGACCCCGCTGGTCGTGACCACGAGGATCTCCCGGCGCAGCTCCAGCGCCCGCGCCCTCGTGATCGCGAACTGCTGCTGGATCTGGCCGGTGCCCTGGTACATCGCGTTGCTGGACTGGACGACCAGCACCTGGCCGCCGTGCCGGACCGTGTCGTAGGCGAAGTCGTCGAAGACGAGGTCGTAGCAGACCATGATGCCGATGGTGAGGTCGCGTCCGTCGGGCAGGGTTACCGGCATCGCGCCGGGCTCCGTGCCCGCGACGGACTGCGCGCCGACGTAGGCCAGTTCGGGGATCAGCGGCAGAAGGATCGAGCGCAGGGGCACCCACTCCCCGAACGGCACGATCCCCCGCTTGAGGTACCGGGCCAGGACACCCTCGTCGGGGTCCCACCACAGCGAGGCGGTCTGGCGCTCGTCCACCCCCGGCCCGTCGAGGATGACACCGACGAGGATCGGCACCCCCACCCGGGCCACGGCCGACTTGACCAGGCTGCCGGTGGTCGAGTCGCCGAACGGGTCCATGTCGGTGGAGTTCTCCGGCCAGACGACGAAATCGGGTTCGGCGAGCTCTCCGGAATCGATCCGCTCGGCCAGCCGGTAGGTCTCGGCCACCTGGTTGCGGGTGATCGTCCGGGCCTCGCCCAGCCCGTAGACGCCACCGCCGGGCGCACCACCCTGCACGTAGCCGGTGGCAACGGTCCCGGTCTGGGTACCGACCGGCACCAGGGTTCCCGAGGCTGCGAGCAGGAGCAGTGCCACCAGGCCGGCCGCGGCGGTGAGGCCCGTGCGCCGCGACGGGTGGACGATCACCCAGGCGATGCCCTGGCCGAGGATCGCCGTGGCGAAGCTGAGCCCGGCCACACCGGCCAGCGGCAGCAGCCAGGCCAGCGGGGAGTCGACCATCGCGTAGCCGAGCCGCATCCAGCCGAAGCCGTTGAACGGGAACCTGGCGTAGGTGAACTCGACGGCCGACCAGCAGCCGGCCGCCAGCAGCGGCCACCACCGCGTGCGTCCAGCCACCTTCAGGACGGCTCCGAGGAGCGCGAAGAAGAGCGCCTCCACGACCACGAGCCCGAACATGGCCTGCAGAAAGATCACCTGCATCCAGCCGACACCCAGCAACAGGAAGCCGGTGCCGAAGCCGAAACCGAGCCCGGTCGCCCCGCGGATGCGGCGGGCGCCGAGGACGGCGAGGCTCAGCCCGGCCACCCCGACCGGCACCAGCGGCCACCAGCCGTACGGCTGGAAGCCGAGGGCCGTGAGCACGCCGGAGCTGATCGCCAGGCCCGCCCGCACACCCCAGTGCCTCGCGGCGAGCCGATCGATCACAAGTCCCCCTTCAGGCAGCCCGCCCAGCCTAGTCGGGCCACGGCAACCGCTCAGCGAACCGGATCGCCTACCGTGTTCGGTACACGAAACGGCACGCTGATGGCAGCATGGGGCGATGCCAGAGCCACGGTTGCTGCTGTTCGACACCGCATCGCTGTACTTCCGTGCCTTCCACGGCATCCCGGCGACCCTGCGCTCCGTGGACGGGCGCCCGGTGAACGCCGTGCGGGGCCTGCTGGACTTCCTGGCCCGGTTCATCACCGACTACTCCCCGACCCAGGTGGCCTGCTGCTGGGACAACAGCTGGCGTCCGGCCTGGCGGGTGGCGCTCATCCCGAGCTACAAGGC
>CAYQXH010000140.1:0-6770 GCA_964421325.1 uncultured Propionibacteriaceae bacterium
CACCAGCAGACGTCGGACAACGTGCAGTCGAAACCCGCGCCGCAGCGCGGGCAGCGCACGGTGCGCCGGGTGGCGGAGCTGCCGGGGGAAACGGGCCCGGGGACGGCGGCGAGAAGCCGGGCTGGCCACCCGAGGGCGTCCCGATGCCTTCCGGCTGCCCCGGCTCAGCCGTCATCAGAAGATCCGGTCCGGCGGCTCACCGGCGCGCAGGGCGCCGCCGACGATGAGCCCGACGACCACCGGCAGCACGACGCAGGCCAGTTGGGCGCCGCTGGCAAGGCTGTCGAACAGCACGTCGCTGTCGTAGCCGGTGGATGTCATGGACAACAGCCCGAGCAGCCCGATCACGATCAGGGCTGCGAAGTAGGCCCGCCGGATCGCGGTCCTGCGGTAGGCGATCCGCGCCGACAGTGCGAACGAGATGGCCAGCATCAGGATCGACAGCCAGGGCAGGAAGATCCCGATGAGCAGCGGGATCATCACCCCAGCGGTGCTGGCGTTCCAGATCTGGCCGATGGTGACGGACGGAGGGGCGTCCGGGACGCGGGTCTCCGGCGGTGGGGCGAACCATTGCGGGGTGCCGGGGGCGGGGAACGGGGCCGGGTTGATCTGGGCGTTCGGCTGGACGGTCTGAGGTACCGGCAGGTAGCCGGTCAATGACGGGCCCGGGGCGTTGAACGGCAGCTCCGGAGGCCGCTGCCCCGGATCCGGTCGTCCCGCCGGCGTTTGCCCGGAGGACCAGCCGCCGGCGTTGGTCACCGTGGCCGTGACCACTTCGAACGGCAGGTGCGGGTTGCGTCCAGGTGCTGCCGAGGGCACCAGTGCTGCGAGGGCCGGCTGTTCGACCGGTGGCGGGGTGAACGTCGGCTCGGCTTCGGGGAGGGCAGCGGCCGTCGGGGTCACCGGCTCCGGGGCGTCCGGGCTGGGCAGCGGCGGCCCGTCGGGCACGACGAACGCGGCCGGGCGCTCGAGCGGTGCGTACTCGGGTCCGTCCCGCCAGCTGGCCATGGCGCAATCGTATGCGCCGTCGCGCGGCGGCGCCCTCGGTGGTGACGCACCTGCCCCAACCGGTGTGCCCCGGTCGGGTTCAGCCGTTAGTCTTGTGTGGCTGGTCGCTGGGAGCAGGCCGGCAACGATCAGGAGTGAGGAATCATGCCGGTTGGCAAGGTGCGTTACTACGACGCCGAGAAGGGCTTTGGCTTCCTGTCCAAGGACGAGGGCGGCGAGGACGTCTACGTCCGCGCTGCCGCGCTGCCCGAAGGCGTCACCACCCTCAAGCGTGGACAGAAGGTCGAGTTCGGCGTCGTGGACGGCAAGAAGGGCGAGCAGGCCCTTTCGGTTCGGCTCCTCGAAGCGCCCCCGTCGCTGTCCAAGGCCGCCAGGAAGTCGCCGGAACAGATGGCGATCATCGTCGAGGACCTGATCAAGATGCTGGACAACCTTGGTAACGGCTACCGCCGCGGCCGCCACCCCGACGGCAAGCTCGGCGGCAAGACCGCATCCGTGCTCCGCGCTGTTGCCGACGAACTGGAGCTGTGACCTTGGCTGCCACCCTGGAACTCGACGAAGCCTGCGCTGAAGCCGTTGAACTCGCCCGAGCCGCCGCCATCCGTCGGGCCGGTGTGCTCGAGGTCGGCGAGCACCGAGGCGTCCAGGCAGAGGACGTCCGGGTCGCCACCCACCTGTTCGAGTGCGTCCACCCGGGCTACCCGGGCTGGCAGTGGTCGGTCACCGTTGCCCGGGCCTCCCGCGCCCGGGTGGTGACCGTCTCCGAGGTGACCCTCGTCCCGGGCGAGGGCTCCCTGATCGCACCCCGCTGGGTGCCCTGGTCGGAACGTATCGGCCCGAAGGACCTCACCCCGGGCGTGCTCGCCCCGACGCCCGCAGAAGACGTCCGGCTGGAGCCCGGCTACACCGGTGGCGAACTGGCCAGGGATCCGGACCCGGCCGAAGCCAGCCAGGTCCGGGCAGTGGTCGCAGAACTGGGGCTCGGCCGCGAGCGGGTGCTTTCACCCGTCGGTCGGGACGAAGCCGTCGAGCGGTGGCTCGCCGGACCCGGGGGACCGGACAACGCGATGACCCAGCAGGCCCCGGCCAACTGCCAGACCTGCGGCTTCCTCGTCGGGATCAGCGGAAGCCTCGGCCGGTTGTTCGGCGTCTGCACCAACGAGTTGGCGCCGACCGACGGGGCCGTCGTCAGCCGCGACCACGGCTGCGGCGGACACTCCGACGTGCTGGAGCCGAGCAAGGGTGTCGACCTGTCACTGCCGGTGTGGGACACCATCAGCATCGAAGAGGGCCTCTTCGACTGATCGGACGCCGGCAGGCCTCACTCCTCGAGAGCCCGCCGCGGGGCCGCATCGGGCACCGGGCGGTCATCGCCTGACTCGGTCAGGCCGGTGGTCCCGGGCAGCCCGTCGGCCTCCGGCAGGACAGCCGCGTCGATCTGGTCGGCGGCTTCGGGAAGGTCGGCAGCCTCGAGCCGGTGCCGGCGCGCCTTGCGGAACAGGCCGAACGCCAGGCCCAGCAGGCCGAGCACCGTACCCGTGACCGAAACCCCCAGGTACCAGAGCCGACCGGTGGCTTCCAGGTCCGCCCGGAGCACCCAACAGGTCACCGCCGCGATGGCGAAAGCGACCGTTCCCGCGCTCACCACTGCAACGCCGTCGGGGTCGAGGGCGCGGACGGGTGCCTGCACCATCAGGGGGCGGTGATGGTGCGTGTTCTGGGTCACGGACACAACACTAGAGGCACCTCGTCCGGCCCTACCATTCCGGCATGGCGAACCCTGGAACGACAACGGCAGACCCTGCCCCGAAGCTCAACAAGACTCTCGACGGATGGTTCGAAATCACCAAGCGTGGTTCGAACCTCGGCCGGGAGATCCGCGGAGGCCTGGTGACCTTCTTCACCATGGCCTACATCATTGTTCTCAACCCCCTGATCATCGGTACGGCAGCCGACGTGAACGGCAACCTGATCTCCGGTCAGCCCAAGTTCTCGAACTTCGGCCCCGGTGTGCCCGCCGCCGACCTGCAGACCATCGGTGCCAACGTCGGGATCTCGATCGGGCTCGTCGCGGCGGCAACCGCCCTGATCGCGGGCTTGATGAGCATTCTGATGGGCGCGTACGCCCGCTTCCCGATCGCACTGGCGACCGGCCTCGGCCTGAACGCCGTGCTGGCGTACACCATCGCGCCGATGATCACCTGGCCGCAGGCCATGGGCCTGGTGGTCTGGGAGGGCATCCTGATCACGATCCTGGTGCTGACGGGGTTCCGCAAGGCTGTCTTCAGCGCCGTGCCGCGCTCGATGCGCTCCGCGATCTCTGTGGGCATCGGCCTGTTCATCTCCTTCATCGGTCTCGTCGATGCCGGCGTCGTCCGCCCGGGTAGCCCGATCGTGACCCTTGGTGTCTTCGGCCAGCTCATCGGGTGGCCGATCGCCATCTTCCTGATCGTGCTGCTGGTCCTTGTCACGCTCTACGTCCGCAAGGTGAAGGGCGCGATGCTGATCGCGATCGTCGGCGGCACCGTGCTCGCCGTGATCGTCGAGTCCCTGCTCCACATCGGCTCGAAGACCGCGGAGAATGCCACCGGCTGGATGCTCAATGTGCCGGCCTTCGGCGCCTTCAGCCTTCCGGACCTCAGCCTGCTCGGTCGCGTCGACCTGTTCGGCGCGTTCACCGGTGCCGCCGGCCCCGCAGCGATCCTCGGCCTGCTGCTGCTGGTCTTCTCCCTGCTGCTGAGCGACTTCTTCGACACCATGGGCACGATCGTCGCCGTCGGCGCCGAGGGCGACCTGCTGGAGGCGGACGGCAACCCGCCCCACACCCAGGAGATCCTGCTGGTCGACTCCGTCGCAGCGATCGCCGGTGGCCTCGGTTCGGTATCGTCGAACACGTCCTACATCGAGTCGGCCGCCGGCGTCGGTGACGGTGCCCGTACCGGCATCGCCTCGGTCGTCACCGGCGTGGCCTTCCTGCTGAGCCTGTTCCTGGCTCCGCTGGTCAACATGGTTCCCTCGGAGGCTGCCGCCCCGGCGCTGTTCTTCGTCGGCTTCCTGATGATGAGCCAGGTCGTGCACGTGAACTGGGAGGACCCGGAAGAGGGCATCCCGGCGTTCCTGACCATCGTCTTGATGCCGTTCACCTACTCGATCACCGTCGGGATCGGCGCCGGCTTCATCGCGTTCGCCCTGATCAAGGCGATCCGCGGCAAGGCCAAGGACGTGCACGCGCTGATGTGGGGTGTCGCGGGAGCCTTCGTGCTGTACTTCGCCCAGGGCATCATCACCAGCCTGATCGGCTGACCGGAGTTCGCTGAACCGGGAGCCACCGTCCAGCCGGACGGTGGCTCCCGGCGTTTCCGGGCCCGGGACCGGCCGGCTCCACCCCTGAGATGATGGGCGGATGCAGCCGATCTGGAACACCCCGGCAGCCGGCGCCGGGCAGCGTGCGCGGTGACGGGGCCACTCCGGCTCGCCTACCCGTTCACCGGGCGATGGCTGGTGCAGAACAGCCCGGCCGACCGGGTGCCGAGTCACGGTTCGGCGCGGTTCGGGTCCGGGCACGCCATCGACTTCGTGCCGGTTGACGCAGGTGGGCGCTCGGCGCCGCTGCGGTTGGCTTCACTGGTCCGCCCAGAGGCGCCAGGGCTGTTCCCCGGCTTCGGGCGGCCCGTCCTCGCGCCCGCGTCCGGCGTTGTCGTCGCCGTCCACGATGGCGAACCCGACCACGAGGCGTTCCGGGGGTTGCCTTCGATCGCCTATGCGCTCACCCAGAACCGCCGGGCAGCCGGGGGCTGGCCGGCCCTGGCGGGCAACCACGTACTGGTGGAGGTCGGGTCGGGACCGGTCGTAGCGGTCTGCCACCTGCGCAGAGGCAGCATCCAGGTCCGTCCCGGCCAGCCGGTCACGAAGGGCAGCCTGCTCGGGCAGTGCGGGAACTCGGGCAACAGCACCGAACCCCATGTGCACCTGCAGGCCATGGACGGCCCGGACGCCGACCGCGCGATCGCCGTCCCGATCTCCTTCCCGGGTGGGCTGCCCAGGAACGGTGCGGTCATCGACGTCTAGCCGGACCCGCCGTCGGGCGGACGTCGACCGGTGCCGATGGCCTCACTCCTGGTGCAGGGCCGCCACGACGTCCAGCCGGGCGGCGGAGCGCGCCGGCCCGATCGCAGCGAGGACGCCGAACGTGATGCCGACCACGACGGTCGCCAGCAGCCCGGTCCAGGGGAACGCGTACGGCATCTGCCAGCCGACGGCACCCATCGCAGCCACGAGCGCATAGCCGAGCCAGAGGCCGGCGACGGCACCGAGCCCGGTGCCGATCACCGAGAGCAGCAGCGACTCGGCCATCACCATCCGGCGGATCTGGCGCCTGGTGGCGCCCACGGCACGCAGCATCCCGATCTCGCGGGTCCGGGCCAGCACGCTGATCGCAAGCGTGTTCATCAGGGCCAGCAGCGACGGCAGCGCGAGCGCTGCGACCAGCACGTCGAACACGATGGTGGTCTGGCTGAACGTCTCCAGCTGCTCCGCCCGCCAGGTCGCCGACTCGTAGAGGCGGAACGCCGGGTAGTCGCCGACGATCCGGGCGAGGCGCTGCTTGGTCGCCGTCGGGTCGGCTGCCGGCGTCCGGTTCGCCATCAGTAGCAGGTCGGCGGTCACGTTGAAGTCCCGCTGCAGGTTCGCCTGCGACGCGTACAGGGTGGACAGCTTGGCGTTCAGGTAGTCGTTGCCGATCCCGGCGAGGTGGTAGGTCCGCCGGCCGTTGGGCGTGTCCAGCTGCACCGCCTGGCCGACCACCAGGTTGTGCTGGGCTGCATAGATGCCGTTCGCGATGAGCCACCTGCCGGTGCGCAGCTGATCGACCGCCTTGTCGCCGGAGCCGGCGTTCCAGTCGAAGGCCGCCACCTTCAGGTAGTCGTCCGGGTCGATGCCGATGACCTGGACGTCGGCGCCGTCAACCTTGGCCTGGGTGATCCGCAACGTCGAGACGGCAGCGATTCCGGGGGTCGCGCGCACCTGGTCGGCCAGGCGTGGGCCGGCGGCGACATTGCCCTGGCCGAGGATGATCGACTGCGGGATGAGCAGGTAGTCCGCCGACAGCGACTTGTCCAGGTAGCTGGTGAACCCGGCGAAGATCGAGGTCACCATGGTGATCATCGCAACGATGGACGCAAGGCCGAGCATCACGGCCGTCACCGTGACAGCGCTGCGGCCGGGGTTGCGCTGCAGGTTGCTTCGCGCGATCGCGCCCTCCCTGGAGAACGCCAGCTCGAGCGGGCGGGCGGCCCAGTCCGAGAGCGGGTTCACCACGGCGGGCGCGACCAGGGCGATCCCGACGAGGAACGCCACCGAGCCGAGGCCGACCAGGGTCGCCGACCCGGTGGTCAGGCCGAACAGGGACGCCACGATCAGGCCGACCCCGATCCAGGCGCGGCGCCCGACGCGACGCTCGTAGACCTCACCCAGCTGCGGCCGCATCGCCTCCATCGGGGTCACGCGCCCGGCGGCGCGCGCCGGGACGATGGCGGCTGCGACCGTCACCCCGACACCGAGCACGATCGAGGTCACCCACGTGGAGAGGGTGAAGACCGGACCGCCGACCTTGAAGTGCATCACCGACTCGAAGATGGGGGCCATCGCAGCGAACAGGCCGGCGGCCAGCGCCCAGCCGGCAGCGATGCCCACGGCTGTCCCGATCAGTCCCTGGAACAGCGACTCGGCCAGGAACATCCCCATCACGGTGCGCCGCCGGGTGC
>CAYQXH010000141.1:0-6728 GCA_964421325.1 uncultured Propionibacteriaceae bacterium
GCCACGGCAGCGCGACCAGGTGGAACTGGTCGCCGAGGTGGCTGATGGCCTGGCCACCCCACAGGTAGCGGTAGTCGCGGTTCTTCAGTGTGGTGAGCATCTTCGTTGCCTAGCGTTTCTCGTGATTCGGGAGGATTCCCGGGTCGACCGGAACCGGTCGAGCGTCGGTGGGGACGAGCCGGCCGGCCCGGGCGTTGGCCAGGAGGCCGGAGACCAGGGCTCGAATAGCGGCTTCGAACTCGGCGTCGAAGCCGAGGAAGGCGCCTTCGGCCAGCATCCGGTTGACGTTGGGGAAGTGCCCGGCGGGCAGGTCGGCGAACGGCTCAGCGCCGTCGTGGTACTCGTTCGCCGTGACGGCGGCGGCGTAGACACTGGTCATGCCGACGACGGTCTGGCCGATGGCGTCGATGCCGATCATCGCCTCGACGGGGGACAGGCCGGCGGCGAAGAGGATCCCGAGCAGGATCTCGATCCCCTGTAGCTGGGTCCTGGAGCGCATCGAGCGGACGCCGACCAGCGGGAGCGCCCGCGGGTGCACGAGCAGGGCGCGGCGGTACTGCCATGCCGCGGTCACCAGCCGGTCCTCGAAGCTCTTGCCCGGGTCGTCCCCGGACAGGTCCAGGCCGGCCATGACCTCATCGACGATCAGGCTGTAGAGGGCGGACTTGTTGGGGACGTGGTAGTAGATGGTGCTCGCGTCCACGCCCAGCTTGGCGCCGAGCGCCCGCATGGTGTGTCCCTCGAGACCGGTCTGGTCGATCAGTTCCAGGGCAGCGGCAACGATCTGGGAGGTGCTCAGCTGGGCCTGGTTGGCCTTCCTCGGACTCATGTCTCCCGCTCTCCACCGCGCCGTTATCCAACGATGTTGGACATTATCGAACGGCGTTGGATAAAGCAAGCGGCCGGGTCCCGGACTTCAGACCAGTGGGACGAAGGCGAACCGGTAGCCCGTCACCGGCTCGCGGTGCCAGCCCTCATGATCACGGTCGACGACCCACATCACGCCTGAGGCCGGCAGCACCAGTCGGCCCCCGACGGCGAGTTGCCGCTCGAGCCCGGCCGGGATGTGACCCGGTTCCGCCGAGACGAGGATCCGGTCGAACGGGCCCTCGTCCGGGGCGCCGAGGCTGCCCGGGACCGCCTGCTCGATCCGGGCCCAGGGCAGGTTGAACGTCGCCAGGTTCCGCCGGCCCATCTCGACCAGTTCCGGCACGACGTCGACTCCGAGCACCGAGCCGCCCGGCCCGGTCAGCTGGGCCAGCAGGGCAGTGGTCCAGCCGGAGCCGCTGCCCACGTCCAGCACGCTCGCCCCCTCCGGGACGTGGAGCAGTTCCAGCATGAACTGCACCGTCCACGGCTGGGAGTTGGTGGCGCCGTGACCGATGGGTACCGGCTGGTCAAGGCCGGCCAGGTGCTGCACCTCCTCGGGCAGGAAGCTCCGCCGGGGAACTGCGCCCAGTGCTGCCACGACCCGGCTGTGCTCGGTGCTCATCGGACCAGCGCACACCGTTAGTCGGCGCTGCGCAAGGGGGTAGGTAGGCTGACCCCTCGGGGCTTCGTCGAGCCCGGCCGGAATTCAGGTCGAGCTCAGTACCGCGTGGTTCCGCTCCCCGAGCCACATGGTCGCGATCCGGGAGCCGGACGAGGGGTCCGCAAGGACCCGATCCAGGAGGTGGAATGGTCGAGCCGCTGCGGCTGGTCGCACCCGGCGGTGGGATCGTGGAGGTCGGGCCGCCGGTGGTACTCGCACCGATGGCCGGGATCACCAACGCCGCCTACCGCCAGCTCTGCCGCGAGCAGGGGGCCGGGCTGTACGTCTGCGAGATGATCACCAGCCGCGGCATCGTTGAGCGCATCCCGAAGACCTTCGAAATGCTGCGCTTCGATCCCGGCGAGGCCGTCCGTTCGGTCCAGCTGTACGGGGTCGATCCGGACGTGATGGCATCGGCGACCCGGATCCTGTGTGCTGAGTTCGGGGTGAACCATGTCGACCTGAACTTCGGTTGCCCGGTGCCGAAGGTGACCCGCAAGGGCGGCGGCGGGGTCCTGCCCTGGAAACGGGACCGGCTGGCCGCCATCCTGCGGGCGACCGTGGCAGCGGCCGACGCCTACGGCGTCCCGGTGACCATGAAGACGCGCCTGGGCATCGACGCCGGTCACCTCACCTACCTCGACGCCGGCCGGATCGCCCAGGAAGCCGGCTGCGCAGCGATCGCCCTGCACGCCCGCACCGTCCAGCAGGCCTACTCCGGGGTCGCCGACTGGACGGCGATCGCGACTCTGGTCGAGGCCCTGGACATCCCGGTCCTCGGGAACGGCGACATCTGGGAGGGCGCCGACGCGATGGCGATGATGGCCAGCACCGGCTGCGCCGGAGTGGTGGTCGGACGCGGCTGCCTCGGCCGGCCCTGGCTGTTCCGTGACCTTGCCGACGCCTTCGCCGGACGCGAGCGGCGCACGCTGCCGACGCTCGGCGAGGTGGCCGGGATGATCCGCCGGCATGCGGAACTGCTGGCCGCCCTCTACGGCGAGAAGCACGGCCTCACCGACCTGCGCAAGCACATGGCCTGGTACTTCAAGGGGTTCCCGGTGGGGGGTGAGCTGCGCCGGCCGCTGGCCATGGTCAGTTCCCTCGCGGAGCTGGACGCGCTGCTGGCCCAGCTGGACCCCGACGTCCCGTTCCCGGCCGCCGAACTCGGCGCACCGCGGGGCCGGCAGGGCACCCCCCGGGACAAGGTGATCATGCCGCAGGGCTGGCTGGAGTCCACCGAGCTCGGCGACGCCGACATCGCCGCAGCCGAATCGGACGCATCGGGCGGCTAGCCTCAGCCGATCGGGGCCAACTGGCGCGCCCGGCTGCGGCTCATCCCGACGAGGGCAGCGCCGATCGCGGCCACCGGGTAGCCGGCCGGGATGACCGTGATCCGTTCGGCCAGCCGGAGCGAGGCGAGGAACTCGGAGCCGGCAGCCCGGTCGGCCAGGATGTGCTGCACCCTCGGGACCAGGTCCGGCGCCGCATGGACGACGCCGCCGCCGAGAACCACCCTCGCCGAGCCCTGCGTCAGCACGACCAGCTGCACGGCCAGCGCGATCCCGGTGCAGATCCGGTGCGCCTCGGCCGCGGCGGTCGGGTCGCCGGCCTCCGCAGCCTCGACCAGGTTGACCAGGGTCAGTCCCGGCCCGGACGCTGCCAGTCGCTCGGCGATCCGGCCGCCGCCGGCCAGCACCTCGATGCAGCCCCGCTGGCCGCAGTGGCAGCGGTCGCCCCTCGGGTCGACCGGGATGTGCCCGATCTCGCCGGCCAGGTTGCCGTGGCCGCGAACCAGGCGTCCGTTCACGACTGCTGCCGCTGCGACGCCGGTGCCGAAGTTCAGGTAGGCCAGGTCGCCACCGGCGATGCCGAGGTGGTTCGCCGCGCCCAGCGCCGCAGCCTTCACGTCGTTGTCGACCGTGACCGGCAGCCCGACGGCGGCGCTGAGCCGCGGCCCGAGGTCGAGCTCGCTGATGCCGAGGTTCACCGCCGTCCGGACCAGGCCGGCGGCCGGGTCTACCTGTCCGGGGATGCCGATCCCCACCAGGACGGTCCGGTCGGTCGTGTCCACCTTGCCGAGGCAGTCGGCCACCACGTCGATGGTGGTTGCCACCACCCCGTCAGGGCCGATGCGGGTGGGTCGGATGCTCTCGGCGAGGCGGTGGCCGTCGGCGTCGAGCAGGATGCCGTGGGTCTTGGTGCCACCGATGTCGATGCCGAGGCTCAGCCCTGAGGCTGGCAACTTGGTCATCTGGCCCCTTCCGCGAGCAACTTGATCAGGCAGATCGCAGCACCTCTGCCGCTGCCGTAGGTGGCGATATCGACAGGCGGGACGCCGGGGAGCTGCGGCCAGCCCAGCTCGACCAGCACCGCGTCGGGCCTTGACTGCCGGATCAGGGTAACGGCCCGCGCCAGGAAGTCGACCCGGGCCAGGTCCCGGCCCTGGACGACCAACGGCCGGCCGGGATGGGCGGCGAGCACCGCTGCGACAGCGCCGAGGTCGGCGGCGGTGGCGCAGCTGGCCCCGGGCAGCCAGGCGGCCAGCTCGCCGGCGAGGTGCTCGCCCACGCCCCAGACCGTGTCGCCGGCCGCGATGTTGTCTGGTGAGGCCAGGCTGAGGAAGACCGGCGCGGCCAGCGGGCCGATCGGCCCGCGGAGCCAGAAGCCTGCGGGGGAGATGGGTGCGGGCTCGACCGGCTCGGCCGGCGTTTGGGTGCGGAGGGCTCCCACGCCGGCGGACAGCGCAGCCACCCGGGCGGCGGCGTCCAGCAGCCGCTCCCGCGCCAGGCGGCCGTCCTGGACAGCGACCAACACGTGCTCGATGATGCCGGCGAGCTGTCCGGCTGTGTTGTCGGTACCGATGCAGAGCAGGTCCACCCCTGCGCCGAGGGCAAGGACGGCCGCCTCCGCGATCCCGCGGCCGCCACTCGCGCCGGCCATGTCGAGGGCGTCGCTGACCACGGCGCCGGTGAACCCCAGGTCCTCGCGCAGCAACCGGAGCACGAGGGGCGACATGGTCGCCGGTGCCGTCGGGTCGACCGAGCGGACCAGGATGTGGGAGGTCATCACGCCCAGCGTCCCGGCTGCGACAGCCGCACCGAAGGGCACCAGTTCGCGGGCGGCGAGGACGGCAGCGTCCGCCTCGATGGCAGGCAGTTCCAGGTGGGAGTCGGTGGCGGTGTCGCCGTGGCCGGGGAAGTGCTTCGCCACTGCGCCGATCCCGGCGCCCTGCAGACCCCGGACGTAGGCGGCCACGTGCCGCGCGACCAGTCCGGGCTCGGCACCGAAGCTGCGCACCCCGATCACCGGGTTGTGCGGGTTGGAGTTGACGTCGGCGTCGGGCGCGAGGTTGAGGTCGACCCCGGCGGCCAGCAGTTCGGCCCCGATCCCGGCGCCGACCGCCGCAGTGAAGTCGACGTCGTCGAGCGAGCCGAGGTAGGCGGCGGACGGGTGCGGTGAGCCGGCCAGGTGGTGCAGCCGGGTCACGTCGCCGCCCTCCTCGTCGATCGCCACCAGCGCCCCCGGCGCGGCCAGATGGATGTCGGCGGTGAGCCGACGCAGCTGCGCCGGGTCGGCGACATTCGTGCCGAACAGGCACACCGCGCCGAGGCCGGCGTCCAGCTCGGCGGCGAGCCAGTCCGGGAGCACCGGCCCGGCGAAGCCCGGCATCAGGGTCGCCCGGATGGCCCTGCGGAGGTCCTGCCCGGTCATGTTCAACCCTTCACGGCGCCGGCGACCAGCCCTGAGGTCAGCCGGCCCTGAACGATCAGGAAGAAGATGATCACCGGGACGGCGACCAGGGTGGAGGCCGCCATCACCTGGCCCCAGTCGGTGGCGCGGGTCGCGCTCGCCTGGACGAAGCCGCGCAGCCACAGCGGCAGCGTCCGGTAGTCCTCCTTCTGCAGGATGACCAGGGCGACCGTGAACTCGTTCCAGGCCTGCAGGAACGCGTAGACGCCGGAGGCCACCAGGCCGGGGGCCAGTAGCGGCAGGGTGATCCGGAAGAAGGCTCCGGTCCGGCTCAGGCCGTCGACCATTGCGGCCTCCTCGAGTTCTGCCGGCACTCCGGCGACGAAGCCGCGGAGCATCCAGACCGTGAACGGGATGACGGCCGCGATGTAGATGATCGAGACGCCGATGACGCTGTTCAGCAGGTTGAGCGAGCTCATCATCTTGTACTGGGCGATGAACAGCCCCTCGGCCGGCAGCATCTGGATGAACAGCACGGCCAGCACGAACGACGTCCGGCCCCGGAACTTGAAGCGACTGATCGCCAAAGCGGCGAGGAAGGCGAACAGCAGGCAGAAGAACACCGTGGTGAGGGTGATCGCGAGGCTGAGCCCGAGCGCCGGCCAGAAGGTGCCCTGGTCGAAGACGGCGAGGAAGTTCGCCCAGGAGCCGCCGAACGGCAACAGCCGCGGCGTGGTCGAGGTGAGCACAGTGTTCGGCAGCAGGGAGGAGTTCAGCATCCAGTAGACCGGGAACACCCAGGCCAGTGAGATCAGGATCGCGAGGGCCGAGGCGGCGATCCGGCCGGGCCGGATCCGGATCCGCCGCCCGCTGCGGGGGGAAGCGGGGGCACCGACTCCCGTCCGGGCGCTGCGCGGATCGCGAAGGGCGTTGCCAGGGGCAGCCATCAGGAGTCCTCCTTGGTCAGGTGCATGACGTAGAAGAAGCTGAGGGCGACCGTCAGCAACAGGACGAAGATCGACAGCGCCGAGGCCATCCCGAAATCGGAGGCCCCGACGCCGAGGCGGTAGATGTAGGTGCCCAGCAGGTCGGTGGAGGCGGTGGGGGCGCCGGCGTCCTGGAGCATCTTGATCTGGGCGAAGACCCGGAGGTCCCAGATCACCTGGAGCAGCAGGACGATCATCAGCACCGGGCGGATCAGCGGCACGACGATGCCGAAGAACCGCTGGCCGGCGTTGGCGCCGTCGATCTGGGCGGCCTCGAGCACCTCGGTGGAGATCTGGGTGAGGCCGGCGTACACCGAGAAGGCGACGAACGGCACCGACATCCAGACGACGATCACGGTTGCGACGAAGTAGAAGCTGAGGGGCTGCTCCAGCCAGTTGTGGTTGGTGAAGTCGAGCCCGAGCTGGGTGAGGCCCCAGTTGACGATCCCGCGCCGCCAGTCGAACAGCCAGATCCACACGGTCATGGATGCGATCACCGGCATCGCCCAGGCCAGCAGCAT
>CAYQXH010000142.1:0-6703 GCA_964421325.1 uncultured Propionibacteriaceae bacterium
CAATACCGTATATGCCCTCGCGACTCTCCCCAACGGCGACCTGGTCTCCGCCGACCGCTTCCGGACGCTCGGCAGTAGCCTCGGCATGCAGGGCGGCTACGAACAGCTGCACTACCTGCTCGGCCTCGACCACGAGTCGGCGGCCTTCGCCCACGACCTGGCGGCCGCCCTGCCGTTCGGGGGCCGCAACCCGCTGTACGCGGTCCTCCACGAGTCCAGCTACGCCGACGGGGTGGCCACCCGCTGGTCGGCCGACCGGACGATGCCCGACCGGGTGCGCGACGACGTAACGCTGCTCGGCGGCGAACACCTGCACCGGACGCTGTTCGCAGAGGACTCCGAGCTGGAACCGTTCGCGGAGGTGGCCGAGGTGCTGGCCGGGCAGGAGTGGAACCAGCTCTACTTCCCCGAGCGGCTGGGGCAGGCCGACGTCCCGGTGGCCGCGGCCGTGTACTACGGCGACGCCTACGTCCCGCTGGAGTTCTCGATGCAGACCGCAGCGATCCTGCCCGACTGCCGCACCTGGGTGACCAGCGAGTACGAGCACAACGGCCTGCGGATGTCGCCGGCCGTGCTCGACCACCTGATCGGCCTGCTCCACCGAACCCGCTGGCAGTAGGCCGTGCCAAGCGCGGCTTCGTCACGAGGACTGCAACCGGCCTACCGGCTGACCGTGCTGGCGGCTGCGGCGATGGCTGTCGTCTCCGCCGGTGGGGCATTCGGGCCGGACCGGCTCTACCGCGACAACCCGCTGATCCGGGCCACCTTCCAGGGCCAGGACCTGGTGACCCTGTTCGTGGCCGTGCCGTTGCTGGTGACCGGCCTGGTCCTGGAGCGCCGGGGCTCGACCCGGGGGCGGGCGCTGTGGCTGGGAATGCTGTTCTACTCGATGTACGGCTACCTGTTCTATGCCGTCGGCGCCGCCTTCAACGTGTTCTTCCTGCTCTACGTCGCCTGCTTCGGCCTGCCGCTCTACGCGCTGCTGCTCGCCGTCCCCCGGATCGATCCAGCCGAACTGGCTGCCGGCCGCGACTCCCCGGTCACCCGGGTGATCGCGATCGGCTACCAGCTGGTGGTCGCGGCCGGGCTCGGCCTGCTCTGGACCGGGATCTCGGCCGGCTTCCTGTTCACCGGACAGGTCCCGGCCCCGATCGTCGCCTCCGGGCACCCGACCGGCGTGGTTTTCGCCATCGACCTGGTCTTCATCGTCCCGCCGATGCTGATCGGAGGGGTCGCGCTGATCCGCCGCCGGGCCGTCGGTTGGGCCCTTGCGGCGGTGATGGGCATCAACGGAACCGTCTACACCCTCTCCCTCGCCGTCGGCAGCGCCGCAACCGTCCGGGCCGGGGTCGGCACCGGTGCCGAGCTGCCGATCTGGGTCGCCCTTACTGCCCTCGGGGCGGTCACCGCCGGGCTCCTGCTGGCGCGGCTCGGCGGCGCCGGCACGATCCCGGGCACTGGTGCCCGGACCGCCGGCGAACCGGCAGAATCGACCCATGACCGATGAGCAGGCGCTGCAGTTCTGGTGGGAAGGGCTCAACCCCGATCAGCGGGACCGCGCGGCCGCCATCGCCCTGCGGCCGGCACCCCGGGGCATGGCCGTCGACGACCTGGCCGCGACGATGCTGGTCGCCGGCCTGCCGACAGCGCGGATGGTCTGGACCGGCCAGCCCGAGCACCTGGTCGAGATGCTCGACGAGGTGGCCGAGTTCGTGAACCGGGTCAGCCGGACCAGCTGATCAGCCGGCCGGCGGCTGCGTCGCCGTCCCGCCCGGAAGCGACTTGGCGTGCGCGCGGCGGCCCTTCTCCGGCGGGGACGGCAGCGCGAAGGTGCCGAGGTGGTTGGCCCGCAGCAACAGGCGGGAGGTCCGCAGCGACTTGGACCTTCCGGACAACGGGGCTGTGTCCGCGTCCCGGCTGAGCTCGACGACCCCAACCTTGAGGCTCCGGGCGAACGGCATCAGCAACAACAGCACGCCGACCCCGAGCACGAGCACCCGAACGGTGTCGGACTCGGGTCCGGGCAGCTGGCTGGTCAGTCCGAGCCAGCCGACCACCAGCCCGAGCAGGATGAAGATCGTGTTCTGGAGTCGCTTGCGCCAGTTCGCCCACCTGTAGGCGATCATCAGCATCGACAGCCTTGCCGCCTCGTCCCGATCGAGCAGGTGCCGCAGCTGGTGCAGCAGCCGTTGCCAACGCTGCCCCCAGGTGCGGCAGCAGGGCCGGCTCACCGAGCGCAGGTGCTGGATCAGATCCTGGGCGTCGTCGACCAGCCGGGCGTCACCGCGCAACCCCAGCCGGTCCAGGCCCTCCTGGGCCAGGATCGCGGCGTGCAGCCCGCGGCGGCAGACCTCGACGAACAACTTGGGGGCCAGCGGCTCCGAGCCGATCGGGACGCCCTTCCGGGCCCGCCCGGTCCGCAGGTAGTCGCTGGTGTCGCGGTGCAGGTCGGCGGCGGTGCGGTAGTCGGCGACGGCAGCCATCAGCTGTTGGGCGTTCTCCACCGAACCCGTCGCGCCGGAGGTGTCCTCGGCCATGGCAAGGGCAGCCTCGAACTCGCTCTCCGCCTGGATGGTGCGGGCGAGGATGTGCTCGCCGACGCTGTCGGTGATCGCCATCGCCTCGCGCAGCGCCTGCTTGTACTCGCCGGCGATCAGGGCAGCCTGGGCGCCCAGCACGCGGAGGTCGAGGTCGTGACGCCGGTCGGGCAGCACCTGTTCCAGCAGGTCGTCCGCGACGTTGTCGTAGCCGAGTCGCAGGGCCAGCATCGAGGCCAGCACCTGTACCGACCAGGGGTCGGCGGCCGTCAGCGGCTCGGCGTCCAGGATCTCGGCCGCCCGGTCGTCGTCGCCGGCGAGCAGGGCCAACCGCATCCGCTGCCGGCTGCTCACCTCCGGCCCGGCCCGGGCCAGCAGCGCCCGTGCTGCGGCCTGACCGGAGTACCGCGCCCCTGAGAACGGCGACTCGTTCCCGACGTGACCCTCGGTGACCGGGGTCCCCCACTGCGTGCCCGCCCACAGGCTGGCCTCGGCGTACGCGGTGTCGTAGGGGTCGGCGGTGCTCAGCCGGCGCAGGTCCTCGAGGATGGCCTGGGCCATCGGCTCGTCGGCCAGCAGGATCCGGACCCGGAGGATCGAACGCCGCAACTCCACCGGGAGCCCGGTCTCGTCCACCTCGACCGACTTGCGCAGGTGGTCCCACGCCTCCCGGTACCGACCCTGCTGGGCCGCCAGCCGGAACGCCAGCAGCCGGTACACGTGGCGCCAGTGCTCGTAGTCGTCAGGCGTCAGCCGGGCCGCCGCCCAGCCCTCGGCCTCGTCCGGGCGCCCCTCGATCACGGCGATGGTGTGCAGGCAGGCTTCCTCGGCCTCGGCGAAACGGCCGACGTCGGTCATGGCCTGGATCCAGCGCGACCGGTCCTCGACGTCCAGGTCGGTGACGCGCTGGTTCCAGCGCGACGCGAGCTCGTCGAACAGTGCTGCCGCTGCCGCGAAGTCCTCGAGTTCGGCCGAGGCCACCGCCTGGACGAGGACGGCCGCAGCGCTGAGTTCCGCTCCCGCCACCAGTTCCAGCGCCAGCACCGGGCTCTCGGCGGCGAGCAGGTCGGCGGCCCGCAGCATCGACTCCGGCCCGGCCGCGGCGAAGCGGACCAGTGCCTGCTCGAACTCGGCGTAGCTGCCGATCGGCGTCCGCTGCCGCCGGCCGGCCTCGAAGAAACGGTCCAGCAGGCTGATCATCCGGACCCCGTCGGTATCGCTGGCCGGTACCGGTCCGGCCATTCTCAGGGCTGCCGACCAGGCCTGCCTGGCGAGTTCGTCGTACTCGGCGCCGCTCTGCTCGGCCCGCGCCTCTGCCCGTTGCCACAGTTCCGCCGCGACGAACTCGAGAATGTCCTGGTCGTCCGGGAAGCTCTCCACCAGCTCGGCGAGCGTGGGCTGGTGGCGTGCCGTGCCGAGGCCGCGGACGGCCTTGAGCCAGTTGCCCGCGTCGGCGCGGGACAGGGCACCCGCGCGGCGCAATTCGGCATAGGCAGCATCCGCGGCCCCGTAATCGCCACTGGACAGCGCGGATTCCGCGCGCCACCGCAGCTCATCGGTTGCAGCGCCGATTACCGGCTGGTCCAGCATATTCCCCCCCTACTGCGCGACATTGTCCGACCGCAGTGGCAGGCGGTGACAGAGACACAATTGCCACCTTCCGGTACCGGTACCGAAGTACCTATCCGGCCAATTCAACAAAGCCTTGTCGGGAATCGGCGCCGAAGCCTAATCTCCACATCACACCCCAGCCGAGGACGGCACCCGATGACCAGTTCCAGCCGGTACGCAGGATGAGCGTCGCCCAACGGGCGTTCGACGCCCTCAGCGAGCATCTCGCCGGCGCGGGCGGGGCCGGCACCGACCCCGGCGGCCCGGTCCGCATCCGCCCCGCCGCACTGACCCGGACGGGCCGGTCGCGCCGGGACGGGGCGCTGCTGGACCTGCAGCTGACGGTCCTGGTGACCGTCGACGGCGAAGCCCCGCTACCCGTGCTGGAGTCGCTGCTGGTGGCCGCCGAGACCCATCCGCACGTCTCGATCGGGCCGCTCCCGGTCGGTGAGCCCGGTCTGGGCTTCAGCATCGTCGTGGCCGTGCCGGTGCCGATCGAGGAGCCGTCAGGACCGCAGGTGACCGACACCAGGGTGGAGGTGCACCCGTTCACGACCCTCTCCGGCGAGGTGCTGGACGCCGCCGGGCGGGGCGTCCCGGGCAGCGTGGTGAGTTCGGCCACCACCCGGCAACGTTCGCTGACCGACTCGGCCGGCCGGTTCCAGCTCCTTGCGGCCGGCGGCCCCACCACGCTGACGGCCGCAAAGGACGGCCGCACCGCGACCATCACCGTCGAACCGGACGGGGAACCGGTTCGCCTCGTCCTACCCGAAGGGAGCTAGCCATGGCCAACTACCGCGCCCCCGGTGTCTACGTCGAGGAGGTGCCAAGCGGAGCCCGGATGTTCGGCCGGGTGGGTACCTCGAGCGTCGGCGTCATCGGGGTGGCCCCGAAGGCGGATGCTCCGGCGAACACCGTCGTCACCATCGACAACTGGAGCCAGTTCGTCCGGATCTTCGTCGGTGACGCCACCACCGGCACCCACCTCAGCACCGCCGTGCACGGCTACTTCCTGAACGGTGGCAGCCGGGCCTACGTGGTGAACCTCGGCACCGACGGCACCCTTGCCGGCAAGGGGAGCGCCCCCGGCGGGCTGAACCTGCTGGAGGCGATCGACGACGTCGCGATCGTCTGCGCCCCCGGCTACACCGACCCCGCGAGCCACGACGCCCTGATCGCCCACTGCGAGAACCCGTTGCGGCAGGACCGGATGGCCATCCTGGACACCGTCGAGGAGGTCGACGACGTCGGGCGGCTGCTCGAGGTGGCCAGCGCCGGAGCCCCGGACCGGGCGGCGGCACGGGCTGCAGAGGCAGAACCGGCAGCTGAGGGCGACTCCGGGGGCGGCGGCGGGGGCGGCAGCAGGTCGGCACCGCCGGCCTCGAAGGGGCTCGGGCCGCTGCGTTCGAAGGAGGGATACGCTGCGACCTACTACCCCTGGCTCGTGGTCATGGACCCGGTCTCCGGGGAGAAGGTGACCGCCCCGCCGTCCGGGCACATGGCCGGCGTCTGGGCCCGCACCGACGCCACCCGCGGGGTGCACAAGGCTCCGGCCAACACCAACATCGCCGGGGTGATCGACCTGAAGTCCCGGGTGAGCAAAGGCGACCAGGAACTGCTGAACCCGGCGGGGATCAACTGCATCCGCTACTTCACCGGTGACGGGATCCTGGTCTGGGGCGCGCGGACGCTGGCGGCCGAGGCCAGCGAGTTCCGCTACATCAACGTCCGCCGGCTGACCAACATGATCAAGGAGTCGGTGCTCGACGGCACCCGGTGGGCGGTCTTCGAGCCCAACCACCACCCGTTGTGGGCCGCCCTTCGCCGCGACGTCAACGCGTTCCTGACCAACGTCTGGCGCGACGGCGCCCTGGTCGGCACCACCCCGTCCGAGGCCTTCTTCGTCAAGTGCGACGCCGAGACCAACCCGCCTGAGGTCAGGGAGGCCGGCATGGTCGTCACCCTCGTCGGAATCGCGCCGGTCAAGCCGGCCGAGTTCGTCGTCTTCCAGTTGATGCAGTCGGCCGACCAGCCGGCGGCAGAGCAGTCGGAGGCCTGAGATGAGCGTTCAGCCGGCACCAGCGGCACCGGCGGCCCAGCCGGGGGCACCGCAGGACCCCTACCGGGCGTACAACTTCAAGTTCGAGATCAACGGGACGGTGCAGGGCCACTTCGTCCGGATCGACGACCTGGGCTTCAAGCTGGAGCGGATCCTCTACCGGGCCGGTGGGGAGCACGCCCAGGTTCGCTCCATCCCCGGCCGGGTCGAGTACCAGCCGGTGACCCTGCGCTACGGGCTCACCGACTCGAGCGAGATGGTCCGCTGGCTGTTCCGCGCTGCGGAGGGCAGGGTGGAGCGACTCAACGTCTCCATCGCCATGCTCGACGACTCCAGTTCCCGGGAGGTGCGGCGGTGGAACCTGATCGCCGCCTGGCCCTGCGAGTGGCGTGGGGCGCAGCTGGACGCCCTCGGCAACGACCTGGCGATCGAGTCCCTGACGCTGGCCTACGACCGGCTGGAACTGGACGATGCCACGGCTCCGGTGGCGTAACCG
>CAYQXH010000143.1:0-6460 GCA_964421325.1 uncultured Propionibacteriaceae bacterium
GAGGCCATCGGCACCTCGACGCCGAGGACGTTGCGGGTGCGCTTGGTCGCGCCGCCGCCGAAGCCGACGAGGACGCCGGCGGCCCCGGTCCGCATCAGGTGCAGCGAGGACTGGTAGGTGGCGCAGCCCCCGACGATCACCGGGACGTCGAGCTCGTAGATGAACTTCTTCAGGTTGAGCGGCTGTTCCACGTTCGAGACGTGCTCGGCAGAGACGGTGGTGCCACGGATGACGAAGAAGTCGACCCCGGCCTTCTCGACCACGCCGGCGAACTCGGCGCAGGTCTGGGGGGAGAGCGAGCCGGCCACCGGCACCCCGGCTGCCCGGATCTCGGCCATCCGTTCGGTGATCAGCTCGGCCTTGATCGGCTCGGCGTACAGCGCCTGCATCCGCTTGGTCGCCGTCACCGGATCGTCGATCTCCGCCAGTTCAGCGAGCAGTGGCTCCGGATCGGCGTACCGCGTCCACAGCCCTTCGAGGTTCAGGACGCCGAGCCCGCCGAGGTGACCCATCGCGATGGCCGTCGTCGGCGACATCACCGAGTCCATCGGGGCAGCGACGATCGGGAAGTCGAAGGTCAGCGCGTCGATCCGCCAGGCCAGGTTGACCTCCTCGATGCCGCGGGTGCGCCGGGTCGGCACGATGGCGATGTCGTCGAAGCCGTAAACGGGCAGGGCTCGCTTGGACCGGCCGATCTCGATCATTTCTTGGGAGCTCCCTTGCTCAGGACTGCGAGGAGTAGTTGGGCGCCTCGATGGTCATCTGAATGTCGTGCGGATGGGATTCGCGCAGCCCGGCGGCGGTGATCCGGACGAACCGGCCCTTGCTGTGGAGTTCTGGAATGGTGCGGGCACCGGTGTAGAACATCGACTGCCGCAAGCCGCCGACCAGCTGGTAGGCGACGGCTGACAGCGGGCCGCGGAAGGCGACCTGCCCCTCGATACCCTCCGGGATGAGCTTGTCGTCGGACTCGACGTCGCCCTGGAAGTAGCGGTCCTTGGAGTAGGACATCTTGCGTCCGCGGGCGGCCATCGCACCGAGCGAGCCCATGCCGCGGTACGACTTGTACTGCTTGCCGTTGATGAAGACCAGTTCGCCCGGGCTCTCCTCGCAGCCGGCCAGCAGCGAACCCAGCATCACGGCGTCGGCGCCGGCCACCAGGGCCTTGGCGATGTCGCCGGAGTACTGCAGGCCGCCGTCGCCGATCACCGGCACCCCGGCCGGGCGGCAGGCCTGGGCGGCGTCATGGATGGCGGTCACCTGCGGGACACCGACCCCTGCGACCACGCGGGTGGTGCAGATCGAGCCCGGTCCGACGCCGACCTTCACCCCGTCGGCCCCGGCGGCGACTAGGGCTGCCGCGCCGGCGTAGGTGGCGACGTTACCGCCGATGATGTCGACCTCCGCAGCGGCCGGCTCGGCCTTCAGGCGCGCGATCATCTCCAGCACGCCGCGGGAGTGGCCGTGGGCGGTGTCGACGATGAGCGCATCGACCCCGGCGTCGACGAGCAGCATCGCCCGCTCCCAGGCGTCTCCGAAGAATCCGATCGCAGCACCGACCCGGAGCCGGCCCTGCGGGTCCTTGCTCGCCAGCGGGTACTTGTCCGACTTCACGAAGTCCTTGAGGGTGATCAGGCCACGCAGCCGGCCTTCGCCGTCGACCAGGGGCAGCTTCTCGATCTTGTGCCTCGCCAGCAGCTGGAGGGCCTCGTCCGGGCGGATCCCCGGCCAGCCGGTGATCAGCGGCATCCGGGTCATCACCTCGCCGACCGGGCGGTTGGGGTCGTCCTCGAAACGCATGTCCCGGTTGGTGACGATGCCGAGCAGCTTCAGGTCGGAGTCGACAACGGGTACGCCGGAGATGCGGAAGTGGCCGCACATCTCGTCGACCTCGCCGATCGTGGCCTCCAGCGTCGTTGTGATCGGCTGGTCGATCATCCCCGCCTCCGACCGCTTCACGCGATCGACCTGGCTGGCCTGCTCCTCAGCCGACATGTTGCGGTGCAGGATGCCCATGCCGCCCTCGCGGGCCATGGCGATCGCCATCCTCGACTCGGTGACGGTGTCCATCGCCGAGCTGAGCAGCGGCACCCGCAGCTGGATCCGGCGGCTCACCGAGGTGGTGGTGTCCACAGCTGAGGGGATCACGTCGCTCTCGTTGGGCTGCAGCAGGACATCGTCGAAGGTCAGGCCGAGGGCGGCGAAGGGCCCCGGCACTCCGGACGGCGTGAGCTCGGCAGGACTCGACACTACTCACCTATCTGTCGCGCGATGGAGCGGCAAGTGTATCCCCGTGGGCGCTGGCGGCCGTCCGGCGATCAGCCGAGCGCGGCGAACGCCTGGGCCAGGGTGGGTTGCCCGAACTCGAAGCCGGCGTCCAGCAACCTCGCCGGCCGCACCCGTTGCCCGGGCAGGAGGATCTCGTTGACGAACTCCCGGCCGAACAGCAGCCGCACGCCGGTCAACGGCAGTGGCAGTGGGGTCGGCCGGTTCAGGTGGGCACCGAAGGCCCGGGTGAACTCGGCGTTGCTGACCGGGTTCGGTGCCACCAGGTTCACCGGGCCGGTGAGGTCGACGCCCAGCAGGAACTCGACCGCGCGGACGTGGTCGGTCAGGCTGATCCAGGACATGAACTGGTGCCCGGTGCCGGTCTTGCCGCCCAGGCCGAGGGCGAACAGGGGCCACTGGATCGCGAGTTCGCCGCCTTCGCGGGCCAGGACGTGGCCGGTGCGCAGGACGGTGGTCGGCACCGGTGAGTGGCCGGCGGCAGCCTCCCAGTCGGCCACCACCCCGGCGAGGAAGCCGCGCCCGCCGGGCATCGTCTCGTCCACGATCTCGGCGCCGGTGTCGCCGTAGTAGCCGATCGCCGATCCGTTGAGCAGGCGCTGGCAGCGGCCGTCCGGGGACAGCTGGGTGACGATCGTCAGGGTCGAGGTGGTCCGGGAGCGGCGGATCTCGGCCTTGCGTTCCCTGGTCCAGCGGCCGCCGGCGATCGGCGCTCCGGCTAGGTTGACCACTGCGTCCACGTCGTCGAGGCCGGGGGAGTCGATCCGCCCGGCGTCCGGGTCCCAGTGCCGCTGGTCGGAGGAGCTGACCTCGCCGCGGACCAGTCGCACCACCTCGTGTCCGGATCTGACCAGGTGCCGGGACAGGGCGGTGCCGATCAGTCCGTTGCTGCCACCGATAGCTACCCGCATGCCCTCGATCCTGCCACTGCTGGCAAACTGGGGCTGGATCAGATCTGGCCGTGCCAGATCACGGTCTGGATCGCGTTCCAGATGCAGAAGGTGATCGCGAAGCCGAACACCCAGTAGCGCTGCTTCCTGGTCAGCCGGATGAGGCTGAGCAGGGCGAGGCTCCACGGCAGGTACCAGGGGTGCAGGGCCTGCCCGAGGATGGCGATCGCAAGCGAACCCCAGGCAACCAGGTTCAGCGGCCGGTCGGCGAACCGGAGCCCGATCCAGGCGAGGACGAGCAGCAGGACGACGGTGCCGACCCGGCCGGCGAGGATGAGGAAGCCGGTGTAGGAGCCACCCCCGGCCGACCACAGCAGCGCGCAGCCCTTGGCCAGGAGGGCCAGCGGCGCGGGGGTGTTCGCCAGGCCCATCAGGTCGAGCCACCCCACCCAGCCGAAACCCAGCCCGCTGGCGATGCTGATCCCGGCGAAGGTCACCAGGGTGACGAGGGTCCCCAGGGCCGTGCGCCGGCCAAGCAGCCACAACCGCTTCCCCGGCGGCAGGGCAGCGAGCGTCGCAGCCACCGGCAGCCCGGCCACGGCGAGCACCGCAAGTCCGCCCTGCTGCTTGAACGCCATCGCGACGCCGACCAGCGCCGGGGCGGCGATGAGCGATCCGGCCCAGCCGGGCCAGCGGCAGGCGACCCAGATCGCTGCGAGTGTCACAGCGACCATCGGGGCGTCGTTGTGGGCTGCCCCGATGAAGTGCAGCAACAGCAGCGGGTTCAGGACACCGAGCCAGACCGCACCCCGTTTCGGCAGCCCGAGGAGGGCAGCGATCCGCGGCACGAGCAGCAGCATCGCGACGACGGAGAGCACCGCCGGGAGGCGCATGGCGACCACCGACCAGTAGGGGTCGGCCCCTGAGGCCATCACCACCAGTTGGTTCAGGCGCAGCGTCAGCGGCGGGTAGGCCACCCCGCTGCCGGCCCACAGGGGGTCGACCAGCGTCGTGAACGGGCCTCCGGTCGTGGCGAGGCCGACCTCATAGGGGTTGGCGCCGGCCGCGAGCGTCCAGCCCAGGTCGGCATAGAGGATCGCATCGTTGCTGAGCACCGGCGGGGCAACCAGCAGCGGCAGGCTCCACAGGGCAAGGGTCGGGGCTGCCGGCACCGCTTCCCGCTCGCTCGTGGGTCGCACGTGCCACCAGCCCCAGGTGATCGCGATCACGCCGGCAACGATCAGGATCCGGTTCAAGGGCATGGGCGCGGTCAGGCCGATGGCATTCACCCACTCCGCCGGCCAGCCGTCCGGGTCGAAGGAGAACTCCGGGTGACAGCCGCCCCAGGCGACCAGGACCGAACCGACGAAGCCAGCCCAGACCCCGCGCGACCGGAGCGCGGCTGCCAGGCGTCGGTTCATCTACCCCTGCTCCGCGTCCGGCTCTGCTGCGATGGCCTCGTGGTGGCGGACCACCTCGGCAACCACGAACGCCAGCCACTTCTCGGCGAACTCAGGATCCAGGTGGGCGCGCACGGCGAGGTCACGCAGGCGTGCGATCTGCTGGTCCTCGCGCTCCGGGTCGGCCGGGGCAAGGCCGCGTTCCTTCTTCAGGACACCGACCTGCTGGGTGATCTTGAAGCGCTCGGCGAGCAGGCAGATGATCGCGGTGTCCAGGTTGTCGATGGAGCCGCGCAGCCGTTGGAGTTCTGGGTCGCTCTGCACGCGCTCAGCCTAACGAGTTCAGGGGGTGGCGACGGTCGGCAGCACGCCCAGTTCGTTCAGGCCGTAGGCCAGGGCCGCACCGACGGCAAGGCCGAGGCCCAGGCGGGCGAGCAGGCCCAACGGCCCCTTCGCCTTGATGATCCAGATCACGATTGCGACCGCGGCCCCGACCCCACCGGCAACGAGACCGATGACCGGGCGGTACAGCCCGATCAGGAGCCCGATCGCCAGCCCGGCGATGGTCAGGGTCGCAGCGGCGCCCTGCACCCCGGACTTGGGGTCGTAACTGACTGGACTCATGGCGCAACTCTAGGCCAGCTCAGGCGATGACATCTCCCGGCGAGGTGTTCGCGGGAATCCCGGTCACCACGGAGTTCGGCGGGACGTCCTTGACCACGAGCGCGTTGGCCCCGACCTTGGTTCCGCTACCGATGGTGATGGGGCCGATGATCTTCGCGCCGGCGCCCAGCAGCACGTTGTCGCCGATGGTCGGGTGCCGCTTGAAGCGACCGCGGGAGCGGCCACCGAGCGTCACCTGGTGGTACATCAGGACGTCGTCGCCCACCTCTGCTGTCTCGCCGATCACCACCCCCATACCGTGGTCGATGAAGAAGCGCCGTCCGATCACAGCGCCGGGATGGATCTCGATCCCGGTGAAGAACCGGGACAGCTGGGAGAGCACCCGGGCGAGCGGCTTCCCGGCCGGCCCGGACGTCCACAGCCGGTGCGCCAGCCGGTGTACCCAGACCGCGTGCATGCCAGGGTAGGTGAGGGCCACCAGGAGCTTCGAGGTGGCGGCCGGGTCCTCGCGGAGGGCGGTCTCCAGGTCCTCGGAGATCCGCCCCCGCGCGGAAGCAACTATTGCGGCGAGATTCACGCGTCCAGTAGATCGGCGTAGAGCACGGTAGACAAGTACCGCTCTCCAAAGGACGGGATGATCACCACGATCGTCTTGCCGGCGTTCTCCGGCCGGGCGGCCAGCTCTCCGGCCGCGGCCAGCGCGGCACCGGAGGAGATGCCGACCAGGAGGCCCTCCTCGCGGGCGGCCCGACGCGCCCACTCGACGGCGGTCTCGCTGCTCTGCGGCAGCACCTCGTCGATGACCGAGCGGTCGAGGATCTCCGGGATGAAGTTGGCACCGATGCCCTGGATCTTGTGCGGTCCGGGCGCGCCGCCCGACAGCAGCGGCGACTCCGACGGCTCGACGGCGACGATCCTTACCTCGGGCTTGCGCTCCTTGAGCACCTGCCCGACGCCGGTGATGGTGCCGCCGGTGCCGACGCCTGCCACGACGAAGTCGACCGCGCCCTCGGTGTCGTCCCAGATCTCCACGGCCGTCGTCCTGCGGTGGATGTCGGGGTTGGCCGGGTTGGCGAACTGGCGGGCAAGGATGGCGCCCGGGGTCCCGGCTGCGACCTGCTCGGAACGGGCGACGGCGCCCTTCATGCCCTCGGAGCCCGGCGTGAGGACCAGCTCGGCGCCGAAGGCGCGCAGCAATGCCCGGCGCTCCTTGCTCATGGTCTCGGGCATGGTGAGGATCACCTTGTAGCCGCGGGCCGC
>CAYQXH010000144.1:0-6455 GCA_964421325.1 uncultured Propionibacteriaceae bacterium
GCCGTCTACGAGGCCGGCGAACAGTACAGCGTGGCCTGAGCCGGTGAGCACCCAACAGCGCGAGTCGGTGGAACTCGACATCTCGGGCATGACCTGTGCGTCCTGCGCAGCCCGGATCGAGAAGAAGCTGAACAAGCTGGACGGGGTGCAGGCATCGGTCAACTACGCCACGGAGAAGGCCAAGGTCATCTACCCGGGGCTGCTGCGGGTGGAGGACCTGATCCAGGTCGTCGAGAACACCGGCTACGGCGCGGCCATCCCCGAGCCCGAGGCGGTGCCGGTCGACCGCGCCGCGCTGCTCCGCACGCGGCTGGTCCTCGCGGCAGCGCTGGGGGTCCCGGTGGTCGCGATGGCCATGGTCCCGGCGCTGCAGTTCACCGGCTGGCAGTGGTTGAGCCTCGCGCTGACGCTGCCGATCTACGTCTGGGCTGCCTGGCCGTTCCACCACTCGGCCATCGTGAATGCCCGCCACGCCGCGACCACGATGGACACCCTGATCAGCCTCGGCACCACAGCGGCCTTCGGCTGGTCGCTGTACGCCTTGTTCTTCGGCGATGCCGGGCACCTTGGCTACACGCACCCGTTCGAACTGGCGCTGATGCGTGGCCATGGCGCTGCCAACATCTACTTCGAGGCCGTCGCCGGCATCGTCGTGTTCCTGCTGCTCGGCCGCTACATCGAGGCCAGGTCCAAGGCCGCGGCCGGCGAGGCCGTCCGGGCACTGCTGCACCTCGGCGCCACCCAGGCCACCCTGCTGGTGGACGGCAGGGAGCGGCTCGTGCCGATCGAGCAGCTGGCCGTCGGTGACCTGTTCGTGGTCCGGCCAGGGGAGAAGGTCGCGACCGACGGCGAGGTGACCGAGGGTTTCTCGGCCATCGACAACTCGCTGGTCACCGGCGAGTCGGTGCCGGTGGACGTGGCCGCGGGCGGACAGGTGATCGGTGCCACCCTGAACACGACCGGCCGGCTGGTCGTCCGGGCCACCCGGGTCGGCCGCGACACGCAGCTGGCCAACATCGCAAGGCTCGTCGAGGAGGCGCAGACCGGCAAGGCGCGGGTGCAGGCCCTTGCCGACCGGATCTCGGCCGTCTTCGTGCCGGTGGTGCTCGTGCTGGCTGCGCTCACCATGACCACCTGGCTGCTGTTCGGCGAGAGCCTGGCCTTCGCTGCCGCAGCTGCCGTGGCCGTGCTGATCATCGCCTGCCCGTGTGCCCTCGGCCTCGCCACCCCGACAGCGCTGCTCGTCGGCACCGGCCGCGGCGCCCAGCTCGGCATCGTGATCAAGGGTGCGGAAGCCCTCGAGCGCACCCGCGAGATCGACACCATCGTGCTGGACAAGACCGGAACCGTGACCACGGGGAAGATGTCCGTCGTGGCCGTCCACCCGGCGGCCGGGGTCGAAGCGGCCGAACTGCTGCGCTTCGCCGGTGCTGCCGAGGCCGGCTCCGAGCACCCGATCGCCCGGGCGATCGCAGCGCATGCCGACAGCGACCTGAGTGTGGCCTCGCTCAACAACACCCCGGGTCAGGGCATCATCGCGACGATCGCCGGTCGCGAGGTCCAGGTCGGGCGTCCGGACTGGGTCGCGGTGGCGAACCGGCAGCTGGACGCAACCGGACGGGCCCGCAGCGGCGAACTGGTCGGGCTGGATGCCGGGTCCCGCTCGCAGGTGGCCGCCACGGAGGTGGCCGTGGCCTGGGACGGTCGGTACCGCGGCTCGATCCTCGTGGCCGACACCGTGAAGGAGACCTCGGCGGAGGCGGTTGCCGGTTTCCGGCGGCTCGGCCTGACGCCGATCCTGCTTACCGGTGACAACGCCGTGACGGCAGGTGCCGTGGCCGCCCAGGTGGGGATCCAGGAGGTCATCGCCGAAGTGCTGCCGCAGGACAAGGTGGCGAAGGTGAAGGAGCTGCAGGCGGCCGGACGGAAGGTCGCAATGGTGGGGGACGGCGTGAACGATTCCGCCGCGCTGGCCCAGGCCGACCTCGGGATCGCGCTGGGTACCGGCACCGATGCGGCCATCCAGGCCGCCGACCTCACCCTGATGCGAGGTGACCTCCGGGTGGCCGGAGACGCGATCCGGCTGTCCCGGGCCACCCTCGGCCGGATCAAGGGGAACCTGTTCTGGGCCTTCGCCTACAACGTCGCCGCCATCCCGCTGGCAGCCCTCGGCTTCCTCAACCCGATGATCGCCGGCGCAGCGATGGCGTTCTCCAGCGTCTTCGTCGTCCTGAACAGCCTCCGGCTGCGCGGCTTCCAACCCGCCTCCTGAACAACGGGGACGGTTCTTTTTCCGTTCACCGTCCCGCGGCAACCGACCGGGGACGGTTCCTTTTCCGTCCACCGTCCGGCTGCGTTGGACGGCTTCTGGGATCGCCCTGTCGTGCCTGAGGTGAACGGAAAAGGAACCGTCCCCTTCCTGTTCGGGTGACGGAAAAGGAACCGTCCCCGGGTCGGGGGGTCGGCGGGGTCACAGGAGGCTCACAGACGCCTCAAGGGGTTACTGACAAACACCACTGGCTGAATGGCTCCCATACCCGAACAAGGAGCCTTCCGTGTCCCCCATCCTGCTCGCCGCCGACCTGGTGGCCATCGTCTTGCTGGTCTTCGGACTGTTCGTCCCGCGGCACCATCGGCGCGACCTCGTGGTCGCCTTCCTCGTGGTCAACGTCGGGGTCCTCGCCGTCATGGCGACCCTGTCGGCGACAGCGGTCGGGGTCGGTGTCGGGCTCGGTCTGTTCGGCGTCCTCTCGATCATCCGGCTGCGATCCGAGGAGCTGAACCAGCACGAGGTGGCCTACTACTTCGCCGCCCTGACGCTCGGCCTCCTCGGTGGCAGCAGCGGGCTCTCCGAACTGCTCGTCGGTGGTCTGATGGCCCTGGTGCTGGCGACCCTCTTCCTAGGCGACCACCCGCGGATCACCCGGGGCTCGACTCGTCAGCAACTGCTCCTCGACCGGGCAATCACGGACGACGGCCTCCTCCGGACCCGGGTCGAGGCCCTCGTCGGAGCCGGCATCCAGTCGCTCACCGTCATCAGGACCGACCTGGTCAACGACACCACGACGGTGGACGTCCGCTACAGCCGCCCGGACCGGCGCGGCACCGCGGGGCCATCGGCTGCGGCCACCCAACCGGTTCCGATGGAAGCCGGCGTGCGATGACGGCCCGGACCACGAGCCGGACGCTCGAAGCCCTGCCAGCAGTCTCCCTCGAGCGGCTGCTTGACGCGGCAGCCCTGCAGACGCGGGTCGACCGGAAGTACGTGCTCAAGGAAGCCGAACTGCCGGAGGTCCTGGGCCACCTCGATGGCGGTGCTGAAGTGCTGAGCATCGACGGCCGACGGAACTTCGCCTACCTCTCCACCTACTTCGACACCCCGGAACTGGACGCCTTCCACCGGGCCGGACGGGGCCGGCGGCGCCGCTTCAAGGTTCGTACCCGGGTCTACCGGCACTCCGGCGAGACCTGGCTGGAGGTCAAGACGCGTGGGCCTCGCTGTACTACGGTGAAGGACAGATTGCCCTACGATCTCGGCGACGCCGGCCGGCTCACCGCGGCCGGCCGGGACTTCGTTGCGGCCATCCTCGCAAGCCACCTGATCGATGACGTGGACGTGGCTGGACTGGTCCCGTCCCTGCACACCGCCTACGACCGGACGACCCTGCTGCTCACCGGGCGCCCGGCGGTGAGCCGGGCCACCATCGACACCGGACTGGCCTGGCGCCGTCCCGGCTCGAAGCTGTCGATCACGGTTCCCGGGAGCCTGATCGTCGAGACCAAGGGCGGATCGTCCCCGGCGGCACTGGATCGCGCGCTCTGGCGCGCCGGGACCAGGCCGAGCCGCGTCAGCAAGTACGGCGCCGGCCTTGCCGCCCTCGACGAGGACCTCCCCGACCTGAAGTGGCACCGCGTCCTCGCCCACCTGTCCACAGCACAACGCTCGGCCTGACCCACCTGAAAGGGAACGATATGAACGCCTTCCGAAAGCCGATCACAAGGAGGCTGGCCGCCGGCATCGCCGCGCTGGCCACAGCCATCACGCTCACCGCCTGCTCGGCGACCGCCACCAGCACGACGGCAACCGGCACCGGCACGACCGTGGTCGCGGCCTCAGCGATCTCGGCCCTCGCCGACAACGCAGAGAGCCACGCCGAGGCCGGCGACACCGACTACGCCGCCGCAGATGCCACCACGATCGTCCTGGCCGACGGGGACTCGAAGTCCAGCTCGACCGACGGCGTGACCATCAGCGGGGACGTGATCACCATCGACGCGCCCGGCACCTACCTCCTCAGCGGCACCCTCGGCAACGGGCAGGTCGTTGTGGACAGCGAGGCCGAAGGCAAGGTCCGGATCGTCCTGGACAACGTATCGGTCACCAACCCGGCCGGTTCCGCCTTCGTGATCGCTGCTGCCGACGAAGCCGTCCTGGTGCTGGCCGACGGCTCGGCGAACTCCCTGACCGACGGCAAGGACTACGACACCTCAGCCACCGACGCGCCGAACGCTGCCCTGTTCTCGATGGCCGACCTGACCATCGGTGGCTCCGGTGCGCTCTCCGTCGCCGGGAACACCAACGACGGCATCGCCAGCAAGGACGGGCTGGTCATCCAGGGCGGCACGATCACCGTGACGGCTGTGGATGACGGCATCCGCGGCAAGGACTACCTGATCATCGAGGACGGAACGGTCAGCGTGGAGTCCGGTGACGACGGGCTCAAGTCCGACAACGAGACCGACGACACCGTCGGCTACGTGCTGATCGAGGACGGGACGGTCCGGGTCGCAGCCGGTGACGACGGCGTCCATGCCGAGGGCGACCTGGCCATCAGCGGCGGTGAGGTGACGATCACGAAGTCCAACGAGGGCATCGAAGGGGCCACCGTCACCCTCGCCGGGGGAGCGACCAGCGTCACGGCATCCGACGACGGCGTGAACGCCAGTTCGGGCTCCGGCAGCACTGACACGGCAGGGCCGGGCGGCGGCGGGATGGCCGACGACGGCTCGCTGCTGACCATCAGCGGCGGCACCCTGCTCGTCGACTCCGGCGGGGACGGGCTCGACTCCAACGGCACCACCGTGATCACCGGTGGCACCACAGTGGTGTCCGGGCCAACGGTGAACGGCAACGGCGCCCTCGACTCGAACGGCGGCATCACCGTCACCGGCGGCACGGTCGTGGCAGCCGGGAGCTCCGGGATGGCCGAGAGCCCATCGGCGGAGTCGGTGACCGGCTGGGTTGCCGTGGCCTTCGACCAGGCCATCGCCGCCGGCCAGACGATCAGCGTCGTCAAGGACGGCACGGTCATCGCCGCCTACACGACGGTCAAGGAGACCGCGTCCCTCGTGGTCGCCGACGCCGACATCACCAGCGGCCAGACCTACGACATCTACGTCGGTGGCAAGCCGGCCGGGAACACGCTGGGCACCTACTCCGACTCCGGCGACGTCTCCGGAGCGACGAAGACCACCACGGTCACCGCTGGCGAAGCCATCGCCGGTGGCATGGGCGGGGGACGCGGCCAGCGCCAGTGATCCCCAGCCGGCCGGCGGAGGTCGGTGAGTCGAACCGCGTGCGCCCGGGGCCGACGAGGCGGTCGCGCGGCGTTTCGGGGACCAGCGGTCGCGAAACGGGTCACCCTGCGGCCGTCCGGGCGGGTGGGCCGCAGCCCCCAACCGGCCACGGGCAGCCCAGATCGAGTGAGGTCCTGACAGGTCCGGCAGGGGTTCCCCCGGGAAGGTCAGCGCCCCGATGCCTTCGCCGGCTTCAAACGCCACCAGCGGCCCGGGCGCGGTTCCGGAGCGATCTCCAGCGGTGACTCCGGGGTCTCGAACGTCGCGGTGACCCGACGGCGCGGGAACACCCGCCGGCCGTAGTCGGGGTTCAGGCCGTCGGTGAGGGCGACCTCGCGCCCGGCGGCAAGCGCCTCGTAGATGTCGATGAATTCCTTCGACTGGTGGGCGATCGTGAACTTCGCAGCCAGTTCCCGGCTGCGGGCCCGAGCCGTGGCCGCGAAGTCCTCGTCCTTCAAGGCGTTGAGCATGCCGACCATGGCACCGGCGAGGGAGACGGGGTTCGGCCTGGCCAGGACGGCGTTCACGCCGGGCTCGACCACCAGCCGCAACTCGTGGTCGACCATGACGAACGGCAGCCCGGCGTGCGCGGCCTCGTGCAGCACCAGGGCCTGCGTGTCGGTGAGGGAGGCGAACACGAACGCGTCCCCGGAGGCGTAGTAGGCCCCCAGCTTCTCCCGGGGGATCTGGCCGGGCAGCTTCACCCCGCCGAACCTGGCCGCACGCTGCAACCGGCGGCGCAGCTTGGCCGGGGTCTCACGCCAGTCGCCGACGATCATCAGCTCCACGTTCGGGATCTGGTCGCGCACCAGCTCGAACGCGTCCAGCATCAGCCCGATGCCCTTCTCCAGCGAGATCCGGCCGACGTAGATCAGCCG
>CAYQXH010000145.1:0-6451 GCA_964421325.1 uncultured Propionibacteriaceae bacterium
GGGAAGAAGACCGTGGTCAGGCGGTCGCCCTCGTTGACCATCTGGGCCTTGAACAGGCCGCGCTGCACGAAGTAGATGTAGGGATGGGCCTCACCCGCCGTGAACAGGACCGCGCCGGGCTCCACCCGCACCACGCGGGCGTTGGTGGCGAACAGGTCCCACTGGGGCAGTTCGCACCCGGCGTAGGCCTCGAGAAGCAGGCGAAGGCTCCGCATCGCGTGGCCGTTGACGGCGCTCTCGACGCTCATGCGCCCTCCTTCGGCAGCTTGGTCGGCTGCCGTTCCAACGAACTAGGCAATTCTTGGCCACCTGGAGACTTGATCCAAGTCAAGGGAACCCTTGTCAGCCTTGACACAGGTTAGCCCCTCGGTGGTCCCTCGGGGCGCGGTCTGAGAGGTTTGGACGGATACCTGGAGGGGTCTGCGTGCGAGTCGCGCGCAGTACGGGGATCACTGAGTGTTCCTGGTGTTCGGACCTGTCTCGGGGGCGGGTGGACGGACCCGGCGGTGGCGTGCCGAGAGTCACGCCCGGCCGGTCTGCCGCCTGACGAACCGAAGTGGTGCGAGGCCGGGTGGGCTCGCGTGATCCGCTTGCCCTCCGGGCCGTCAACATCAGGTATGGCCATTGCAGCCGGCATGGCCCACCCGTGGGCGACGGGTCATTGATTGTTCGAGGTCCTCGGCACGGCAACGGTCGGGCTGAGGTACCGTGAGATGGACATGGTCACCGCTGAGATGGTTTTCGGGGGCTCGCGGACGACTGTGGGAGTGAGGGATGTTTTCGGTGCTCGGTGGCGAGCGCCCCGCGTCCCTGCCCACGGCCGGATTCGTTCACCCGGCACGCCGATTATCAGCCTCGTGATGGCCATCAGCATTGCACTGGTGATGTCGGACGAGTAAGCCTCGGAGAATAGCCGAGGTGGCATCGGACGGAATCGCCGTAACTCGACTCTCGGTCTGGTTATGGCTTCAGCAGGTGGCGGCCTGCTCCTGACGGCCAGCTCCGAGGAGCGAACTGAGCTCGGCTCCCCATTGAGCCGGTTCGCTGGTGGGCGCCCGGGCTTCGGCCCGGGCGCCCGTCCAATTGCGCGACCTCGGTCGGGGGCTCGTCCGGACGGTCTCAGGTGCCGGGAGCGAGATTCCTGACCACTGCGAAAGCGATCCCGACCAGCCCGAGCACCCCGTACCAGACCCGCTGGTCGGCCAGCCGTCGAGGCAGGCGGACGGCCGGCCCACCGAGCGCTTCCACCAGCCAGCACAGGCTCGCCACCCCCAGCCCGGCAAGCAGCAGGAGCACGAACGCGTTGGCCGCCCAGGCGGCGCCGAGGTCGCCGCGCAGGAGCGCAGCACCCATGGTGGTCGAGCCGCAGAATGGGCACAAGGTGTGGGTCAAATACCGCCATGGGCAGGGAATGCCGATGCCGGTCATTGCGTACATTCCGCTCAACGAGAGCCCGATTACGCCCAGACCGGCAGCCGATTTCAGCCCGGCGATCGCCGTGAACCCGGCAGCACCCGCACTATTCGCCACGCCGCCATTATGATCCCATACCCAATGGGCCCTTCCCGGATCTAGGATCAGGCTCACCAGTCCAACCAGGGAGAGAGCATGTCCGACCAGAATTCGCCCACGCCGGACCCAAGCGAAGCTGTTCCCGGCTATCAGCCCCCCACGACTCCCGAGCCGGCATCGCCGGTGTCGGAGCCGCCCGCCTACACCCCACCCCCCGCTCCTGGTGGTTACGAGCCGCCGGCCGCCCCGCCGGCCTACACGCCTCCCCCGAGCACCGGCGGTTACGAGCCGCCTCCTGCCGTCCCGCCGGCCTACACGCCTCCCCCGAGCACCGGCGGTTACCAGCCGCCGGCGCCAGGTGCCTACTCGGCCCCCACTGGCGGCTACTCCCAGCCGCCGCCACCACCGGGTGGCTTCTCCGAGCCGACCGGCTTCCCGCCGGCGGGCGGCTACGGCCAGCCCGGATACGGCACCGATCCCGGCGCCTACCCCGGTGGCGGCGTTCCGAACCTCCCGTTGGCGCCGGTGGGCGGCGCGCCGCTGGCCGACTGGCCGAAGCGTGCGCTGGGTGGCCTGATCGACTACGTGGCAGCCGGCGTGGTCATCTCGATCGTGGGCACGCTGCTGTCGAACATCAGCACGGGCCTCGGCAGCACGGTCAACTTCCTGCTCGGCATCGGGTGGATGGCCTACCTCGGGTACAAGAGCGGCACCACCGGGGTCACGTTCGGCCGGAGCATCGCCAAGACCAAGCTGATCTCGGAGGCCACCGGTCAGCCGATCGGAGTCGGCAACGGCATCGTCCGCCAGCTGGCCCACATCGTCGACTCGATCATCTGCTACATCGGTTGGCTCTTCCCGCTGTGGGACGTCAAGCGGCAGACCATAGCCGACAAGCTGATGAAGACCGTCGTGATCGACAACTCCGCCGACCCGAACGCCAGTACCTACAACTGGCAGTGACGCGCAGCACTGATTGACGACCAGGCACCGAGCCGGCCGGGGCACCAGCCCCGGCCGGCTCGCTGCTGACTGGGCGCCGGCGCGGTCAGGGCTCGAAGCGGTAGCCGACGCCCGGTTCGGTGATGAAGTGGCGCGGGTTGCTCGGCGACTCCTCGAGCTTGCGGCGCAACTGGGCGAAGTAGACCCGCAGGTAGTTGGTCTCCTTCTCGTAGCCGGGTCCCCAGACCTCGGCCAGTAGCTGTGCACCCGAGACCAGGGTGCCCGGACGGCGCAGCAGCGCCTCCACCAGGTGCCACTCGGTCGGCGTCAGCCGCACCTCCGTCTCGCCCCTGCGGGCACGCTTGGCGGCAAGGTCGAGCGTGAACCCTGCCGTCGTCACCACCGGGCCGACCGGCAGGTCGTGAACGTCCGCCCGGCGCAGCGCCGCCCGCACCCGCGCCACCAGTTCGTCCATGCCGAACGGCTTGGTCACGTAGTCGTCGGCGCCGGCGTCCAGGGCCCGCACCTTCTGCGACTGGCTGTCGCGGGCCGACAGCACGATGATCGGCACTGTCGACCAGCCGCGCAGCCCGGCGATCACCTCGACGCCGTCCAGGTCGGGCAGGCCGAGGTCGATGATGGCGAGGTCGGGCGGGTCGGCGGCCGCCGACTTCAGCGCAGCCGTCCCGGTGCCCACCGCGTCCACCTCGTAGTGGCGGGCCTTCAGGTTGATGGTCAGGGCCCGGCGCAGGGCCGGCTCGTCCTCAACGATCAGCAGCCGCTGCATCGGCCACCTCCAGGGTCACGGTCATCGTCAATCCCCCGCCGGGGGTGTGGGACGGCCTGAGGGTACCGCCCATTGCCTCGGTGAACCCGCGGGCGATCGCCAGGCCGAGGCCGAGGCCGGTGGTCGAGCGGTCGCCGAAGTGCTGGAACGGTGCGAAGATCTCGCCCAGCCGTTCGGTGGCTACGCCCGGGCCGTGGTCGATCACCTGCACCGCCACCACGGAGCCCTCCCGGTGCGCGGCGATCCGCACCCGCTCGCCGGGTGGCAGGTACCGGTCGGCGTTGTCGACAAGGTTCGCCAACACCCGCTCCAGCAGCCCCGCGTCGGCGCGGATCATCGGCAGGTCCTCCGGGATGTCCAGCTCGACCCGGCCCTCGCCGAGCCGGACCACACCGGCAAGGACCTCCAGGAGAACGGTCGGGACCGGGTGCACCGAAAGGGCGCCGGCCTGCAGCCGGCTCATGTCCAGCAGGTTGCCGATGATGTCGTTGAGCCGGCCGGCGTGGGTCTCGATGGTCTCCAGCAGCTCGGCCTGGTCCGCCGGGTCGAGTTCGATGTCGGTCTGCCGAAGGGTGGTTGCTGCGGCGTTGATCGCCGCGAGCGGGTTGCGCAGGTCATGGCCGACAGCCGCCAGCAGGCTGGCCCGCAGCTCGTCGATCCGGCCGAGCTCCTCGGCCCGGCGGGCCTGCTCGGCGAGTTGCTGGGTGCGCCAGAGCCGTCCGGCGGTGAGGGCGAGCGAGCTCAGCAGGCCGCGGTCCTCGCCGAGCCGTTCCGGGCCGCTCAGCTCGAGCTGCAGGTGCTCGCCGGCAGGGGTGACGATGACCAGGTCGTCGGCCTCCGGCCGTCCGGACGCGGCCAGTACCCGGCCGCCCTCGGTGAGCTGCGCCGAGTGCATCCCGTAGATCTCGCGGGCGTCGGCGAGAGCGTGTTCGACCGAGTCCGGGCCGTGCTCGCGGCTGCCGAGTTCTGCGAGCCACTCGGCCTCCAGCCGGCTGCGCTCAGCCCGTCCCCGCACCCGGGCGCCCATCTCGGTGATCACCCCGACCAGGACGGCGACGGCGAGGAAGATGATCAGGTCGATCAGCTCGTTGTTGTTCTGGACCAGCAGGGTGCCGTAGGGCGGGGTGAGGAAGAAGTTGGCCAGGCCGAAGCTGAGCAGGGATGCGACCACGGCCGGAACGACGCCACCGACGGCGGAGGCCGCCACGGAGACCAGCACGTACAGGAGCAGGGCCGTGTCCAGGCCGAGGCTCTCCCTTGCCGGGACCAGCAGCAGGGTGACCAGCGGCGCGGCGACGCCAGCCACGACGAGGCCGTAGAGCTGCCGGCGCCGGGGCAGCCGGGTGCCGAGGCCGCTGGCAGCAGCGGCGACGCCGTCCGGCAGGTGCTGGCTCACCTGCCTGAGCTTGCCAGAACCTTCGCCTCGTCGGCTGCCGTCCCCGACTTCTCCGGCGCTCCCGGGCTCTGCGTGGTCGCCGGGTCGGGGGCAGAGGCGCCGGTGCCGGGCCCGCTCGTCGGTGGGGCGGGCGGGACGGCGACCTCAGCTTCGGTGCCGGGACGGCCCAGTGCGAACGGCTCGGCGGACTTCAGCTGGTAGGGCACGCTCGTCACCATCACCCCGGGCATGTACAGCAGCCGGCCCTTCAGCCGCAGCGCGCTCTGGTTGTGCAGGATCGTCTCCCACCAGTGGCCGACGACGTACTCGGGGATGAACACCTGCACGACGTCGCGGGGCCCGATGTGGATCTTCGACAGGTAGTCGAGCACCGGCTCGGTGAGGTCGCGGTAGGCGGACGTGATGATGGTCAGCGGCACCGCGATGTCGCGATCCGCCCATTCCCTGACCAGCTTCTGGGTGCGCCTGGAGTTGGTGTCGACCCGCAGGGCCGTGATGGTGCTGGGCCGGATCGCCCTTGCGAAGGCGAGCGCCTTCAGTGACGGCTCGTTGAGTTGGCTGATCAGCACCACGGCGTGGATCCGGCTGGGCAGCGTGATCCCGGCCACCTGGGGCTTGAGCTGCCGCGAGACCCGCTCGTAGTGCCGGTGGATCCGGACCATCAGGAATACGATCAGCGGCATCGCGAACACGACCAGGTAGGCCCCGTGGGTGAACTTGGTGATCAGCACGATCACGAGCACAACGGCCGTTGCGGCAGCGCCGACGGCGTTGACGACCGCGGCACCCACGTGGCTCGTCGTCCAGCCGTGTTCCCTGGCCTGACGGCGCCAGTAGACCACCATGCCGGCCTGGCTCAGGGTGAAGGAGACGAAGACGCCGAGGATGTAGAGCTGGATCAGCTTGGTCACCGAGCCGTCGAACGCCACGATCAGCAGCGCAGCCACCGTGGCCAGGATCAGGATGCCGTTGCTGAAGACCAGCCGGTCGCCGCGGCGGCCCAGCTGCTTGGGCAGGAAGCGGTCCTCGGCGAGGATCGAGGCAAGGATCGGGAAGCCGTTGAACGCTGTGTTGGCTGCCATCGCCAGGATCAGCGTCGTGAAGCCCTGCACTGCGAAGAAGCCGAAGGTGTTGTTCCCGAAGACCGCTGCCGAGAGCTGGGCGAGCACCGTCCGCTGGACGTACCCGTCCGGTACCCCGGTGAGGCTCTCCACCGACTCGGCGATGTGCACGCCGGACCAGGTGCTGAGGAACGAGATCCCGATCATCATCGAGATGCTCAGGCCGGCCATGATGATCAGGGTCGCCGAGGCGTTGCGGCTCTTCGGCTTCTGGAACGTCGGGACGCCGTTGCTGACCGCTTCCACCCCGGTGAGGGAGGTGCAGCCGGACGCGAAGGCACGCAGCAGCAGGATGATCAGGGCAGCTCCGGCCGGGCTGACCTCGACGAAGCCGAAGCTGGCCGATTCCGCCACCGGGGTGTGGCCGTTGAGCACCTGCCAGAAGCCGGCACCGAGCATGACGAAGACGCTGAGGATGAAGCCGTAGGTGGGGATGGCGAACAGGGTCCCGGACTCCCGGACGCCGCGGAGGTTCATCAGCGTGAGGACGGCGATGAACGCGATGCAGAGCCAGACGGTGTAGTGGTGCAGTTCGGGGAAGGCCGAGACGAGGTTCTCCACGCTGGCCGCGATCGAGACGGCCACGGTCATCACGTAGTCGACCAGCAGCGCCGAGGCTGCGATCAGCGACGGCGTCCGGCCGAGGTTGTCCTTGCTGACCGCGTACGCACCGCCGCCGTCGGGGTAGGCGTA
>CAYQXH010000146.1:0-6432 GCA_964421325.1 uncultured Propionibacteriaceae bacterium
GCTTCAAGACCACCGAGTACCTGGCGGCAGCCCTGCTCGACCAGGTCTGGCACTCCACCCCGCTCGAGGAGCTGCCGACCGACCCGGAGCAGGTCGAGGAGTTCGAGCACCAGGCGCTGGCCAAGGTCGGGCTCGACTTCGAGCTGGTGCCCCCGCGGTACCGCTCCGCCTACTTCCGGCACATCTTCGAAGGCGGCTACGACGCGGGCTACTACGCCTATATGTGGTCCGAGGTCCTGGATGCGGACACCGCAGCCTTCATCACCGCCAACGGCGGCCTGACCAGGGAGAACGGCGAGCGCTACCGCCGCCGGCTGCTGGCCAGGGGCGGCTCGGTGGACGCGATGGACTCGTTCCGCGACTACCGCGGCCAGGACCCGGACATCCGCCACCTGCTGGAGCGCCGCGGCCTGAAGGTCTAGGGGACGGTTCCTTTTCCGTTCAGACGGAGGTCGATCTCGGCCGGTCGGTTTCGGGGACGGTTCCTTTTCCGTTCACTCGGAGCACCCTGGCGTTCAGGCGGCGCCGCTGGGAGCTGAGGCTGTGCCATCGATGTGGGTTCTGCGGACGGTGGACACGCTCATCCCGGTCACCCTCGAAATCTGCTCATAGGACACCGACCGCGTCCGCAGTTCACGGATGACCCGCCGCTGCACGGGGGCGTCGAGGCGAAGGAAATCCTCGGCCCCGCTCCCCCCGCAGGCGTCCCGAAGGAGGGCTGCAGCCTGCTCATCGGTGTGGCGTCGGGGGCGTCCCGGACCCTTCGGGCCGTCTCCGGGCAGGGTCAACCGCACGGTAGCGACTTCGGTGAGCGTGCTCTGAGGCAGGAGGATCGCAAGCTCGCTGTGATCGACGAGGGACGATCCCGCACCCAGGAAGCTTCGACTGCTCCAGCGGTACTCCTCGGGACGCGCGGCAAGGCCAGCCTCCACCGGGTTGTTCCAGACGTAGCGGAGCAGGGTGATGAAGTGCCCGTCGTCCTCAACCGGCACGCTGGCGAATCGGTCCTGGAAGAGGTGCCCCACACGGTCGTACCTGCGATTGAACCAGCCCGCGTACCGTACGCCGAGGCGCTTGACGACGACTCCGATCGGCTCCTCAGCGGTACGCAGGACCAGGTGCACATGATTCGTCATCAGGCAGTAGGCCAGCACGTGGCAGCCCGATGCCTGCTTCGCCTCAGCCAGTGAGTGGAGGAATCGCTCGCGATCGGCGTCATCGAGGAAGATCGCATCGCGGTTCACCCCCCGGAGCATCACGTGGTAGATCCCTGACCCGGCGAGTTGCCTGGCGTGACGGGCCACTGCGTCCCCCTTCCTCCGGTGCTGGAGGTGCGAGCGTAGGCAGGGTCAGGGGCGGCTGGCGACGATGGATCGAGCATCTGTGGATAACCCGAGCGGTCGAACCTCGGGTTGTGGACGGGCGAGTGCCTGGGCGACCTTGGGCAGCCATGCCCTTGTGAGTTGAACGGAAATGGAACCGTCCCCGTCTTCGACCTACGGTGAACGGAAAAGGAACCGTCCCCGGAGGTCCCGGTCAGCGGCCGGTCACGGACGCGATCAGGGACTTGAGCGCCTCGACGTCGTTGGGCAGGTCGACCACGTGGCGGGGCAGGTCCTCGAGGCCGACGAAGGCTGCCGGGCGGTCCGGCTCGATGCCGATGGCCTCGACGATCGTGGCGGCGAACTTCACCGGCAGGGCCGTCTCGGTGACGATCATCGGCACGCCGGGACGGACGAAGTCGCGGGCGACCCCGATCCCGTCGGCCGTGTGCGGATCCACCAGGATCCCGTCCGCTGCATGCACAGCCCTGATGGTGGCCAGCCGCTCGGCGTGCGACGAGGCTGCCGACACGAATCCGAACCGCTCGCGGAGCCCGGCGAACTCGGGGGTGCCGGAAAGGTCGAAGTAGCCGTCCTGCGGGAGCTTCACGGAGAACAGCTCCCGGACGCGGGCAGCGTCGCGGCCGAGCAGGTCGAAGACGAAGCGCTCGAAGTTGCTGGCCTTGGAGATGTCCATGCTCGGCGAGGACGTGGCGTGGGTCTCCGCGCTGGAGCGCACCCGGTAGCTCCCGGTGCGGAAGAACTCGTCCAGCACGTTGTTCTCGTTGGTCGCCAGCACCAGGGTGTCGATCGGCACCCCCATCATCCGTGCGACGTGGCCGGCGCAGATGTTGCCGAAGTTGCCGGTGGGCACACAGAAGGAGACCCGCTGGTCGTCGGCGGTGGTCACCCGCAGCCAGGCGGCGACGTAGTAGACCACCTGCGCCACCAGCCGGGCCCAGTTGATCGAGTTCACCGCGCCGAGCGAGTGCCGCTGCTTGAACTCCAGGTCACCGGCAGCGGCCTTGACCAGGTCCTGGCAGTCGTCGAAGACCCCTTCGATGGCGATGTTCACGATCGCCGGGTCGTCGAGGCTGAACATCTGCGCCTGCTGGAACGGGGTCATCCGCCCGGCCGGGGTCAGCATGAAGACCCGGATGCCGGCCCGGCCGCGCATCGCGTACTCGGCGGCCGAGCCGGTGTCGCCGCTGGTGGCGCCGAGAATGTTCAGCTCGGCGCCGCGGCGGCCCAGCTCGTACTCGAACAGCTGGCCGAGCAGCTGCATGGCGAGGTCCTTGAACGCAGCCGTCGGGCCGCCGGAGAGATGGGCCAGCCAGAGGCCACCGTCCAGTTCGGTGACCCCGACGATCTCCGGACTGCTGAAGACGGTGTCGTTGTAGGCGCGTTCGCAGATGCCGCGCAGGTCGGCGTCCGGGATGTCGTCGATGTAGAGGCTGAGCACAGCATGGGCCAGCGCCGCGTACCCCTCCGTGGCCAGCAGGTTCCGCCAGCTTGCGAGCAGCTGCGCGTCCACCCTCGGGTACGACTCGGGCAGGAACAGGCCGCCGTCGGGGGCGAGGCCCTCGAGCAGGATGTCGCAGAAGCCGAGCCCAGGGGAGTCGGGTCCGCCTCGCGTGGAGAGGTAGCGCACGGCCAGAACTGTACCCAGCGGTGCCAGCGGCCGCGGTCGGCGACAAGGCTTGACCTTCACCTAAGACCTTTGTCTCATGAGGCGACTCAGGTTGCCTTTTACCTAGTCCGCCTTGGATCATTCAAGGGTGCTCGATCCTGCCGCGCGTCCCTTCGCTCAGCCGGCCGGCAACGAGCTGACCAGGCAGGCAACCGAAATCCTGACCCAGGCGCAGAACCTGGCCGATCAGCTCCGCACCGAGGCCCAGGCTGAGGCTGATGCCGTGCGCGCCGAAACGGCCCGCAACCGCGAACTCAACGACCAGCTCGCCCGCCAGGTGGCCGAACGGACGGCGAACGCCGAGGCGGCGATGGCCTCGGCAGCCGCCCGCCTGAACGAAGCCCGGCTGGACGCCATCACCCTGCTGCAGGACGCGACCGAGCAGTCAGCACTGATCACCCAGACTGCCGAGTCGACGGCTGCGGAGGTGGTGGCAGAGGCCAGGGCCGAAGCCGAACGGATCATCGCCGACGGCCGCGTGAAGGCCGCAACGATGCTCAACACCGCCAAGCGCACCGACGCCGAGGTCCGGCAGCGGCTCGACGCGAGGGTGGTCGCGGTGGACGCCGAGCTCACCGACCGTCGCCAGGCCATGGAGTCGGAGGAGGCCCGGCGTCGCGACCTGCTCGAGGCCGAGCTGGCCGCGCTGCAGGGCCACGTGACGGACGAGCTGGCACGGCTGCGGTCCGAGCAGGAGGCCGAGCATGCCCGCCTGGTCGCCGAGCTGGCGGCAGACCGGGAACGGTTCGAGACCGAATCGGCGCAGGCCTGGGCAACGGCGCAGGCCGAGCGGGAGGCCCTCGAGGCAGCGGCGCAGGCCAGGGCCGACGAGCAGCTGGCTTCGGCCGCTGCGCACGTGGCCTGGACCGAGCAGGCGATGGCCGAGATGCGGGCGAGCACCGAGGCCGAGGCCGAGGCGCTGATCCGCCAGAAGCACAACGAGCTGGCCGAGCACGTGCGCGCCGTCCGGGAGCAGGCCGAGCTGGCGTTGACCACGGTCGCGCACCGGAACCAGGCCATGGTCTCGGAGGCGACCGCGGTGGCCGAGGATCTGCAGGCCAAGGCCTTGGCCGTCCTCGAAGCCGCCGAGCGGGACGCGGCCAACACCCGCCAGCAGGCCAAGGAGGAGTCCGAGCGCCTGCTGGCCCACACCACAGCAGAGGCCCGTGCCCAGATGGAGCGCGCCGAGCGGCGGCTGGCCGAGGCCGAGTCCGGGGCGAAGCTGATCCGCGAGCGCACCGCAGCCGACCTGGAGAAGCTCCAGCGCGAGACCTACGAGAAGTCGCGGGCGTCAAGGGAAGAGGCCGTCTCGCTGCTCAACCAGGCCAGGCAGGACGCGGACGCCGTCCGCAACGAGGCCAGGGCGATGATGGAGCGGGCGCGCACCGAGGTGTCGACCCTTGCCCGCCGGCGCGACGACATCAATGCCCAGCTCGGGCACCTTTCCGGGGTGATCGAGGCGCTGGCCGTCTCGGAACGCCCCGCTCCACAAACCCAGCAAGGAATGGAAGAGGAATCATGACCCAGCAGAACCCCGCCTTCCGGACGGTGATGCGCGGCTACGAGCCGAGCGAGGTCGATCGCGTGCTCGCCGAGACGCGCAAGGCCCTCGACCAGACCCGCGCCGAGGCCGGCGACAGCTCGGTGGCCCTGACCAAGCTGCGGTCCCAGGTCGCCCAACTCGAGGAGCAGGCCAACAACTACCGGCTGCGCCTCGCCACGCTCGAGCAGGAGCAGAAGGAGGCGACCAGCGCGCCGAACTTCACCGACCTCGGTGCCCGCATCGGAAAGATGCTGAAGCTCGCCGAGGACGAGGCGGCCGAGCTCCGCGCCAAGGCGAGGGCCGAGGCCGAGAAGCTCGTCGCCGAGGCCCAGGCAGCGGCGGACGCCACCACCGGCGCAGCCGATCGCTACGCCGCCGATGTGACCAGCAGGACCGATGCGGAGGCGACCCGCGTCCTCGAGGCAGCGAAGCGGCAGTCGGACGAGATCCTCGACTACGCCGACCGCGAGGCGATGGCCCGCCGCGAGGAGGCCGAGGCGGTCTACGAGCACCAGCGGGCCCGCGCCGCAGCCGCTGCCGCCGACTTCGAGAAGACCCTCGCTGAGCGCCGGGACCGGGCAGCGGAGGAGTTCGCCAACCAGATGCAGGTCAACGAGGTTGCGATCGCCAGGTCGCAGGAACGCCAGGCCGCGCTGGACGCAGAGGCCGACCGCACCCTCTCCGACGCCAAGGCCCAGGCCGAGGCGCACCTGAAGGCTGCGCGTGACGAGGCCGGCCAGCTCATCGACTCGGCACGCCTCACCGCCGAGAAGATCCGGCGCGAGTCCGAGCGGGAACTGCAGGCGGCGACCGCGCGTCGGGACTCAATCACAGCGCAGTTGACCAACGTCCGGCAGATGCTCGCCACGCTGGGTGGCGCCACCATCGTGAACCCGCTGGCCGACCCGGAGCCGGAGCAGCCAGAGGCCGACACCGAGACCGAGGCGGCACCTGCTGACGAGGCGGCTGAAGCGGTCGAGGGCGAGGACGCCGCCGGTGAGCCGGTCGAGGCCGATACCGATGCCGATGCCGAAACCGAGGTCCTTGTGGACGAGAAGACGAACGCGTGAAGTTCCGCTACCTCGGCAACTCCGGGCTGCAGGTCTCCGAGATCTGCTACGGCAACTGGCTGACGCACGGCTCCCAGGTCGAGAACGACATGGCCACCCGCTGCGTCCGGGCCGCCCTTGACGCCGGCATCACCAGCTTCGACACCGCCGACGTCTACGCAAACACGGTCGCCGAGCAGGTGCTCGGCGACGCCCTGAAGGGTGAGCGGCGCGAGTCGCTGGAGATCTTCACCAAGGTGTACTGGCCCACCGGGCCGCAGGGTCACAACGACTCCGGCCTCTCCCGCAAGCACATCCTGGAGTCCATCAACGGCTCGCTGCGCCGGCTGGGCACCGACTACGTCGACCTGTACCAGGCGCACCGCTACGACACCGAGACCCCGCTCGAGGAGACCATGCAGGCCTTCGCCGACGTGGTGCGGCAGGGCAAGGCGCTCTACATCGGTGTCAGCGAGTGGACGGCCGAGCAGATCCGGGCCGGGCACGCGCTGGCCGGCGAGCTGGGCTTCCAGCTGATCTCGAGCCAGCCGCAGTACTCGATGCTGTGGCGGGTGATCGAGGCAGAGGTGGTCCCGACCTGCCGCGAGCTCGGGCTCTCCCAGATCGTCTGGTCGCCGGTCGCCCAGGGCGTCCTCACCGGCAAGTACCTGCCGGGACAGCCGCTGCCGGCGGGCTCCCGGGCCACCGACGACAAGGGCGGCGCCCAGATGATCCAGCGGTTCCTCAACGACACCGTGATCGAACGGGTGCAGGGGCTGCGGCCGATCGCTGCCGAGCTGGAGCTCTCGATGGCCCAGCTGGCCGTCG
>CAYQXH010000147.1:0-6302 GCA_964421325.1 uncultured Propionibacteriaceae bacterium
ACGTCCCGCTGGTGGTCTGCAACAAGCGGGTGATCGAATCGCTGATCAAGGCCGGAGCCTTCGATTCGATGGGGCACACCCGGCGTGGGCTGATGGAGTGCTTCGAGCGCCGGGTCGATGAGGTGATCGACCTCAAGCGCAACCAGGCCAACGGCCAGGACGACCTGTTCGGGGTCTTCGGCACCGCGGACAAGATGGTCGCATCGCCGGTGCCGGACCTGCCCGAGTGGGACAAGCGGGTGCGCCTCGGCTTCGAGCGGGAGATGCTCGGGCTCTACGTCAGCGACCACCCCCTGCAGGGACTGGAGCACATCCTCTCGGCGCAACGCGACTACAGCATCGGCCAGCTGCGCGCGGACGACGGGCCGCGGGACGGCATGGTGGTCATCGCCGGGATGATCACCGGTGTGGTGCGCAAGCAGACCAAGAACGGTGACCTGTGGGCGATCGCGACGGTGGAGGACCTGGAGTCCTCGATCGAGGTGCTGCTCTTCCCGAAGGTCTACGCGGGAGTCGCCTCGGCGCTCGCCAGCGACACCGTGGTCCGGATCAAGGGCCGGATCCGGACCAAGGATGACAGCCTCGAGCTCACCGGGCAGGAGGTCACCTTCCCGGATGTCTCCGAGGGGCCGTCGGGACCGCTGGTGATCCAGCTGCCGGCGGTGCGCTGCACCCCAGCAGTGATCGAGCAGCTGCGCCAGGTGCTGCGGGCCCATCCCGGCTCGACCGAGGTGCGGGTGAAGCTGCTGTCGGCGACCAACGGGAGCAAGGTCTGGAAGCTCGACGAGGGGCTTCGGGTCGCCCCGTCGAGACCGTTGATGGCCGACCTGAAGGCGCTGCTCGGCCCGTCCTGCGTGACGGTGTGAGCATCACGTCACCCGGGCTTCGCTCCGCGCCGGTCCCGATAGGCTTCAGGTCATGAGCACCACCGTGACCGAGGAGCAGAAGGGCGCGCGACAGCCGGCCTACGAGTCCCCGGTGGCGATGTGGATAGCGGTACTCGCCGGGCTCTCCGTGGTGATCGGCGGGCTCGCCGCAGTGTTCTGGGCCATGGTGGTCGACCTGCCGACCTACAAGATCGTCGCCGACGGCTCGGCCGTCATCACCGAGCGCGGCCTGACCGAGATCGTGGCCTCCGACGTCTGGTTCGTGGTCACCGGTGCGCTCGTCGGGGCCGGGCTGGGCCTGGTCACCTGGAAGTGGTTCCGGCCGCTCGGCTGGCCGACGGCACTGCTTGCGGTGGGCGCCGGACTGCTCGCGGGACTCGTCTGCTGGCAGGTCGGGCTGCTGCTCGGCCCGGGAAGCTTCGCCGAACGGCTGACCAGCGCCCAGCCGGGCGACCTGGTGCCGATCCCGCTGGAACTGCGCTCGTTCTCGGCGCTGGCTGTGTGGGGCTTCGGCGCGATCACCCCGGTGCTGCTGGCCTCCTCCCTGGGTCCCGACGACGAGGACGGGCCGTCCCGGAGGCGGCGGCATCCGGAGGAACCCGAGGCGGAGGAGTCCGGGACGATCGATGACCGCGGCGTGCTGACGGCACCCGACGAGCCGGCCAGCTGACCATGGGCAGCCAGCTCGAGACCGAGCGCAAGTACGCCCTTGCGCCGGGCCAGCAGCTGCCGTCCCTTGCCGGGCTGGCCACCGAGGGCCCGGTGGCGCAGCACGAACTGGTGGCCACCTACTACGACGCTCCGGACTTCCGGCTGACCCGGGCCTGGCAGGTGATCCGACACCGTACCGGGGGAACCGATGCCGGCTGGCATCTCAAGCTCCCCGCCGGGGCCGACCAGCGGCTGGAGGTGCAGGCGCCGGGCGGCTCGCCACGAGTGCCGCCGGAGCTTCGCGCCCGGGTGACCGGAACCCTTGCCGGTGCGCCCCTGCTCCCGGTGGCCGTGTTGCGGACCCTGCGGCGGGAGCAGCAACTGCTCGCAGCCGACGGTTCGGTGCTGGCACTGACGTGCACCGACCAGGTCCGGGCAGAGGTGGGCGGCCGCCTCCAGGAATGGCGTGAGGCAGAGGTGGAGCTCGTCGGCGGCGACGCTGCCCTGGCCGACCGCATCGAGGCTGCCCTGGCCGGGGCCGGCATCCAGCGGGCGGTCACCGGGTCGAAGATCGCCCGGGCGCTGGCTGCCGCCATGGCGGCGGCGGACGAGCGGGTGATCGGGCCCGGCTCCACCGCCGGCCAGGTGGTGCTCGCCTACCTGGCCGAGCAGGTCGGGGTGTTGCAGGATCGTGAGGCGGAGGTGCTGGTCGACGGCCCCGACTCGGTTCACCGCAGCCGGGTGGCCACCAGGCGGTTGCGCAGTGCGCTGCGCAGCTACGCCGGGGTGTTCGAGTCCGGGGTCGTGCGCGGGCTGCGGGCGGAACTGCGCTGGCATGCAGAGGAACTGGGCGCCCCGCGGGACGCGGAGGTGCTCGCCGAACGACTGCTGGCTGCCACCGGCGAGCTGCCGGAGGCCGCCCGGGCGGAGGTGGCCGGGCTGCTGCGGGCCGCGCTCGGCCGGACGCACGCCGAGGCCCACGCTGCGCTGGTGGCCAGCATGCACACCGTTCGGTATGACCAGCTGCACCTTGCGCTGGCCCGGCTGCTGGTGGCGCCGCCGCTGGCCGATTCCGCCGGCCACCCCGCCCGGAAGGTCCTCAAGCCGATGCTCGAGAAGGTGATCGGACGGGTTCGGCGGCTGGCGGCCCACGCTGCGGCCCGCCCCACCGACCTGACCCGCTGGCACGAGGTCAGGAAGGCCGCGAAGGCGGCCCGCTACGGCGCCGAGGTACTGGTGCCGGTCCTCCCGGCTGCGGAGCTGCTGCGGTCCCGCTGGGAGGCGGTGACGGAGGCGTTCGGGGACGTCCAGGACGCCGTGGTGGCCCAGCAGGTGATCGGCGAGCTGTCCTGGCAGGCGGTTGCCGAAGGCAGGCCCCGGGCCCCGTTCGACGACCTTCGGCACCATCAGGACCGCCGGCTGCGGGAATCCCTCGCGCGCGGCCGGAAGGCGCTGGCGGAGGCCCTGGGCTGAGCCGGCGGCTCAGCGGGCGATATCGGCGAAACTGGCAGAAGTGACCTCGGCCAGCTCGCCAGGCGACAGCTCCACCTGGAGTCCCCGCTTGCCGGCCGAGACGAAGATGGTCTCCCAGAGCAGCGCGGTCTCGTCGATCAGGGTTGGCAGCTGGACCTTCTGCGCCACCGGCGACACCCCGCCGAGCACGTATCCGGTGCTACGGGCGACCTGGGCCTTGTCGGCCAGCACCGCCTTCTTGGCCCCCAGTTCGGCTGCGAACCGCTTCAGGTCGAGCTGGGTCGCGACCGGCAGTACGGCGACCGCCAGTTCGGGCCGGGCCTGGCTCACGTCGACCACCAGGGTCTTGAAGATCCGCAGCGGGTCGACACCGAGCTCCGTGGCCGCCTCCTCGCCGTAGGCGGTGCTGGCCGGGTCGTGGTCGTAGGGGTGCAGGCTGAAGCTGACCCCGGCCCTGGCGAGGGCCTCGGTTGCCGGAGTGCCGCCCGACATCAGCGGAACAACCCCACCGCGGCCACCAGCAGGGGGGCAAGGACGAGGGCGGGCAGGAGGTCGCCGACCGGGATCTGCTTGATCCCGGCCAGCCGGAAGCCGAGGCCGAGCAGGATCACTCCGCCGGTGGCCCCGAGGGCGTCGATCTGCGCGATCGGGAGGAAATTGCCCAGCGCGAAGCCGAGCAGGGTCAACAGACCCTGGTAGACAGCGAGCGGCAGGACCGAAGCCATCACCCCGATGCCGAGGGAGGAGGCGAAGGCGATCGCGGCGAAGCCGTCCATCACCGACTTGACCAGCAGCTGCTCCGAGCCCTGGCCGAGCCCGTCGGACAATGAACCGAGGATCGAGAGCGGCCCGACGCAGAAGACCAGGGTGGAGGTGACGGCGCCCTCGACGAAGGTGCTGCCCTCGCTCCTGGCCGCGAACCGGTCGTGCAGCAGTTCGGCGCCCCGATCCAGCCTGCGCTCGATCTGCAGCAGCGATCCCACGATGCCACCGATCAGGAGCGCCCCGAGGACGACCAGCAGCCTTGCCTGCGAGCCGACCGCTTCGGCGAACGCCTCCGACATCCCGGACGCCACCGAGCTCGCGCCGATCACGAGGGTGAACAGCCCGAGGATCTGGGTCACGAGTTCGCGGGTCTGGTGGGGGAGCCGGTGGCCGACGAGCACCCCGACAGTGCTGCCGATCACCACCGCGACGACGTTGACGACGGTGCCGAACCCGATGAACATGACGCCTAGTCAACCATTGCGGCGAGCGCCGGCGTTGCGCTGCCCACGCAGCACCCGCTGCGGGGTCCCGGGCTCCCCGCCAGTAGAATCCGGCTGTGCTGAGAACCATCGACCTCCGCGGGGCCAACGTCGCCGACTACCGCAGCGTGCTGCCGCGGGCCGAGTTCGACGTGGCGGCTGCCGTCGAGCAGGTGCGTCCGATCGTCGCGGGTGTCGCCGAGCGCGGCCTCGCTGCCCTGGCCGAGTACTCCGAGCGCTTCGACCATGTGGTGCCGGCCAGCTTCCTGGTCCCTGCGGAGGCCCTCGCAGCAGCGGAGGCTGGGTTGCCGGCCGAGGTCCGGGCCGCCTTCACCGAGGCGATCGACCGGCGGCGCCGGGTGGCAACCGCCGAGGCCGCGACGGTCCCCGTGCGCGTGGAGCTGGGTCCCGGCGCCATCGTCGAGCAACGGATCGTGCCGATCGGTCGAGTGGGCCTCTACGTGCCGGGAGGCCTTGCCCCGCTGGCATCGAGCGTCCTGATGAACGTCGTGCCGGCCCAGGTGGCCGGTGTCGGCTCGATCGCCGTGGCCAGCCCGCCGCAGGCGGAGTTCGGGGGCCTCCCGCACCCGAACATCCTGGCCGTGTGCCACCTGCTCGGGGTGACCGAGGTGTATGCCGTCGGTGGCGCCCAGGCGATCGCGATGTTCGCCTACGGCGTGCCCGGGCTCTGCCGTGGCGTGGACCTGGTCACCGGACCGGGCAACATCTACGTCGTCGCGGCGAAGCGGTTGCTGCGTGGCCGGATCGGCATCGACTCCGAGGCTGGGCCGACCGAGATCGCAGTTCTCGCTGATTCGAGCGCCGACGCCAGGTTCGTCGCTGCCGACCTGATCTCGCAGGCGGAGCACGACCCACTGGCGGCATCGGTGCTCGTCACCGACTCGGTGGCCCTCGCCGAGGCGGTCCGGGCCGAACTGGAGCCCCAGGTGGCGAGGACCCGCCACGTCGAGCGGATCCGCACGGCGCTGACCGGCCGGCAGTCGGCTGTAGTGCTGGTCGACGACCTCGACCAGGGCATCGCGGTGGTCGACGCCTACGCCGCCGAGCACCTGGAGATCCAGACCAGGGACGCGGCAGCCGTTGCTGCCCGGGTGAACAACGCCGGCGCGATCTTCGTCGGCGCCTACTCCCCGGTCTCTCTCGGCGACTACAGCGCCGGGTCGACGCACGTGCTCCCGACAGCCGGTTGTGCCTGCCACTCCTCGGGGCTCAACGTGCACAGCTTCCGCAAGCAGGTGCACGTCATCGACTACTCCGAGCAGGCGCTGCTCGAGGTCGCGGACGTGGTCGAGACGTTCGCGGCTGCCGAGGACCTGCCGGCCCACGGCGCCGCGGTCACCATCCGGCGTCCGGAGGTGCGGTCGTGAAGCCCGACGTGAGGCTGGCCGACCTTCCGCTGCGGCCGGAACTGGTGGGGGAGCAGCCCTACGGGGCCCCGCAGCTGGATGTGCCGGTGAGGCTGAACGTCAACGAGAACCCCTATCCGCCGAGCGCGGCGGTGCGGGCGGAGATGGCCGAGGCCGTCGCGGCGAACCTGCTGAACCGGTACCCGGACCGGGAGGCAACCGCGCTGCGTGCCGCGCTGGCCGGCTACCTGGGCAACGGGCTGGACGCGTCCAGGATCTGGGTGGCCAACGGTTCCAACGAGGTGATGACCCACCTGCTGCAGGCCTTCGGCGGGCCGGGCCGCAAGGTGCTCAGCTTCACCCCGACCTACTCGATGTACCCGGAGTACGCCCGCAACACCCACACCGAGTACGTCACGGCGCCTCGGCTGCCGGACTTCAGCCTTGACGCGGCGCTGGTCCTGGCTGCGATCGAGGAGCACCGGCCGGCTGTGGTCGTGATCACCACCCCCAACAACCCGACCGGGACGTCGACCCCGCTGGCCGTGATCGAGGAGGTGCTGGCCGGCACCGAGGCGATCGTCGTGGTGGACGAGGCGTACCAGGAGTTCGCGCACCGGCCCGAGCGGACCGCGCTCGGCGAGAGATGGAACGACACTTTCACCGTTCACTATGTC
>CAYQXH010000148.1:0-6192 GCA_964421325.1 uncultured Propionibacteriaceae bacterium
ACGTAGTCCTCGCCGATCGCGGTCTCGCCGCGCCACATCAGGGCCTTCATCCGGACCAGGTCGATGACGCCCTGGAACTTGGACTCGGCACCCACCGGCAGCTGCAGCACCGCAGCGATCGCGTGGAGCCGCTCGCGGATGGTCTTGACGCAGTAGTCGAAGGAGGCGCCGGTCCGGTCCAGCTTGTTCACATAACAGATGCGCGGCACGCCGTAGCGGGTGGCCTGGCGCCACACGGTCTGGGACTGCGGCTCGACACCGGCCACACCGTCGAAGACACAGACCGCACCGTCGAGGACGCGCAGCGAACGCTCCACCTCGATGGTGAAGTCCACGTGGCCCGGGGTGTCGATGATGTTGATCTGGTGGTCGTGCCAGAAGCAGGTGGTGGCGGCGGACGTGATCGTGATGCCGCGCTCCTGCTCCTGCTCCATCCAGTCCATCGTCGCGGCGCCGTCGTGCACCTCACCGATCTTGTAGTTGATACCGGTGTAGTACAGGATTCGCTCGGTCGTGGTGGTCTTGCCGGCGTCGATGTGGGCCATGATGCCGATATTTCGGACCTTGCCCAGGTCCGTCTTCAAGTCAATGGCCACGAGGGCTCAACCTTCCATCTGTTTCAGGGCACAGGGCACGGTGCGAAAGACCGTGCCCTGCATTGGGTTCAAGAGTTGGTGACGGTCACCAGCGGTAATGGGCGAAGGCGCGGTTGGCCTCTGCCATCTTGTGCGTGTCCTCGCGGCGCTTCACCGAGGCACCCAGCCCGTTGGAGGCGTCCAGCAACTCGTTCATCAGCCGCTCGGTCATGGTCTTCTCGCGACGCTGCCGGGAGAAGCTCACCAGCCAGCGCAGGGCGAGGGTGTTGGCCCGGGCGGGCTTGACCTCGATCGGCACCTGGTAGGTGGCACCACCGACCCGGCGGCTCTTCACCTCGAGCGCGGGACGGATGTTGTCCAGGGCCTTCTTCAAGGTCTGCACAGGGTCGATGCCGGTCTTGGCCCTGGTGCCCTCGAGGGCGTCGTAGACAATGCTCTGGGCTGTGGTCTTCTTGCCGTCCAGCAGGATCTTGCTGACCAGCTGGGAGACCAGCGGGGATCCGTAGACCGGATCGACGACAACGGGACGCTTCGGGGCGGGACCCTTGCGAGGCATTACTTCTCCTTCTTCGCGCCGTAACGGCTACGGGCCTGCTTACGGTTCTTGACACCCTGGGTGTCCAGGGAACCGCGGATGATCTTGTAACGAACGCCCGGGAGGTCCTTCACCCGGCCGCCACGGACCAGCACCATCGAGTGCTCCTGCAGGTTGTGGCCAACACCGGGGATGTACGCGGTGACCTCGACGCCCGAGGACAACCGGACGCGAGCGACCTTGCGGAGCGCGGAGTTCGGCTTCTTCGGGGTGGTCGTGTACACCCGGGTGCAAACACCGCGGCGCTGGGGCGAACCCTTGAGCGCCGGAGTCTTGTTCTTGCTGACCTTGTCAGTGCGGCCCTTGCGAACCAACTGCTGGATTGTGGGCACCGGCTGGTATCTCTTTCCGTGAGGTTTCTGGTAGCGCGCACCGCGCGCCACCAGCCTGATCCCCGGGCCGGACGCGGCGCACGCACGCATGGTTCGGTCGCCCGAACACAACGGCCAAGGTTACGCGAAGCCCCCGGCAAGCGTCAAAAAGAGCCGTTTGGCCGCGCTCGGAACCCGGTCAGGTCCACCATAGGGGTACCAAGTGCGCCCGGCGGGCGGCGGCGGGCGGGATCTGGTCTCAACGGGGAGACGGCCATGTACGAGACCTTGCACGGTGCGCAGTTCAGCATCCACGTCGACGGCCGCGAAGTGCGGGTCAACGACGGCCTGACGATCCTCACGGCCCTGCAACAGGAGGGCATAGCGGTGCCGGCGCTGTGCCACGACCTGCGCCTGGAGCGGGCCAACGGCAACTGCGGGCTGTGCGTCGTCGAGGTCGGCGACGACCTGCGCGAGGTGAAGTCCTGCGTCACCCCCGTCACGGCCGGCATGGTCATCCACACCCGCTCAACGACGGTGGACGCCTATCGCAAGGTCCGGGTCGAGCAGCTGCTGTGCGACCACAACGCCGACTGCGAGCCACCCTGCCAGCAGCGCTGCCCGGCCCACATCGACATCCAGCGCTACCTGGCCCTGGTCACGGACGGCAACTTCGAGGCGGCCGTGCGCGTGATCAAGGACCGCAACCCGTTCCCGTCGATCTGCGGCCGGATCTGCCCGCACCCGTGCGAGGCCGAGTGCCGCCGCAGCCTCGTCGACGAACCGGTCGCGATCAACGACGTCAAGCGGTTCGCGGCCGACTGGGACCTGGCCAGGGAGCAGCCGTGGATCCCGACCGTCGGGAACCCGACCGGCAAGCAGCTGGCGATCATCGGCGCCGGCCCGGCCGGGCTCAGCGCGGCCTTCTACGCCGCCATGGCCGGGCACGAGGTGACGGTGTTCGAACGCCAGCCCGAGCCCGGCGGCATGCTGCGCTACGGCATCCCCGAGTACCGGCTGCCGAAGGACGTGCTGGACGCCGAGATCGGCATCATCTCCTCGATGGGGGTCCGGATCGTCTGCGGCAAGTCCCTGGGCACCCACCTGCGCCTGGAGGACCTGCAGCGGGACTTCGACGCCGTCTATCTCGGCATCGGCTCCTGGACGCCGACGCCGCTGCACCTGGAGGGCGAGAACGCCGAGGGCGTGCTCACCGGCATCCGGTACCTGGAGCAGGTAGTCAAGGGCACCGACCCGGAGCCGGGGCACACGGTCGTCGTGGTCGGTGGCGGCAACACTGCCATCGACTGCTCCCGAACGGCGCTGCGCCGGGGTGCCGGCCGGGTGATCCTGCTCTACCGCCGCACCCGGGACGAGATGCCGGCCGAGCCCCACGAGGTGGCCGACGCCGAGGCCGAGGGCGTCGAGCTGGTCTTCCTCGCCGCCCCGAGCGCCATCCTCGCCGGCGGCGACGAGATGCGGCTGCGCTGCCTGCGCATGGAGCTCGGCGAGCCCGACCGGTCCGGCCGGCGCCGGCCGATCCCGGTCGAGGGCAGCGAGTTCGAACTCCCCGCGACCCTCGTGATCGGTGCGATCGGCCAGAGCACCAACACCCAGTTCCTCTACAACGACCTCCCGGTCCGGCTGAACAAGTGGGGCGACATCGACATCGAGGGCGCAACGATGCAGACCTCCGAGCCGAAGGTCTTCGCCGGCGGCGACTGCGTAACCGGTCCGGCGACCGTGATCCAGGCCGTGGCAGCCGGCCGCCAGGCCGCCTGGGCCATGGACCAGTTCGTGACCAAGGGCTACGTCCGCGCCGAGCCGGCCAGGTACAACTGCAGCCGGGGGTCGCTCGAGGATCTCCCCCGGGACGAGTTCGAGGCGCAGCCCCGCCTGGCGCGACGGCCCATGCCGAGGGCCACAGCCGCCGAGCGGGCCAGGAGCTTCGCCCAGGTGGAGCTGGGCTACACCCAGGCGGACGCCCGCGCGGAGGCGGCCCGCTGCCTGCGCTGCGGCTGCAAGGCCCGCTTCGTCTGCGACCTGCGGAAGGTGGCCACCTCGACCGGGGTCACGTTCGCCGAGCCCCTGCACGTCCGGCCGCACCTGCCGATCGTCCGGGACCACCCGTTCATCATCCGCGACCACAACAAGTGCATCTCCTGCGGCCGCTGCGTCGCAGCCTGCGCCGAGATCGAGGGCCCGGGCGTGCTGGCCTTCCAGTTCCGCAGCGGCCAGCTGACGGTCGGCACCAGCGACGGCCGCCCCCTGATCGAGACCGATTGCGTCTCCTGCGGCCAGTGCGTCACAGCCTGCCCCTGTGGGGCCCTTGACTACGTCCGGGAGCGTCCAGAGGTGTTCGCTGCCATCAACGACCCCAGCAAGCTGGTGGTCGGCTTCGTTGCGCCCGCGCCGCGCAGCGTGATCGCCGCGAAGTACGGCATCGACTTCGCAGACGCCTCAGCCTTCGTCGCCGGCATGATGCGCTCGATCGGCTTCGACCGGATCTTCGATTTCTCCTTCGCCGCCGACCTGACCATCCTCGAGGAGACCACGGAGTTCCTCAACCGGGTCGCCGGCGGCGGCGTCATGCCCCAGTTCACCTCCTGCTGCCCCGGCTGGGTGAACCTGGTGGAGAAGCGCTACCCCGACCTGATCCCGCACCTGTCCAGCTGCCGGTCGCCGCAGCAGATGATGGGCGCGACGGTGAAGAACCACTTCGCCAGCCGCTACGGGGTCTCCCTCGACGACCTGTACGTGGTGTCGATCGTCCCGTGCCTCGCCAAGAAGTACGAGGCGGCACGGCCGGAGTTCGCCACCGACGGCATCCGGGACGTAGACGCAGTGCTGACCACGACGGAATTCCTGGAGATGGTCGACATGGTGCGCCTCGACCCTGCGGAGGTCACCCCGTGCGCCTTCGACGAGCCCTACTCCAGGGTCACCGGCGCCGGCGTGCTGTTCGGGGCTTCCGGGGGCGTCGCCGAGGCCGCCCTGCGGATGGCGGTGGAGAAGCTCACCGGCGAGCAGCTCCTCGACCACCTGGACTTCCACGAGGTCCGCGGCTTCGAGGGCCTGAAGGAGGCCACCGTGTCCGCCGGCGGCACCCAGGTGCGGGTGGCCGTCATCTCCGGCCTCGCCAACGCCGATCCGCTGGTCCGGCGGGTGCTGCCCGGCGAGGACGTCGGCTACGACCTGGTGGAGATCATGAGCTGCCCCGGCGGCTGCATCGCCGGTGCCGGCAACCCCATCCCGACGCGGATCGAGGAGATGACGGCCCGCCAGCAGGTGCTGATCAACATCGACCGCACCAGCAAGTACCGCAAGTCACAGGAGAACCCCGACATCCTCCGGCTCTACGACGACTACTACGGCCGGCCCAACTCCGACCTCGCCCACCACCTGTTGCACACCGGGTACCGGCCCTACCGGGAGCCGAGCGGCGCAACCGGGGCCAGCGGTCGCGAGTAGGTCTCGGCGCCGAACCAGGCTGCGCCGGCGGCCAGCAGGAGGCAGCCGGCGCCGAAAGCCGCGACCACCGGCCAGCCGAAGCCTTCCAGGCCGGTCATGATGGCCGGCGCGAAGCCGACGACGATCATGCCCAGCTGCCCGCCGAGGGCCGCCCCGGTGTACCTGACCGCCGTCGGGAACAGTTCCGCGAACCACGCGGCACTGACAGCGTTCGCCGCGCTCCAGGCGGCCATCATCGCCGTCGAGCCGAGGCCGAGGAGCAGCAGGTTGCCGGAACCGAGGGCCGGGACGTAGGCGAAGTAGAGCGCCGCCGCCGCCAGGCAGGAGCCGATGAACACCGGGCGACGACCGACCCGGTCCGAGAGCCGGGCCCAGGCCGGCTGCAGCAGCAGCCCCAGCCCGGTGACCAGCGAGATCATCACGAGGTAGCCGGCCGCGGTGGTGCCGCGCGCGGTCGCATAGCTGAGGCCGTAGACGTTCAGCACCGCGCCGCCGACCGCGAAGAGGGTGCAGACGGCAACGGTGAGGAGTCCACGCCAGTGTCCGCGCAGCACGCGCGCCACCGGCACCCTCGCCAGGCCGCCGCTCTCGGCCAGGTCGAGGAAGGCGGGCGGCTCGCTGACGCTCCGGCGGATCGCCAGGGCGACCAGCATCAACGGCCCGGCCACGAGGAAGGGCAGCCGCCAGCCCCAGCTCAGCAGGGTGGGCTGCGGCAGCCACACCACCCCGAGGAAGGCCAGCTTGCCCAGCAGCGTCCCCAGCGAGGTGCCCTGCATGGTCCAGGCGGCCAGGCGGTTACGGGCGTCCGCAGGGGCGTGTTCGAGGGTGAGGGCGTTCGACCCGGCCTGCTCCCCGCCGGCGGAGACTCCCTGCAACAGCCGCAGGAGCAGCAGCATGATCGGGGCTGCAGTGCCGATCGCTGCGTAGCCGGGCAACAGGCCGATCGCAGTGGTGCTGGCGCCCATCAGGGTCACCGACCAGATCAGGGCCGCCCGTCGGCCGGTCCGGTCACCGAGGTGCCCGAACAGCACAGCGCCGAGCGGACGCGCAACGAACGCGCTGCCGAAGGTGAGGAAGGCTGCAAGGGTGCCCTGCAGGGGCCCGAGCGGGGCGAAGAACACCGGTCCGAGGAAGAGCGCGGAAGCGGTCGCGAACAGGGTGAAATCGAAGTACTCGACGGCGCTGCCGAGGAGGGCCGAGGTGGCAGCACGCGTGGCCA
>CAYQXH010000149.1:0-6049 GCA_964421325.1 uncultured Propionibacteriaceae bacterium
GGTGCACCTTCTCCCCCGAGAGGCCGGACGGGAACCGGTGCAGCATGCAGGGCCGTTCCCGAAGGGCACGGACGATGCCGTCGCCGACCGCAAGGTAGTAGTTCGCCAGGTCGAGCTTCGTCCAGCCGCGGAGCGGGAAGTAGACCCGCTCGGGACTGGTCAGCCGGACCACCCGCGAGCCGACCTCCAGCTCAACCGGTTCACCTGCCGCCGCCATTGGGCCAAGCTACCCGCCGTCCGGCGACGGGTCGAGAGCAACCCTGCGACCCGGCCGCGGTCAGGCCGGTGCGATCAGGTCGTGGAAGTGGGCCACCCGGTCGGCCGGGGCTCCGCCGGGCGACCACTGCTCGATCGCTGCACAGGAGGTAGCCATCCCCCAGCGGGCGGCCTCAGCGAACGCCGAGCCGGCTTCGAGCCTCGCCACGAGGCCACCGAGGAAGGCGTCCCCCGCCCCGATCGGGTTCCGCACCACCACGTCCTGGCCGGGCAGCCGCCCGTCGCCGTCCGCCGTCGACCAGGCCAGGCCGGCCGACCCGGCTGTGACGACCACTGCATCGATGCCGCGCGCGTGCAGCCCGGCCGCCGAGCCGGCCGCGCGGTCGAGTGCGTCCTCACCGACAGCGGTGCTCTCCAGGGCGGTCTCCCCGGTGAGGATGGCTTCCGCCTCGGCCAGGTTCGGGGTGATCAACGCCGGCTGCACCGGTCCGGCAAGGGCGAAGGGCATCCAGACCGGACCGGTGTCCAGGGCCAGCCGGCCGCCGGCGGACGCAACGTCGGCAACGAACGCTGCCAGGGCTTCCGGGCCGACACCGGGCGGGAAGCTACCACTGCAGATCACCCACTCGCCAGGGGTGATCGCGGCCGTAACGGCGGCGACGAAGCCGTCCCAGATGTCAGCCGTGACCGGCGCCCCGGGCCCGTTGAGGACGGTGACCCGCCCGGCGTCCTCCAGCACGATGACCGACTCGCGGACGTTGCCCGGATACGGGTGGGCTGTGACGTCCATGCCCTCGGCGCGCAGGGTGTCCAGGTACCAGCCCGAGCCCGTCGTCGGCAGCAGGACGTGGACGGCCGGCGCAGCTGCGTTGGCAAGGCTGCCGCGGGCGGCGGAGACCGACTTGCCGGCCGGGTAGGCGCGGTTCTCGCGAACCCGGTCGACCGTGCCCGGGACCAGCAGCTCAAGGCTGACCAGGCGGTCGATCGTCGGGTTGGGGCAGATCGCCAGCATGGTGCCTCCTCGCAGCGGCAGCCCGCCTCGGTACCCGTCGAGTCCAGCAGTTGCACCGACCCGGGCGCAAGCCCGCCACGCAACCGGGCAGGGGTGTCTGGGGACGGTTCCCGCCCCTGTTGCCGCGCTCGCTGGAGTCAATATGGTTGGCCAGGCCCGTCCGGGCGCTGGCAATTGTGGAGAGTGGGCAGGATGCCGGAGGAGAGGAAGTTCCTGGAACGGCCCCTGGCCGTCGTCGCCCTGATCGGTGGGGCCCTCGGCGTGGTTGCGACGATCATCGGCATCTACGCCAGCCTCAGCACCACGGCGCCTGCGCCGGCCGCGCCGACGGACTCCGTCCGCGTGGCCGAGTGTGTTCGCACGCACGGCCTCGCCCAGGCGTCCGAGCGCCGCGACGCCGGCGAGGGCCGCTGGTACTTCCGCTCCTGCGCCTGGCCGGCGCCCACCGGTGCCGCCGCCGACGGCTTCAGCGAGATCACGGTCCGTGCCGAGCCGGGGCCGGGCGAGTCGGAGGCCACCGGGATGACGGTCGCGCACATCTTCACCAGCACGTGCCGCGATCTCGAGGCCGGTTACCTCTTCGACAACCAGGGCACCCTGGTTCCCGAGCAACCGGTCCGGCTGACCAAGGGCGAGACCCGCAGGGTCGAGGGCGGGTCGATCGTTACCGGGGCGCCAGCTCCCGGACGCGACCAGTTCGTCGTCCTCTCCGGCGCGCGCTACAACCTGGACACCGTCCGCTGCGTCTAGCCCGGCTGCGCCCTACGATGGCGACAACACCCACAGTCAGGATCGCCCATGAATGTCGCCACCCCGGTAACCGCGGACGGCCAGTCCGCCGCAGCGTGGGGCAAGGCCCACTGGATCGGCGTCGCGAGCGTCGAGGACGGCGCCGTGACCGGCTGGCAGGTTCACGAAGTCGGTTGGGACTTGTCGCACGACGAGGGCACGCACGGCTCGCACCACGCCCGGATCGTGCGGTTCCTGAAGGACCAGGCCATCGATGCCGTTGTGGTCGACCACATGGGTCCCGGCATGGTCAAGGTGATGCAGACCATGGGCATCCCGCTGCTCCCCGCCAGCCCCGGCGACGCGCAGGCCTCAGTGCTGGCAGCCCTCGCGAAGGCCTGAACTCCCGGACTTCCTGAGCCGAATCGCGTCCCCGCCGGGGGTGAAGCCCCGCGGAACGCGTGTCGGGCCGCAGGCGGACGCGGTTCGTGCCGCTCCGCCTGCCTACCAGCGCGGCCAGCGGAGCAGCAGGTCGGCTGACCCCCGATGGTCCGCGACCAGGTCGGCGTTCTTCTGGTCGCTGCCCAGCACGTGCCGCCGGGCGTGCTCCGGGGTCTTGCCGAAGAGCTCGTGGCGCTGGACCAGCCGCTCGACCCGGAGCTCCTCGCTGGGCGCCGTCAGGTACCAGACCTCGTCAAGGCACCGCCGGACGCGGGCCCAGGCCGGGGCCGGGTGGAGCAGGTAGTTGCCCTCCGTGATCACGATCGGGCACTGCCTCGGCACGGCGATGGCACCAGCCACCGGGTCCTCGATCTCGCGCCGGTACTCGGGGGCGTAGACCACTTCGTCGACGTTGGCCCGCAGGCGTTCCAGCAGGGCGGCGTAACCGTCGGGGTCGAAGGTGTCCGGCGCCCCCCGGCGGGCGGCCCGGTCGTCGCCGGCGATCACGGACGCCGCGAGGTGGAACCCGTCCATCGGCACAACGACCGCCGAGCCCGGCCGCAGCAGCCCCAGTTCGGCGACCACGGCCGCAGCCAGGGTCGACTTGCCGGAGCCGGGCGCCCCGCAGATGCCGACGACCAGGCGACCGGCAGCCACCTTGTCCAGCAACCGGGCGGCGAGGACCGCCGGCTCCACCGGCAGCACCGTCTCCCCGGTCACGCGATCGTGGCCTCGTCGTGCCCGACGGCGTACAACATGACCTTCTCCTCCGTGGCCTCGGCGCGAGTCAACTCCTTGACCATCCTGCCCTCCCGCATCACCATCACGCGATCGCTCATGCCGAGGACTTCCGGCAGTTCGGACGAGATCATGATGATCGCCACCCCCTGCTCGGCGAGGTCGGCCATGATCTGGTAGATCTCGGACTTGCTGCCGACGTCGATGCCCCGGGTCGGCTCGTCCATGATGAACACCTTGATGCCGAGGCTCAGCCAGCGGGCCAGGATCACCTTCTGCTGGTTGCCGCCCGACATGTTCACCACCGGGAACTGCGGTGAGGGGGTCTTGATCCGCAGGCTGGTGATCCACTTCCGCACCAGGCTCAGCTCGTCCTTGAGTCGCAGGACGCCGAAGGTGGTCAGCCGGTCCAGGCCGGAGACGGTGGTGTTGAAGTAGACCTGCAGCTTCAGCAGGAGTCCCTGGCGCTTTCGATCCTCCGAGACCAGGGCGACACCGTGGTTGATCGCGTCCCGCGGCGAGCGTGGCCGGTACGGGGCGCCGAGCAGGGTCATCTCGCCGGCGGTGGCCCGGTCCGCCCCGAAGATCACCCTCGCGACCTCGGTGCGCCCGGAGCCGGTGATGCCGGCGAAGCCGATGATCTCACCCGCCCGCAGCTGGAAGCTCACATCCCTGGCCAGATGGGCCTGCGCCAGGTGGGAGACCTCGAGCACCACCTCACCGGCCTCGCCGTTCCGCTTCGGATAGACGTCCTCGAGGTCGCGGCCGATCATCAGCCTGACCAGTTCGTCCATGGTCACGTCGGCCACCTGCCTGGTGTCGATGTAGCGACCGTCCTTGAGGACGGTCACCTCGTCGGCGAGTTCGAAGATCTCGCGGAGCCGGTGGGAGATGTAGATGATGCCGATGCCGGTCGCCTGGAGCTTGCGGACCACGGCGAAGAGGTTCTCGATGTCCTTCTCGCCGAGGACTGCCGACGGCTCGTCCATCACCAGGATCCTGGTGTTGCGGTTGAGCGCCTTGGCGATCTCGACCATCTGCTGCTGGGCCACCGACAACGAGCCGGTCAGCGCATCCACCGGAAGGTCGACCTCGAGGCTGTCCAGCAACTCGCGGGAGCGCTGCTTCACCCTCGCCCAGTCGACCCTGCCGGCGCGTGCGGGCAGGTGCCCGAGGAAGATGTTCTCGGCGATGGTCATGTTCGGGGCGAGGTTGAACTCCTGGTAGATCGTGGAGATGCCCAGCTGTTCGGCATCCGCCGGGGCCTTGATGTCGGCCGGGCGTCCGTCGAAGAGGATCTCCCCCTCGTCCCTGGTGTAGGCCCCGGAGAGGATCTTGATCAGGGTGGACTTGCCGGCCCCGTTCTCCCCGAGCAGGGCGAGTACCTGTCCCTCGCGGACGGTGAGGTTCACCCCCTCCAGCGCCTTGACGCCGGGGAAGGTCTTGCCGATCCCCTTCATCTCCAGCAGCACCCGGCCATGGTTCGTGGTGGTCATCGGGCCACCATCACTTGCGATGGGTGAGTTGGTCGACCGACACCGCGGCGATGACCAGGACACCGGTGATCAGCACCTGGTAGGTCGATTCGACGCCGAGAAGCTGCAGGCCGTTGCGGAAGACCCCCACGATCAGGGCGCCGATCAGGGTGCCGACGATGCTGCCGCGGCCACCGAAGAGACTTGTGCCGCCCAGCACCACTGCCGTGATGCTGTCCAGGTTGGACGTCTGGCCGGCCTGCGGGTCGCCGACACCGGTGCGGGCGACCTGGAGGAGGGCTGCGATGCCGTAGGCGAGCCCGGCGAAGGTGTACACCCCGAGCAGGACGCGCCTGGTGTTGATGCCGGCCAGGCGGGCGGCCTCGACGTTGTCCCCGACCGCGTACGCCGAACGGCCGGCGGGGGTGTACTTCATCACGAACCAGGTGATGACGTAGAGCACCAGCATCAGCACGGTGCCGTTGGCGATCGCCGTCCCCCCGACACTGAACGTGTCACCGAGGAAGGTGAGCTCCCTGGGCAGGTTGGTGATGGTGGACGTCGTGTAGATCCGGGTGAGCGCGTAGGCGATGTTCATCGTGCCGAGGGTCACGATGAAGGCCGGCAGCCCGATTCCGGTCACCAGCCCGCCGTTGAGCAGCCCGAAGGCCATCGCCACCAGCAGCCCGATCAGGACGGCGAGCCATGGGTTCAGCCCCTCCTGGGCGGCGAAGCTGGCGATCAGGACCCCGGCGAGGGCCATCACCATGCCGTTGGAGAGGTCGATCCCGGTGGTGATGATCACCAGGGTCTGGCCGATCGCCAGCACTCCGACGACCATGACCTGCTGCAGGATCAGGGAGAAGTTCGGTCCGGAGAGGAACCGCGGACTCATCACGGCGAAGAAGATGCCGGCCAGCAGCAGGGCTGCGACCGGTCCGAGGATCGGCGAGGCGAGCAGGGTCTTCGCAAGGTTGGGGCGGACGGGGGCAACGCTGTGCACTTGGTTCATTGGTCTGGTGCCTTTCTCGGGCGGGCGGCGACAGCCGTCGGCTGCCGCCGCCCCCGGGTGGTTACTTGTTGCCCCAGCAGTTCGCGACACCGAACGCGGAGTCCTCGCTCTCGACGCCGGACTGCGCCTGGTCGGTGATCAGGGTGACGCCGGTGTCGGTGTAGCCGGAGGGCTTGGTGCCGTCCTTGGCGTACTTGACGATCGCCTCGACGCCCATCGTCGCCATCTTCAGCGGGTACTGCTGTGACGTGGCAGCGATCTTGCCGTCCACGACTCCCTGGACGCCCTGGCAGCCGCCGTCGACCGAGACGATCAGCACGTCCTTGTCCTTGCCGGCGTTCTTGAGGGCGGTGTAGGCGCCGAAGGCGGCCGGCTCGTTGATCGTGTAGACGAGGTTGATGTCGGCGTTCTTGCTCAGGCAGTTCT
>CAYQXH010000150.1:0-5990 GCA_964421325.1 uncultured Propionibacteriaceae bacterium
TGGGCGTCGGTCAGGTTCTCCTTACAGTCGCCGTCGTTGTCGACGTGGAAGGTCATTCCGGCCTCGTCGAGCCAGGCGCGCACCGCTGCGGCCTCCTCATCGGTGACGGTGTTCATCTCGGCCACCAGCGCGCTCTGCGAGAGCCGCTCCTTGTAGATGCCGGACGGGTTCATCAGCTCGTCGTCGATGATGGCGTTGTACATGCCCATGCAGCCCTCGTCGAACACGGCGAGGATGGCCTTCTTCGCCTTGAGCTCGGCGGCAAGGGCCTCGCCCAGGGCCTTCTCCGGGGAGTCCGGGAGGGCCGGCAGGTCGCGGACGTGGGAGGTGTCGTGGACGATGGCGCCGGTGGCCAGCCATTCGGCCAGCTTGTCCTTTGCCCAGTCGTCGGTGAAGTCCTTGCTCCAGATCGTGGAGTGGGCGATGTTGGCCTTGGTCATGGAGCCGTGCAGGTTGGCCATGCCGACCAGGCCGGGGAAGTCGCCGGCGAAGTTGGCGGCGAGCAGGATCGGGCCCTGGTGGTCGCGCAGGCCGGCCAGCACGTGGTGGCTGTACTGCCAGACGGCCTCGATGACCACGAGCGGGGCGTCGGCGGGGATGCCGGCGAAGACGTCCATGCCCTTGCGCTGGTTGTCGATGAAGCCGTGGCCCTTGGCCGGGTCGACGCCGTGCGCGCGCTTGACCTGCCAGCCCAGCTGGTCAAGGGCAGCGGCGAACTCGCGCTCGACCTGCTGCTGCATCTCCCACGTCTTCACGTTGGTGGTGAGTCGGAGGTCGCCGCTCGCCACGGTGTAGACCGTCTTCGGTTCCGCGGCCGGCTTTGTGGGAATTTCGGGCACGAGGTAGGTGCTCACAAGTGACTCCTTGGTTGGTCTCAACGCCTCATCACCGAGAGCCCCGCGCACAACGCTGAACGACCGGGACGGGCTGATTCCATCGTTTCAGCAATCGATTTCAGCGTCAAGTGCCAGTGCGCCCTGAGCTCGTTCCTCGCGTCGGCTCGGGTGATCAGTAGGGGTGCGCGTTCGCGCCTTCGAGCATGGTGATCCCGGCCTCTTCCTCATTCAGGAGCACCGGGACCACAACGTCCCGAGCGGCCACGTCCAGGCCGCGGATCCGCTCCAGCAGCATGGTCGCGGCCGTGATCCCCATCTCGCGCACCGGCAGGTGGGCCTCGAGGACGCCGACCGGGACGAGCAGGACGAGCGGGAGTCCGCCGAAGGAGACCACCCCGATCTCCGGGGGCAGCTTCCCGGCCTCCGCGAGCACCCGGATGACGCCGGAGGCCAGCTTGTTGTTGGCGGCGAAGATGGCGTCGGGAGGCTCCGGAAGGGCGAGCAGCTTCCGGGCGGCGGCCTCGCCACCCGCGACGGTGTAGCTGGTGCGGATGACGAGTTCCGGCGCCGGCTCGGAACCGATCGCCTCGCGATAGGTCGCCGCCCAGCCCTCGGCGCGATCATCGGCCGTCTCGACTCCGTCCGGTCCGCTCACGCAGGCGAGTCGCCGGTAGCCGGAATCGATCAGCATCCTGGCCGCAGCCTTGGCGCCGGCGAGGTTGTCGGCGACGACCGAGTCCACGGCGTAGAGCGGAGCCCGCCGGTCGATGCACACCACCGGCACCCCGCGTTCGATGGCGATGTCGAGGTTCGAGGCCTTGCTTGACGGGGCCATGATGATGCCGGCCACCGGATCGCTGACCGCCACCCGCAGGTACTCCTGCTCGCGCACCGGATCCTCGTCGGTGTTGCAGAGCATGACCGAGTAGCCGCCGGCCCTGGCCACGTCCTCAACCGCCCTGACCATGATCGTGAAGAACGGGTTCTCGATGTCGGGGATCAGCATCGCGATGATCTCCGAGGAACTGGTGCGGAGCCGGCGGGCGTTCCGGTTGGGCACGAAGCCGAGTTCCACCGCAGCCTTGCGCACGGCCTCCACCCGGTCGGGGGAGACCTTGATGCCGTTGAACACCCGGGAGACCGTTGCCGGCGACACCCCGGCCTTGGCAGCCACGTCGTAGATGGTGACCATCAGCGGGTGACGCTTCCGGTGGCGGCGAACCAGCCGCTCAGCGCCAGGTAGGCGGCGGCGAACCTGGCCAGGTGCCGAGCATGGGCTGCGCTGCCCGCCCCGGGTGAGAATTCGGCCTCCACGGTCGAAAGACTAGGGGCCAGAGCGAAGTCGGCCTCACCGAGTCCAACCAGGCCGGTGACCGCCGCGCCGAGACTGTTGGCCTGGGTGGTGACGCTCCGCCGGCGAACGGCCACCCCCCAGATGTCGGCGAGGAGCGCCAGCCAGGTGTCGCTGGCCGCCCCGCCGCCGATCACGTCGATCCCGGCACCGTTAGCTCCCGCCCGCAGCGGCGCCATGCACAGCGCGAGGCTGTAGCCGACACCCTCCAGCACGGCGCGGGTGAGGTGCGGACGCCGGTGGTGCATCCGCAGGCCGACGAACACGCCACTGGCATCCGGGTCCCACCAGGGGGAACGTTCCCCGATCAGGTACGGCAGGAAGAACAGGCCTTCCTCGGCAGCGCGGGCCCGGCCTGCCGCCGCGATCAGGCCGGCGATGTCGTCCGGGCTCTCCGTCAGCGCTTCGGCGGCCCATTGCAGCGAGCCGGCGCCGGTCTGGGTGGTCGCGCACGGAGCGAACAGTCCGGGAACGACGTGGCGGAAGGTGAAGGAGCGCTGCTCGGCGTCCAGCAGTGGGGCCGTGGTGGTGGCCGCGTACCACGCTGAAGTACCCAGGCAGACGTAGCCGGGGGAGTCTGCGGCCACGCAGCCGGCGCCGACCGATGCCATCGGTCCGTCGCCGCCGCCGGCCACCACCCGGGTGCCCGGCCTGAGTCCGAGCTCGGCTGCGGCGGACGGGGTGAGGGTGCCGATCACGTCGGTCGAGGCGACGATCTCCGGCCACAGTGCGGCGTCCACGCCGGCTGCGGTCAGCAACTCCTTGGACCAGTCGCCGGTGCCCAGGTCGTAGGCGTCGGTGGAGGATGCATCGCTGTGGTCGGTCACCAGGCGTCCGGTGAGCCGGAAGTTCACATAGTCCTTCGCGACGCAGACGGCCGCGGTGCGCTCGTAGGCCGCCGGCTCGTGGTCGCGGACCCACATCAGTTTCGGTAGCGGGTAGGTAGCGCCGATCCGGTGCCCGGTGATCCGGTAGGCGTGCGCCGCGCCCACCCGTGCGGACAGCGCGGCAGCCTCGGCGGAAGCGCGCTGGTCGGACCAGATCATCGCCGGCCGCACCGGTTCGCCGGCAGCGTCCAGCATGACCAGGCCCATCATCTGGCCGGAGACGCAGATCCCGTCCACCTGCTCGGCGGCCACCCGGGCAGTCGCCAGGAGCTCGGCCGTGGTGGCGACGACGGCCTCCCACCAGTGCCGCGGGTCCTGCTCGCTGGTGGTGTCGGCGGCGTAGTGCGTCGGGTACTCCGCGGTCGCCGCGGCCAGCATCCGCCCGGTGTTGTCGTGCAGGGACGCCTTGTTGCCAGAGGTGCCCAGGTCGTGTGCGATCAGCATTCGGTCCATCCAGGAGATGAATTGTCAGTGGGGGCGGCTGCGTGCACAACCGCCCCCACCGCGTGAGCAACTGCCTCGATCAGCGACTACTTACTTGTAGAGGACGGCCTGGATCTTGGCGTCGTTGATGTTGGTCTTGTCGTACCAGTAGAAGCCGGTGTCGATGACCTTCGGCACGGTTTCGCCGTTGAGGGTCTTCACGGCCGCGGCGACAACCTGCTCGCCAATGCCGACCGGGTTCTGGGTGATGGCGCCGGCCATGGTGCCGTCGTTGATCGCGTTGATCTGGTCGGTACCGGAGTCGAAGCCGATCAGGACCAGCTTGCCGGCCTTGCCCTTCTGCTGGGTGGCCTTGATGCCACCGATAGCGGTGCCCTCATTGGCCAGGAAGATGCCCTTGAGGTCGGGGTTCGCCTCGATGATGGAGGAAGCGATGTCGGCGCTGATGTTGGCGTCGCCCTTGCCGTACTGCGGCTCGAGCACCTTGACGCCGGAGCAGTTGGCCTTCATGCCTTCGAGGAAGCCGTCACGACGGTCCTGACCGGTCCGGGAGGTCTGGTCATGGACCATGACGCCGACGGTGCCGGAGCCACCGACGAGCTCACACATGTGCTTGGCTGCCTCGGCCGCCGCGGCCTTGTTGTCGGTGGCGGCGGTCGCGATCGGGATGTCGGAGTCGACACCGGAGTCGAACGCGACGACCGGGATGTTGGCGTCCTTGAACTGCTGCAGGACCGGGGCAGCAGCCTTGCTGTCCAGGGCTGCGAAGCCAAGCGCGGCCGGCTTCTTCGCCAGTGCAGCGGTCAGCATGTTCATCTGGGCCTCGACCTCGGACTCGGTGGCCGGGCCCTCGAAGGTGATGGTGACGCCGTCCTTGGCAGCCTGCTGCTCGGCGCCCTGCTTCACGGCCTGCCAGAACTGGTGCTGGAAGCCCTTGGAAATGATGGCGATGTACGGCTTCTCGCCGGACGACGCCGCGCCAGTGGCGCTACCGCTCGCTGCCGGCGCCCCTGAGGAGCAGGCCGCCAGGGCCATCGAGGCTGCCGCGGCGAACGCGACGAGCCCCACTGAAATCTTCCGCATTTTTTCTCCTTCGTTGGGTTGTTGCGGGAGGTCTGGAAAGAGGGGTGGGTCAAGTGGTGGCCGCGCGCCGGGCGCGCAGCTGGTCGATGAAGACGACGATGAGGATGACCAGGCCGAGGATCACGTTCTGCCACTCCTGGCGGACGCTCATGATCTGCAGGCCGTTGTTGATCACGGAGATGATCAGGGCGCCGATGATGGTGCCGATGATCGTGCCCTTGCCGCCCGAGAGGGAGGTGCCGCCGATCACGACCGCTGCGATCGCCTGGAGCTCGTAGCCGGCGCCGGTGGCCGGCTGGGCCGAACCGAGCCGGGCCGAGATCATGATCGCGGCGAGTCCGACGAAGAGGCCGGCGACGGCGTAGATGACGATCAGCCACTTGCGGGTGTTGATGCCCGAGAGCGCAGTCGCCTCCTCGTTGCTGCCGATGGAGATGTCGTAGCGGCCGAGCAGGGTCTTGTTGAGCAGCACGTAGGCAACCAGCGCTGCCAGGGCAAGCACGATGACGGCGTTCGGGAATCGGGTCCCGGGAATGATGCTTCCGGTCGAGAGCCAGATGTAGCCGGCGTGTGCCGTGGCGTCGAAGTAGATCGGGCGCGCGTTGGAGATGACCAGGGCCAGCCCCTGGGCGACCAGCATCATTGCCAGGGTTGCGATGAACGGGGGCAGCCGGAAGATGGCGACGTTCACGCCGTTGACCAGACCGACCAGGCCGCCGAACAGGATCGTCATGATGATGCCGAGCCAAACCGGGATGCCCCAGTTGACGATGAACGTCGCCGACATCACCGCTGAGAGGGTCATCGCCGTGCCCACCGAGAGGTCGATGCCGCTGGTGATGATGACCAGGGTCGCGGCGAGGGACAGCAGGCCGACCACCGTGGTCGAGAACAGGATCGTGGTGACGTTGGAGTAGCTGGGGAAGATCTGCGGGCTGGCGACTGAGAACACCAGGAAGATCAGCACCAGGCCGGCCAGTGCCATCAACTGCTGGAGGCGCTCGCGCCAGGTCACACCCACGATGGTCTTGGCTGGGCTCTCAGGCGCCTTGGTGTCTGTGGACATCAGAGTTCTGCTTTCTCGTTCGCATGGGTGATCGTGTCGTCGCGGTGGGTGGCGAGGCGCATGATCGCCTCCTGGCTGGCCTCGCTCGCGGCGAGGATTCCGGTGATTCGGCCGTCGGCCATGACGACCACCCGGTGGGACATGCGGAGGACCTCGGGGAGTTCGGAGGAGATCATGATGATCGACTTGCCCTGCTCGGCCAGCTGGTTGAGCAGCTGGTAGATCTCTTCCTTCGCGCCGACGTCGATGCCGCGGGTGGGCTCATCGAAGATGAGGATGTCGCAGTCCTTGACCAGCCAGCGGGCGATGATCGCCTTCTGCTG
>CAYQXH010000151.1:0-528 GCA_964421325.1 uncultured Propionibacteriaceae bacterium
TTCACCGACGCCGACTTCGCCGCGGCCAAGGAGTGGTACGCCACCCTGGTGAACCCCGAGGACGACTGAGCCTCCAAGCCAGGTGCCCCGCACAAAAGGGGACAGTCCCCTTTCTTGCGGTGGCACGACACAAAAGGGGACAGTCCCCTTTCTTGCGGTCCCCCAAGTGTGCAACATGAAAGGGGACTGTCCCCTTTCGTGTTGCCCGTCCCGGGACGTGCGGCCAGCGGTTTGCGCCGGGGAGTCCGATAGGCTCGACGCCGTGATCGACCCGAAGCTGCTGCGCACCAATCCTGACCTCGTCCGCCGCTCCCAGGAGGCTCGTGGCGAGTCCGTCGAGCTCGTCGACCAGCTGGTGAGTGCGGACGAGTCGCGCCGCTCGGCGATCGCAGCGTTCGAGAACCTGCGCGCGGAGCAGAAGGACCTGGGCAAGCTGGTCGCGCGGGCCAAGGGTGAGGAGAGAGCGGCCGTCCCCGCCCGGACCAGGGAACTGGCCGGTGGGGTCAAGGCTGCCCAGGCTGCTGCAGA
>CAYQXH010000151.1:538-5970 GCA_964421325.1 uncultured Propionibacteriaceae bacterium
GATGCAGGGTGCCGGGGCGACGGGCGACGGGAAGGCCGCCGTCCGGGCCCGTACCAGGGAGTTCTCCGTGCAGGTGAAGGCGGCCCAGGCGGAGGCGGACACCTCGGGCGCCTACTTCGACGAGCTCATGAAGGCCCTGCCGAACCTGGTCTACGAGGACGTGCCGCGCGGCGGCGAGGACGACTTCGAGGTTCTGGAGACCGTCGGGGCGCCACGGGACTTCGCAGCCGAGGGCTTCACCCCGCGCGACCACCTCGAGATCGGCGAACTGCTCGGCGCCATCGACATGGAGCGCGGGGCGAAGGTCTCCGGCTCCAGGTTCTACTTCCTCACCGGCATCGGCGCCCGGCTGGAGTTCGCCCTGATCAACCTGGCGATGAGCAAGGCGATGGGCTGGGGCTTCACCCCGATCCTGCCGCCGGCACTGGTGAAGCCCTCCGCGATGGAGGGCACCGGCTTCCTCGGCCAGGCAGCGCAGGACGTCTACCACCTGCCCGACGACGACCTGTATCTGGTCGGCACCTCCGAGGTGGCGCTGGCCGCCTACCACTCCGACGAGATCCTCGAGGCCGCATCGCTGCCGCGCCACTACGTCGGCTACAGCCCGTGCTTCCGGCGCGAAGCCGGCTCCTACGGCAAGGACACCCGCGGCATCTTCCGGGTGCACTGGTTCGACAAGGTCGAGATGTTCGTCTACTGCGACCCGGCCGACGCCGAGGCCGAGCACCAGAAGCTGCTGGGCTTCGAGAAGGAGTTCATCAGCTCCCTGGAGATCCCCTTCCAGGTGCTCGACGTCGCCAGCGGCGACCTGGGCCTCAGCGCTGCCCGCAAGTACGACTGCTACGGCTGGCTGCCCACCCAGGACCGCTACCGCGAGATCACCTCGACGTCCAACTGCACGGAGTTCCAGGCCCGACGCCTGAACATCCGGCTGCGCGACGCGGACGGGGTGCGCTCGGCAGCCACCCTCAACGGCACCCTGTGCGCGATGACCAGGATGATCATCATGCTGCTGGAGAACCACCAGCAGGCCGATGGCTCGGTGTACGTCCCGGTGGCGTTGCGCCCCTACCTGGACGGCATGGAATTCCTGCGTCCGCTGCCGTGAGCGGAACCGGTTGGCGACCGGGGCTGGTCGCGCTGGACATCGACGGCACCATCGTCGACCATGCCGGGCTGCTCCCGGCCGAGGTCCGCGAAGCCGTCGGCCGGGTGGTGGCCGCCGGGATCCCGGTCGTCCTCACCACCGGACGCAGCTGGCACGCCACCCGACCGGTGTTCGACGCGCTCGGCCTGCCGCCGGGCCCGGCTGTGGCCTCCAACGGCGCCGTCACCGTCCGTTACCCGCCGTTCGAGCTCACCGAGGTGGTCACTTTCGACCCGTCCGAGGTGATCGAGCGGGTCCTCGCCGAGCACCCGAGCGCCTCCCTCGCGGCGGAAGTGGTCGGCCAGGGCTACCGGGTCAGCCGGCTGTTCCCCGACGGCGACCTGCACGGGGACATCGAACTCGTCAGTGTCGAGGACCTCGCCGCCGGTGACGTGACCAGGATCGTGGTCCGCGACCCCGAAGCCACGGACGCAGAGTTCATCCGGCTGGCCGAGCGGCTCGGCCTGCACGGGGTCAGCTACTTCGTCGGCTGGAGTGCCTGGCTGGACATCGCCCCGGCCGGCGTGAACAAGGCGACGGCGCTGGCCGAGGTGGCGGCCGACCTCGGGGTGGCGCAGGCCGACGTGCTGGCCATCGGGGACGGTCGCAACGACATCGAGATGATCGTCTGGGCCGGCCGCGGTGTCGCTGTCGGGGACGCCAGCGAGGAGGTGGCGAGCGTCGCCGACCACGTCACCGGCACCTTCGCAGCCGGCGGCACGATCACCGAGCTGGGCCGGTGGTTCGCCTGAGGCGGCTCCGCTGAGCCCTAGGCGTTCAACCGGACGGTGCTCATTCCGAGATGCGGAGCATCCGGGTCGATGGAGTAGTTGCCGCTGATGTCGGTGAACGACGTGAACTTGGCCTGGATGCGCTTGTCGGAGGGGCACTTGTCCAGGTTCCACCCGGCGTCGCTGCCGAAGCAGTAGCCGGTGATCGTCAGCGCGGCCAGCCCCTTGATCTTGTACTGGGCGTTGCTGCCGCTGCCCGTGAACTCCTCGAAGATCGGGACGACGGCCGTCTTGTTGCGCAGCGTGGTCCAGTCGAAGTCCTTGCAGGAGGACGGGGTGTCGAGGCCGGGGTCGGTGAGCACCCAGTTCCCGGCGAGCACCTTGGCAACGCAGTTGGTCCCCGAGAGCCAGCCGAAGCCACCGGAGACCTCGTTGTGGGCCGGGAAGGTGCAGGTCTTCTCCTTGAGATTGATCACGACGGTGGTGTCGACCAGCGGCTTGCCGGCGCCGTCCCAGCCGCCGGTGGCGGCGTAGAAGCAAGGCAGCGAGAACGTCAGCGGCAAGGTGTCGCCCCCGGAAGGGAACCCCCATTCCGCGGACGCGCTGGCGGACAGGGTCGTCGTCGGGAACCCGATCACCCCGGCGAACCAGTTGGTGTGGGTGCTGGTCACCTCGACGGTGACCGTGTTGGAGCCCGCGCTGACCACCTTGCCGACGGCCTGGCCGTCCAGCTTGTTGGCCTTGGCGTACTTGTCGGCCGTGTCGACGCAGACGCCTTGCTGGCAGCTCTCCGCGATCGCCAGCGCGCCGGCGTCCGCCCCGTTCTGGAGCTGCTGTCGGTCGGAGTACGCGGCGCCCAGATCGACGGCGATGGCAGCGAAGCTCATCAGCAGTACCGTCCAGATGGCCACCACGACTGCGACCGCCCCGCGCTCGCGCCCTGCCCGATCAGTCAGCCGCCGCATTGCATGCTCCCCTTCCCGGTCACGGTGAGGTTCCTGCCGACGATCGGATCCAGCAGCCCGGTCATCGTCTGGTACTTGTAGGTGAGGACGAAGGTGGTCTGGGCGTTCCCGGTGCAGGGGGTGGCGAAGACGCTGCCGACGACCAGGTTCCGGTCCGGTACCGCCGACTTCGCCAGCTCGATGGCTTCCGCGGAAGCGTTGGCCGCGGTGGTCGGGTCGTTGCTGTTGTAGTTGACCACGTAGTAGCGCACCCCGACCCTGGCGGCGCCGGCAACGGTGGCCTGGATGAAGAAGGCGTAACCGAACTCCATGATCGCCAGCAGCAGCATCATCAGCAGCGGCAGCAGCAGCGCGAACTCAACGGCGGCGGCGCCACGTTCCCGCTTGAACCTGGTCATTCGTGCTCCTTGGGGGGAAGAGCAGCAGTCGGCCCGGGATGACGGTTTGCCATTCGGGAGCTCACACCTGGGTAACCGCCGGGCAACGCCAGGAAGTTACGGGGTTGGGAGGTTTTCTTGGTGCGCCGGCCGGTTCCCGGTGAATAAGGTTCCCCGTCGTGCCTACGGCGCCACGTCAGCTCGAATGGCGTAGCCAAACGGTACTACGCCAACCCGGCCCGGAGAAGTGTCTTGGCCCGGCTTTCTTCCCTGTCCCCCTTTTGGGGGACTGAGCATTCACCTTCTCGGAAGGTGGGACCGCCATGTCGATGAATTCCTCCAGGAATGTGAGCCGCCGCAATCCGGGCCCGGCGGCGGGTGGTCGAATCCGATCCCGGGTGAACGGACTAGCCTGAAGGCTCGATCGATCATCGCAAGAAAGGGGACTGTCCCCTTTCGTGCGATCTGTCGTGGTGTCACATCCGCGAGGATGGGATGCGACTAGACAAGGGGACAGAAGTGGTGCATCCCTACCTGCGGGAACCGGAGTTCATCAGCCAGCTGAAGGACGGCACGGTCAAGCAGCTCAACCCGTTCAGCGGCACCGAGGTTTGGACGGTCGCCGGCCGCGGGAACCGTCCGCTCGGGGTCGTGCTGCCGGACCCGGTTCCCCTGGACCCGGCCCTGCACGGCCGGCACTGTCCCTTCTGCGAGGGCCGGTACCTCGAGACCCCGCCGGAGAAGTCGCGGGTCGTCCGCCACCCCGACGGCACCTGGGAGACCCGCTACCGGGTTCCGGCGGAGGAGCTGGAGGCCACGGTCGCTGAGTTCCGCCGCGTCCCGAACCTGTTCGAGATCCTCTCCTACGACTACTGGCACGCGAACTACGGCTACGAGCTGCCGGCAAGGGTGCGGGACCGCAAGGCCGCCTACCTCGCCTCGCCGGCCGGCCGGGCACACGTGCTCGCTGTGGTGCGGAACAAGCTGAAGGCCGGTGGCCGCACCGACGAGGTGATCGACGCGATGGGGGTAGACGGCCAGCTCGAGGCGGCGTCCGGCTTCTTCGGCGGCGGCCACGACGTGATCGTCGCCCGCAGGCACTTCGTGGACGGGGCGACCGACAACACCCAGCTCGCCGGCTCCGGCACGCTCACGCCGGAGGAACACCACCGCTTCTTCGCCTTCACGGTGGAGTCGGTCTCAGCCCTGTTCGACCTCAACCGCTACGCCCGGTACGTCGCGGTGTTCCAGAACTGGCTGCGGCCGGCCGGCGCCTCGTTCGACCACCTGCACAAGCAGCTGGTGGCGATCGACGAGCGGGGGGTCCAGCACGAGCAGGCCATGGAGCGGCTGCGCGGCAATCCCAACATCTACAACGAGTACGGGCCCAACTACGCGGCGTACAAGAACCTGGTGGTCGCAGAGAACGAGCACGCGATCGCCTTCGCCGGGTTCGGCCACCGCTACCCGACGATCGAGATCTACTCCAAGTCGGAGGCCTGCGACCCGTGGAACCACACCGACGCCGAACTCCGGGCCGTCTCCGACCTGGTGCACGCCATGCACGCCGCGACCGGGGTGGACATCCCGGCCAACGAGGAGTGGCACTACCGTCCGATCGACGCCGACCTGCCGATGCCCTGGCGGGTGATGCTGAAGTGGCGCACCTCCACGATCGCCGGGTTCGAGGGGGCGACCAAGATCTACCTGAACACCATCGATCCCTACGCGCTCCGGGACCGGATCGTGCCGGCCCTGTTCGCACTGCGGGACGAACGCCGGATCGCGCCGATGCAGATCGCGACCGAGTGCCCGTGCCGGCCGAACTCGCTGCGTTACCGGACCAACCGGGGCTGAGCCCCGGCGGGGTTGCCCGGACGGGTTAGCTTCGAGTCATGACCCCGAGCCACACACTCAATGACGGCCACCGCCTGCCGGTGATCGGCTTCGGCACCTATCCCCTCTGCGGGCCGGGCGGAGTCGAAGCCATCGTCAGCGCGCTGCGCCAGGGCTACCGGCTGATCGCCTCGGCCGTGAACTACGAGGAGGCGGGGACGGTGGGGGGAGGCCCGTACGGGGCGGCCCCCTCGGTGCTCGATCCGCGTGACAAGCTTCCCCCCGCGGAGTCCGGCGCGGCGCAGCCGGGCTCGGGCGACGGGCTACGTGAGCGCGGCCCCGAGCGCTTTGCCGTCGAGCTGCGCGTGCAGTCGGC
>CAYQXH010000152.1:0-5905 GCA_964421325.1 uncultured Propionibacteriaceae bacterium
CCCGGTCGCCCATCGTCATGGCCTCGACCTGGTCGTGGGTCACGTAGACGGTGGTAACGCCGAGCCGGGTCTGCAGCGCGGCGATCTGGGTGCGGGTGGAGACGCGCAGCTTGGCGTCCAGGTTGCTCAGGGGCTCGTCCATCAGGAAGACCTGCGGCTGGCGGACGATGGCCCGGCCCATGGCGACGCGCTGGCGCTGGCCACCGGAGAGGGCCTTCGGCTTGCGGGACAGGAAGGACTCCAGCCCGAGCAGGTGGGCGGCCTCAAGGACCCGGGAGTCGCGCTCGGCCTTGGGGATGCCGGCCATCTTCAGGGCGAAGCCCATGTTGTCTGCGACGGTCATGTGCGGGTAGAGCGCGTAGTTCTGGAACACCATTGCGATGTCCCGGTCCTTCGGCGGCAGGTCGGTGACGTCGCGGTCACCGATCATGATCTGTCCCGCGTTCACCTCTTCGAGGCCGGCGAGCATGCGCAGCGAGGTGGACTTGCCGCAACCGGAGGGGCCGACCAGCACCATGAACTCGCCGTCCCCGATCTCGAGGTTCAGCTTGTCTACTGCTGGGTGGTCGGCGCCGGGGTAGACCCGGGTCGCATCCTTGAAAGTGACTGTGGCCATGCCAAACAACACCTTTCCACGGGCAGGTACGTGCCCGACGATCCGTAGTGGAAGAAGCGGCCGCGGGTGCGACCTGAGGTCATCTTCGCACGCGGGGGCTGCCCGTTTCCATACTCTCGTTTCAATCCCCCCCTCCGGGGGACCCGGATGCGCCTGACTAGGCAATTCGCTGAGGAGAGCGAAGGCAGGCCGGGACGGCGGGTAGGCTCCGGCAGGTGAGCGAAGCCCAGTCGGAAGGTCCGCAGGTCGAACCGACGGCCGAGCGCGAGTGGTGGGACGACCCGTCGCTGCCCTGGAAGCACAAGCCGAGCCGGGCCGACATCATCTGTTTCAGCTGGCTCGGAGCGGTCGCGGTCTACTCGCTGGTGATGATGCCGCTGCGGCCGGCGCTGCTGGCCTCCGCGCCGCACCTGCTGGCTTCCCTCGGGTCCTGGACCGGGACCATCCTGATCGGTGCGAAGGCGGCGCTGGGCGACCCGTGGTGGCCGCTGGTGTGGCTGCTCGGCACCTTCGGCCTGATCAAGTTCGACTGGATCTACTGGTGGGCGGGCCGCCTCTGGGGCCGGCACCTGATCGAGGCGTGGTCGGGACGCTCGGAACGGGCCAGGCGGATCAACGAGCGGGTCGAGCGGTTCACCCGCAAGTACGAGACCTGGGCGATCGCCGTCACCTTCCTGCCGATCCCGTTGCCGCGGGGGGTCATCTTCGCCGTCCTCGGTGAGGCCGGCACCAGCCTGCGCAAGTTCCTCACCGTCTCGATCGCCTCATCGTTCATCTCGACCGGGGCGTACCTGTGGATCGGCTACTCCATCGGGGCTCCGGCGGTGGCCACCATGGACGCCTACGGTCGCTACCTGTGGTACGTCTCGCTCGCGATCCTCGTGGTCATGGTCGCCAACTACTGGTGGAAGCAGCGCAAGCAGGCCGAGGGCAGCTGAGGCTCAGGCGCGGGCCAGCACCGCCACCTGGAACTGGGCGTCGGCGGTGAACGGGCGCAGGTCCCAGGTGGCGAACCTCGCCTGGAGCGCCAGCCCGGCAGCGGCGCAGTCGGCGCCGAACGCCTCGAAGTCGTAGCCGCGGCCGGCGCCGAAACCGATCACGGCCCGGCCCGTCCCGGCCAGCCGGTCGGCCATCCCGGAGAGGGCCGGAACCCGGGTGTCCGGGTGCAGGAAGGCCATCACATTGCCTGCGCACAGGATCGCGTCGAAGCGCTGCGGCAGTTCCGGCGGCAGGTCGAAGCCGGCAAGGTCGCCGACCAGGTAGTGCGGCCCGGGGGCGTCGGCGCTCGCAGCCGCGATCAGCACCGGGTCGACGTCGACGCCGACAACGCTGTGGCCGGCAGCATGCAGGTAGCCGGCGTGCCGCCCGGGACCGCAGCCGGCGTCGAGGATCGTGGCTCCCCGCCCGACCATGGCATCGATCAGGCGAGCCTCGCCGAAGAGGTCCTGGCCATTGGCTGCGAGCATCCGGAAGCGCTCGATGTAGCGGGCCGAGTGCCCGGGGTCGCGCGCGACGATCTGCTGCCACTGGCCAGGGGGGTGTGTCACGAGCCTCCGACAGGAATCGAACCCGCGACCGTCCGCTTACAAGGCGGGTGCTCTACCAACTGAGCTACGGAGGCTTGGGGCCGGGCCCCGGCGTTCATTGTGCCAAAAGCTGAGGGGGTCCCGCACCGCGGGCGCCGACGGGGGGCGGAATCAGGCGACCTCGCCAGCCAGCACGAGGTCGGCCAGCTCTCGTGGCCGGTCGGCCGACCAGTGGTCGGCCTCCTGCGCGGCCCAGTCGTCCCAGTGGCCGGCGAACTCGGCCCCGTCCCGTGCCAGGGCCCGGCGGCGACGGGTGTCGGCGTCCAGCTCGATCCAGATGGCCAGGCCGGCCAGCGACCGGCTGGCCGGGGTGAGTGCACCGCAACCCTCGACGATCAGGGCCATCGCCGGGTCGAGGTTCCGCACGGGTCCGGGAGTCCCGCGCTCCCAGTCCCAGGTGCGGAAGCCGGTGCCGCGGATCAGTTCGGGGACGACGGCCGCCCCGGCGGCCAGCCCGTCCCAGCCGGGGTAGAGCTCGTCGAGGCTGACCAGCTGGACACCGGCTGGGTCGGGCCACTGTTCGACCAGCCGGCGAGCGAGGGTGGTCTTGCCGGATCCGGCCCCGCCGTCGATCACGACGACCGGCCGGGCGTTGCCCCCGGTCAGGAGGCGCAGCGCCGCGGTCAGCGCGGCGTTCCGGCCGGTCACCTCAGCGCAGGCCGGAGGCGGTCAGGAAGGCTACGGCGTCGCCGCTGATGGTGGCCACCTCGTCCGTGGCCGGCAGGAAGGCGGCCTCGCCACGCCGCAGCGACAACCGCTCGGCGCCGGTGGCCACCTCCGCAGCTCCGGAGATGACCAGCAGGATCCGGGCGGACCGCCCCCCAGGGAGCAGGAGGGGCTCCATGGTGCTGCTCGGGGCCAGCCTCCAGACGTCGAACTCCTGGCAGGGCGTCTCGTAGCGCTGGACGCCCGGCCGGACGGCAACGGCCCTGGTGGTCTTCGGCACGGTGGGTTCGAAGTCGACGACCTTCACGAGCTCGCCGACATCGAGGTGCTTGTTGGTCAGCCCGCCGCGGATCACGTTGTCGGAATTGGCCATGACCTCGATCCCGGTGCCCAGCAGGTGGGCATGCATCTGCCCGGCCGGCACGTACATCGCCTCGCCCGGCTGCAGGGTCACCCGGTTCATCAGCAGCGCAGCGAGGATTCCGGGATCGGAGGGGAACACCTCGTCGAGTTCCAGCACCGTCCGGGCGAACTCGCCCAGCTCACCGGGGAAGTCCTTCTTCTGCATTGCGGCTGCGCAGACCAGTTCGGACAGCCGCGCGCGGTCGCCCTCGAGACTCAGCACGTCGAGGAACACCTCCGCGAGCGCCGCCGGGCCCTTGCGCTGGGTGAGGGGGCCGATGACGGAGACCAGCTGGTCGGCGATGCCGAGGCCGCCGAACAGCGCGGCGGTGCGCACCGGGTCGCGGAAGCCGGAGAGGCTGTGGAACTCGTCGAGGGCGATCAGCAGTTCCGGCTTCGGCCAGTCGTCGCGGTAGGTGCGCTCGGGCGCGTCTAGGGCGAGCCCTGCGGCGTTCTCCCTCGCGAAGCCCTCGCGGGCCTGGTCGCGGGACGGGTGGGCCTGCAGCGACAGTGGGTGGCGGGCGGAGAGGACCTTCACCAGGTACGGCAGCCGGTCGCCGAAGGACGCGCGACTGGCTTCGCCGACGATCTCCGGATGCTCGGTCACCAGGCTGTCCAGCCGGGTGCCGGAAACCACGGACGGGGCCAGGGGGTGGGCGCCCAACCAGTACTCGGCGAAGGGACGGCCGTCGGCTGGTTGCCCCAACAGGTCGGGGATGGCATCGGTGGTTCCCCACGCGTAGTGCTGGAACGTGCCGTGCAGCAACTGCATCGAGCATCCTCATCTACTTGCCGGCCAGGGGGGCCTGTGGGCCTTCGTCGAGTCTATCCGAGGGGCTGGGCGGTCATGGGCGAACGAATGACATCGATGTGGTTCGAGGGGTACGCTGGCCCCATGTCCGACCCGATGGCTGTCACTTCCGCCGGCCTGTCCGAACAGCAGGCCGAGCTGCTCGAGTTCGAGAAGCAGTGGTGGGCCCTGCCCGGCTCGAAGGAATCGGAGATCAGGGAACGGTTCGACATGTCGGCCACCCGGTACTACCAGTTGCTGAACGCGCTGATCGACACCGAGGAAGCCCTTGCCCACGACCCCCTGCTGGTGAAGCGGCTGCGCCGGTTGCGCGCCACCCGGCAGAAGGAGCGCACCGCCCGCCGGCTCGGCGTGAACCTGCGGGTCTGATCCTCGCGGTTCGTTCCTCACCGCTCGTCAAGACTCCGTCCTTCGCGCCGCTGACGCGCCGCGGCAGTTGTCGTCTGATCCTCGCGGTTCGTTCCTCACCGCTCGTCAAGACTCCGTCCTTCGCGCCGCTGACGCGCCGCGGCAGTTGTCGTCTGATCAGCCCCTGCCGGTCAGGTGCAGGGTGCGGCCCAGCTTCCGGAAGCCGGCGTTGTCGGCGGGCCGCTCGATGTAGCCACCCCTGGCCAGCCCGGCGCGGCGCTCGAACCAATTGGCGGAGGCCGGGTCCCCGGTGCGCAGCCAGGACCAGCCCGAGGCCAGCGCGTAGAGCGGCAGGAACGGCAGGCCGATGAAGCCGAAGTACTGCCAGGTGTGCGCGGCCTCGTGGGCCAGCGTCCCCGGATGGCGCAGTTCCAGCTCCTCGGCCGTCCCGCCCGGAACCAGCACGACGTTGCCGACGGTGAAAGCCCCGGCCTTCGGCAGCGGCAGCCGGTAGCCCTCGGCCAGGAGGAGTGCGTCCGGCCCCCGGCGCAAGGAGGCCCGCCCCGCCAGGCAGAGCGCCAGCCCCAGGGCGGTGGAGAGGTTGACGGCGTTGCCGACGGCCCGCACCCAGTGCGCTGCGCTGACGTTCCCCGGCATGGGTCCATTGTCGCCGCTGGCAGCCCTCGGGAGCAGTTGCCGTGACCAGCCGGTCCGAGGCGGATCGATGCGGGCTCACAGCGCCCGGGAGGCAGCGGCGACGGGCCGGGACGACGCTCAGGACGTTTGCACTCGCCAGGTGGGAGTGCTAAACATGTGGTTAGCACTCTCAGGTAGAGAGTGCCACCGTCTGACTCGATGAGATCGCCAAGATCGTCCGTCGCGGGCATCGAGGCAAGACCCTTGACCCAAGTCCACCCGTGGGGCTCCGGCCCCCGAGACGCCAAAGGATTGCCGAAGAAACATGGCGAAGCTGATTGAATTCAATGTCGAGGCACGCCGCGGCCTGGAGCGGGGGATGAACATCCTCGCCGATGCAGTGCGAGTCACCCTCGGCCCCAAGGGCCGCAACGTGGTCCTGGAGAAGAAGTGGGGAGCCCCCACCATCACCAACGACGGCGTCTCCATCGCCAAGGAGATCGAGCTCGAGGATCCCTTCGAGAAGATCGGCGCAGAGCTGGTCAAGGAGGTCGCCAAGAAGACCGATGACGTTGCCGGTGACGGCACGACCACCGCAACCGTGATCGCCCAGGCGATGGTCCGCGAGGGCCTTCGCAACGTCACCGCCGGCGCCAACCCGATGGGCCTGAAGAAGGGCATCGAGAAGGCTGTCGCAGCGATCGTTGCGCAGCTGACCGAGCAGGCCATCGACATCGAGACCCGGGAGCAGATCGCGGCCACCGCCTCGATCTCCGCCGCGGACACCACCGTCGGCGAGATCATCGCCGAGGCGATGGACAAGGTCGGCAAGGAAGGCGT
>CAYQXH010000153.1:0-5890 GCA_964421325.1 uncultured Propionibacteriaceae bacterium
TCTGCTGCACCTGCTCCTGGTAGACGATCAGGCCGTAGGTGAGGTCGAGGATGTCGGCGAGCGGCTCCGCAAGCTCGGGATGGATGGGGTTCACCGGCTGGCGTCCGGTCTTGCGTAGCGCGTAGTTGGTGTGGCTGTCGGCGCCCATCGGGCCGGGACGGTAGAGGGCGAGGGCCGCCGAGATGTCCTCGAACCTGTCCGGCTGCATGGTCTTCAGCAGCACCCGCATGCCGCCGCCGTCCAGCTGGAAGATCCCGAGGGTGTCCCCGGTCGCCAGCAGTTCGTAGGTGGCCTTGTCAGTGGGGTCCTTGCTGAGTTCGTCGAGGTCGAGCTCGATGCCCCGGTTCAGCTTCACGTTCATCAGCGCGTCGTCGAGGATGGTCAGGTTCCGCAGGCCGAGGAAGTCCATCTTGACCAGGCCGAGCGCCTCGCAACCGGGGTAGTCGAACTGGGTGATCATCGCCCCGTCGGCTTCGCGCTTCATGATCGGGATGATGTCGAGCAGTGGTTCCGAACTCATGATCACACCGGCGGCATGCACTCCCCACTGCCGCTTCAGGCCCTCGATGCCGCGGGCGGTGTCGACGACCTCGCGCACCTCGGGATCGGCCTCGTACAGGGCGCGGAATTCGGTGCCCTCCCCGTACCGGGAGTGCTGGGGGTTGAACACGTCGGCGAGGGACACGTCCTTGCCCTGCACGGGCTGCGTGAAGGCCTTGGTGAGCACCTCGCCCATCGCGAACGGCTTGCCGAGCACCCGGCCGGCGTCCTTGATGGCCTGCTTGGCCTTGATGGTGCCGTAGGTGACGATCTGGCACACCCTGTCGTCGCCGTACTTGTCGGAGACGTACTTGATCACCTCGCCCCGGCGGCGCTCGTCGAAGTCGATGTCGAAGTCGGGCATCGACGGGCGTTCCGGGTTCAGGAACCGCTCGAAGATCAGGCCGTGCGGTACGGGGTCGAGGTCGGTGATGCGCATCGCGTAGGCACACATCGAACCGGCGCCGGACCCACGGCCGGGGCCCACCCGGATGCCGTTGTCCTTGGCCCAGTTGATGAAGTCGGCGACGACCAGGAAGTAGCCGGCGTAGCCCTTGTCGATGATCACCTGCTCCTCGAAGGCCGCCTGGTTGACGGCGTACTCGGGCACGTCGCCGCGGTAGCGGACCTGCAGGCCGCGATCGACCTCCTTGACGAACCAGGACGCCTCGGTCTCCCCCGGCGGCACCTCGAAGCGCGGCATGAAGGTTCCGGTGCCCTCGTCGAAGCTGGTGTTGCAGCGTTCCGCGATGGCCAGGGTGTTGTCGCAGGCCTCCGGCAGGTCGGCGAACAGCGCCCGCATCTCCTGCGCCGACTTCAGGTAGTAGCCGTTGCCGTCGAACTGGAACCGGTTCGGGGTGTCCTTGTTCGACCCGCTGGAGACGCAGAGCAGGACGTCGTGGGCCTCGGCGTCCGCGGCGTTGACGTAGTGCAGGTCGTTGGTGGCGACCATGGGGAGATGCAGGTCCTTCGCCAGCCGGAGCAGGTCGGATCGCACCCGGGTCTCGATGTCGAGGCCGTGGTCCATCAATTCCAGGTAGTAGTTGCCCTCACCGAAGATGTCCCGGAACTCCGCTGCCGAAGCCCTGGCGTTCGCGTACTGGCCGAGGCGCAGGTAGGTCTGCACCTCACCCGAGGGGCACCCGGTGGTCGCGATGCAGCCCTTGGCGTACTGCGCCAGGAGTTCCCGGTCGGCGCGCGGCTTGTAGAAGAACCCTTCGAGGCTCGACCTCGAACTGAGCCGGAACAGGTTGTGCATGCCGGCGTTGTTCTCGGCCCAGATCGTGAAGTGGGTGTAAGCGCCCTTGGATGCGACGTCGTCGCCGGTACCGTCGCCGAACTGGACCCGCTTGCGCTCGCTGCGATGGGTCTTGGGCGTCAGGTAGGCCTCGAGGCCGATGATCGGCTTCACCGAGGTGCCCTTGGCGGCCTTGTAGAACTCGTAGGCGCCGAACAGGTTTCCGTGGTCGGTGACCGCCAGCGCATTCATGCCGAGTTGCTCGCTGCGCGCCACCAGCTCCTTGAGCCGGGCGGCACCGTCCAGCATCGAGTACTCCGAGTGGCAATGCAGATGGACGAAACCTGACGACACGCTGACCCACGACCTCCGAGCAGGGCTGAACCTACGGACTGGCAAAAGCGCTGGGGGAAGTCAGCGAAGAACCACCCTAACCCGCTAGAGCGACAACTTCCCGCGCACCACGCTGTCACCGGAATGCTGCGGTTGGTCGTCGAGGGCCTCGCGGGAGATGTCGACGATCACGTAGCCGTCGTCGATCACCGGCTGCGGAACCGAGAACACTCCGGAGATGCCGTTGGCCAGCTGGCCCACGGCGACCATGCGCTTGCCGTCGGTGTTGATCAGCCAGACTTCGAGATAGCCGTCCGGGTTGACCAGCGGCTGGGTGGTGACCCGTAGTTCCACGCCGTCCGGGGTGTCCACGAGCTCTGCCGTCCCCTCCTGGATCCCGGTGTCGAGTGTGTTCAGGGAAGCCGTTGCCAGCAGGACCTCACCGGTCGGCTGGGCCGCCGGTGCCCACAGCACCCGGCCGCCGAGCGCACCAAGAACGATCCCGACCACCGCTGCCGCGGCTGCCAGCAGCCATGGTCCGCCGGCCCTGGTCCGGCGCCGCGGCTGCAGCAGCGTGGGCGCGGCCGGTTCAGCATCGGGCTCCATGGCCTCGCTGATCGCAGCCCAGACCCCCGGCGGCGGCGCGGTGAAAGCGTTCGGGTCGGCCGTCGCAACCAGCTGCCTGGTGCGCCGCAGGGAGTGGAGCTGGTCGCGGCACAGCTCGCACGCTGCGAGGTGCCCGGCGAGATCAGGAGCCACCGGCGATTCGGGGTCCAGCGCCAGTTCCGCCAGGAACTCATCGTCAAGGTGTTTCATCGCTCACCCCCTCCAGTCGTGCCCGTAGTTGCAGTAATCCTCTCCTGAGATGGCTCTTCACCGTGCCCAGCGGCAGGCCGAGTGTGTTCGCGATCTCCTGGTGGGTACGGTCCTCCACGAATGCCAGCCGCAGCACCGTGCTCCTCGGCTCCCCGAGCTGGGCGAGTTCCTGGGAGACCAGCAGCTGTCCGGCCAGCTCGTCGTCGGTGGAAGTCCAGGCCGGCTGGGGTTCGGCCACGGTGGCCGAGACCAGCCGCAGCGACCGGAACCGCTGGGTCCGCAGGTCGGTGATCCGATGCTTGGCGATGCCGACCAGCCAGCCGGGCAGGGCCTGCGCACTCGGTCTGATCGTGTGCCGCCCTCGCCAGGCTGCGATGAACACCTGCTGGGTGACGTCCTCGGCGTCGTGGTGGTTGCCGAGGCTGCGCAGCGCGAGGGTGTGCACCAGGGGCGCCCACCTGCGGTAGATCTCCGCCATGGCCTCTGCCGAGCCGTCCCGGAGAGCCAACGCCAGATCCAGCCGAACGGCGTCGTCCTCAGCGGCCCCCATGGGTCCGACTCTAGCGGGGGATCCCGTCGACGTGGAGTGGCCCCGGGAGTGGCTGACCGGATGCGCAAGCTGCGCCCGCCCGCCGCGGTGATTGCCAACCGCGACGCTCCAGTCGGCCGCTCCCGGGACCGCCACCTCACAGGTCGATGGGCCGAAGCACCCGGGTGATGCCGTGGGCGATCTGCAGGTTGCCCAGGTTGGCGTTGAACTTCCACGGGTTCAGGTAGGGATCGCGGTCATTGGTGTCCGCGTCGCGAAGCCGGATCACCGGCAGCCACTTGCTGATCACGTCCACCTTGAAGGTGGCCCCGGCAAGGGCGGTGCCCAGCACGGCGCCGTCAGCCTTGACCGCGTCCTTCTTGGTGATGGTGGCGCCCGGCACCACGTGGTAGAGCAGGACGGCCTCGACTGCGTCGATGCCGACGGTGGCGGCCAGCTTGGTGAAGACCTTCTCCTCCGAGTGGTAGCGACGACCGGTGAGGTCCTTGACCAGGGTCTGGAAGGCTCGGTCGTCGGGCAGGAACGCCGTCAGGGCGACATCGCCGTCGGTCAGTACGCCGACAGCGCTGGCCGGTTTGGCTTCGAGGACTGCGAGCACCGCTTCGGTGACGATGTCGTAGTCGTACCAGTTGCGATCGAACTTGTTGCCGTCAGCGAGCAGCACCGAGGCAAGGCTTCGGTTGCCGGTCGTGGCACCTGGGGCCGGCGCAGCTACGGCCGGGGCGGCGCTGAGCGTCGCGGCAAGGCCTGCCACCACCAGGGCGGCGGCGATTCGACGAAACTTCATCGGGGTCCTTCCGGTCAAGTCGGCCGCACTGTGCGACCTGACCCTTCTTCCGTTCCGAGGCCCCGCGTGGATGCAGTCCGCGGCAACCAATTCCGGCGACCGGACTCAACCGAGCAGCTCGGCCAATTTCCGCATCGTCCGAAGGTTGCGCGCCGTGCCGGTGGCGGGCTTGAGCGCGGCGACCAGTTGGGCGGCGAGCCTGGAGCCGGCCTGCCCATCGGGGAAGTCCGCGAACACGTCCGATCCGGCGACCTGGACCCGTTCGGAGCCGGTGGCCAGGGCGGCCAGGCGGTCGGCTGCGCCCGCCCCGACCGGGCGGTCGCAGCAGGCGATCACCACCCTGGACGGGTCCCCGTCGGCGAACGGGTGCCCCTCGACCAGCCGGCGCAGGTGCTCACCGTCGCGGATGACCACGTCCACCTGCATCGCGAAGGCTGACCTCAGCGCAGCGCCCAGCTCCGCGGCCACTTCAGCTGCGGTTCCGGGCGCAGCGAAGAGCAGGTTTCCGGACTGCAGATGGGTAGCCACCGCGCCCCAGCCGAGGTCGCCGGCCACCCGGCGAAGGTCACTCATCGGGACCTTGCGGGAGCCGCCGAGGTTGATCCCGCGCAGCAGGGCCACCCGCAGCTTCGGCGATCCGGTTTGCCCCAACTCCCCCGTCATGGTTGCATCCTTACGGCAAGCGCTGCCGTCGGGGAAGGGGCCAACGTGCAAGAAGTCAGTCTGATCGGAGCACCGACCGACATCGGAGCATCCAGGGTGGGCTGCCGGCTCGGGCCGCAGGCCCTGAGAGTGGCGGGCATCACTTCCGCGCTGCGCGGCTTCGGTTGCGACGTGCGCGACCTGGGCGACCTGACCGGCCCGGACAATCCCCAGACCCCGCCGGTCGACGGCTACCGGCACCTCCCGGAGGTGATCGAGTGGAACCATTCGGTCTACGCCGCAACGGCCGCCGAGCTGGACGCCGGCCGGCTGCCGATCCTGCTGGGCGGTGATCACTGCCTGGCGATCGGCTCCATCAGTGCCGTTGCCGCCCATTGCCGGGCCACCGGCAAGAAGCTCCGGATCATCTGGGTGGACGCGCACGCCGACTTCAACACCGCAGAGCTGACGCCTTCGGGCAACATCCACGGCATGCCGGTCGCCTGCCTTGCCGGTCACGGGCCGGAGGCGCTGACCTCACTCTCGGGCCAGGTGCCGGCGATCGGGACCGACGAGATCCGGCAGGTCGGGCTGCGCAGCGTCGACTCCGGTGAGAAGGCCTTCCTGTTCGCCGAGGGCGTCGAGGTCTTCGACATGCGCTTCGTCGACGAGATCGGCATGCGCCGCACCATGGTCCGCGCGCTGGCCGGGGTGGACGAGAACACGCACCTGCACCTGAGCCTCGACCTGGACTTCGTCGACCCGGAGATCGCTCCTGGGGTCGGCACACCGGTGCGAGGTGGCCCCACCTACCGCGAAGCCCAGCTGTGCATGGAGATGATCGCGGACACCGGGCGGCTCGCCTCCGTCGACCTCGTCGAGCTGAACCCGGCCCTCGACGTCCGCAACGCCACGGCCGAACTCGCCGTCGACCTCGTCGAGTCGCTGTTCGGCAAGAGCACCCTGCACCGCCTGCACCAGGGCA
>CAYQXH010000154.1:0-5875 GCA_964421325.1 uncultured Propionibacteriaceae bacterium
GCCACCCAGGCAGAGGACGGCATCGCCGGCCTGCGCGAAGAGGTCGACACCCTGATCGTCATCCCCAACGACAAGCTGCTGGAGATGACCGACCACCACGTCGCCATCCTGGACGCCTTCCGCCAGGCCGACCAGGTGCTGATGCAGGGCGTGTCCGGCATCACCGACCTGATCACCACCCCGGGCCTGATCAACCTCGACTTCGCCGATGTGAAGGCTGTCATGTCGAACGCCGGCTCCGCCCTGATGGGCATCGGCTCCGCCCGCGGCGAGGACCGTGCCCGGGCAGCGGCCGAGATGGCCGTCAGCTCCCCGCTGCTTGAGGCGAGCATCGAAGGCGCCCACGGCGTGCTGCTCTCCATCGCCGGTGGCTCCGACCTCGGCCTGTTCGAGGTGTCGGCCGCGGCGAACCTGATCGAGGCGGCAGCCCATGAGGACGCCAACATCATCTTCGGCACGGTCATCGACGACGCCCTCGGCGACGAGGTGCGGGTGACCGTGATCGCAGCCGGCTTCGACGGCGGCCAGTTGCCGCGCAAGCAGTCGGCCCGTCCCGAGACCCGCCACCCGGCGCTGCCGGCGGTGCGCCCGGCTGTGGCGGCCCCGGCTGCCGTCGAGGAGACGCCGGCCCCGGAGCCGACGCCGGAGCGCCCGAAGCCGGCGCCCTCCGTCCCGGTGTATGCAGACGACGAGCTGGACGTGCCGGACTTCCTCAAGTAGCCCGACCGGAGCTCACATGTACAGCTTCCGCAATGACCCCGGTGCCGACGGTGCCGGGGTCGCTTGCTGCGATGCGGTCGCCCCGGACGGTGGCCGGCTCGACCTGTCCCTCGGGGTGCCGGACGGGTGGCGCGCACCCGACTGGGAGCTGGTCGAGGCCGACCTCGGCATTCCGGTGCTGAACGCCTACCAGGTGCACGGCAACCGGGTGCTCACGGTCGGGGCCGGCAGCGACCCGAGGGCTGTCGCGGCCGAACGCGCCGACGCCCTGGTGACGACCAGCCGGTCGTTGGGGCTGGCGGTGCGGGTGGCCGACTGCGTGCCGGTGCTGTTCGCCGACCCGGAGGCCGGGGTGGTGGCAGCAGCCCACGCCGGCCGGGTCGGGCTGGCCGCCGGTGTCCTGGTGGCAACGGTCGACCGGATGGCCGAGCTGGGGGCGCGCCGGATCAGCGCCTGGATCGGTCCGCACATCTGCGGCGAGTGCTACGAGGTGCCGGAGGGGATGCGCGCCGAGTTCGGCGTCGCCCATCCGGTGGCCGTCGGGATGACCAGCTGGGGCACGCCGAGCCTCGACCTGGGGGCCGCGGCGGCTGTGCAGTTGGCCGGTCTCGGCTGCCGCGTGACCCAGGTCGACCCGTGCACCCGCACCACGCCCACCCTGCACTCCTATCGCCGCGACGCCGACAAATCCGGCCGTCAGGCAGCGCTGGTGTGGTTGCCCTGAGTTGGCGCGTGTCGGCCATGGCCTCCACCGACCACGGCTGGGGGGCGGTTAAAGTCATTGGGGTACGGCGACAAGAGGGACGAGAGACACATGGCTGATCGCTTGAAGAAGGCGGCCGTTTGGCTTGGCCTGGTTTCCGACAACGACTACGCCGAGGTTGAGCCGGGCGTCGAGGACGTTACCGAGCAGGTGCTGGACCGCGACCGTGATCGCGAGCCCGAGACCCGCCCCGCCCCGGCGACCGTCACCGAACTCGAGACCCGCCGTCCGGTCAAGGACCACAATCGCGTGGCCGACATCAGCCGGATCATCACGGTGCACCCGCGCACCTACAACGAGGCCCGGACGATCGGCGAGAACTTCCGCGACGGGGTTCCGGTGATCATGAACCTCAGCGACATGGAGGAGTCGGACGCGAAGCGCCTGGTGGACTTCTCCGCCGGCCTGATCTTCGGGCTGCGTGGCAGCATTGAACGCATCACCAGCAAGGTCTTCCTGCTCTCGCCGCACAACGTGACGGTGGCTGCGGAGGACAAGGAGCGTCTCGCGGGGGGCTTCTTCAACCAGTCCTGAAAGGCGGCCAGATGGCCCTGATCGGCATTCTGATCCACGGGGTCCTCTGGAGCTACCTGGCTGTCCTGACCGTCCGGATGGTGTTGTCGGTGATGCCGCTGCTGGTTCGGCAGTGGGAGCCGCGCGGCGTGCTGCTGGTGATCGCCGAGTTCGTCTACACCGTCACCGACCCGCCGCTCCGCTTCCTGCGCCGGTTCGTGCCGTCGCCGCGGCTGGGCGACATGGTGGTGGATCTGCCGTTCACGGTGCTTTTCCTCGGGCTGTGGCTGATCCTGGGGTGGCTGCCGTTCTGAATGTCTGGACCTCGGGTTTACTCCTGCCGCCGCGCCTAGTGTGGTTCTTGGACTCAGCAAACCGGCTGCATTAGCCTGAGAACGCCCTCGGGGCTGGGTGCAGACCTGGCCTCGTAACCAATCACGTGAGGTGAGCAATGACCCTGACCCTGGAGCAGGTCCGCCAGACCCGCTTTCACCTGGCCCGGCGGAACGGCTACGAACCCGTCGACGTCGACAACTTCGTCGACAAGGTCGAGGCGACGCTCACCCAGCTGACGGAGGAGAACGGCACCCTCAGGCAGCAGATCGATGCGCTCAGCTCCAGTGAGCCGTCGAGCATCTTCGTGCCCGGTGACTCCGGCGAGGCCGACCACCTGAAGGCCGAGCTGCAGGGCCGCCAGTCAGAGCTGGACGGGCTGCGCAACGAGCTGGCCGCCAAGGCTGAGGAACTGGAAGCGCGTTCGAGGGAACTCGAGCAGGCGCGGTCGGAGCTCGCCGAGGTCACCGCCCAGCTCGACGCGCTGAAGGCCGAGGCCGACCAGCTTCGCCGCTCGGAGACCGAGGCGCAGTCGTCGGACAGCCCGATGGGCAAGGTCGACAACATCGTCGTCACCTCCTCCGCCGAGGCTTCCCCGGCCGTCACCCGGCTGCTGCAGATGGCGACCGAGCAGGCCGAGCGCCTGATCGGCGAGTCCCAGGTGGAGGCAACGCGGGTCGTCAACGGCGCGCGCGCCGAGGCCGAGAACGTCATCGACGGCGCCAACAAGAAGGCCCACGAGACCCTCACCGATGCCCGCACCCGTGCCGACCGGATCGAGTCCGAGGCCCGCGTCAACGCCGAGAAGGTCACCACGGAAGCGCAGCGCCGGGCCGACGCGGTCAACGGCCAGGCGGACGCCCGCAGGGCCGAGCTGTTCACGGCGCTGGAGCAGGAGCGGGACACGTTGCGCGGCAAGGTCGACCACCTGCGCAGCTTCGAGGCCACCTTCCGCACCAACCTGGCCAATCACCTGCAGAGCCAGATCAAGGCCCTGACGGAGGCGACCCTCGAGCCGGACGACGTCCCGGCGATCCTGAACGAGCCGGCGCCGGAGTCGGCGACGCCGCGGCTCGACGCACTGCTCAACGAAGGGCACTGACCAAACCACACCTCAGCGTTGGCTCCCCGGCGATTCCGCCGGGGAGCCAACGCTGTAGTGGTACTCTCCCTGCTCAGGTAACAGCAGGAGGAGTTTTTCATGGCGTCGGCGCGCACCAGGGACAACGAACCGAAGGCTCCGTCGCGGGCGAACTCTTTCCCCGTGGCCGAAGGTGAAGACCCTTGGACCGACGAAGAGATCGAGGACATCCGCAAGGAGCTGCTGGCCGACATCGCCCGGATGGAACGGGCCATCGAGGTGGCTGAGGCCGGCCTGGCCGACCTGTTCGAGGAGGGCACCGACGGTGCCGGCCGCGATCCGGCCGACGTGGGCTCGTCCAACTTCGAGCGTGACCAGGAGATGTCGCTGGCCCAGAACGCCCGCGACATGCTCGAGCAGGCCCAGCTCGCCCACCGGATGTTCGAGTCGGGCAACTACGGCGTCTGTGAATCCTGCGGCCAGCCGATCGGCAAGGACCGCCTGCAGGTCTTCCCAAGGGCAACCATGTGCGTGACCTGCAAACAGCGTGAGGAACGGCGATAAGCGAGGAGAACGTCACCGCCGGCCCCGGCGCTGCAAGGCTCAGGTGGCTCGCCGTCGGGATCGGCGCAGCCGGCTTCGGGCTCGACCTGCTGGCCAAGAACGTCGCGCTGGCGAACCTCGACCCGCAGAACCCGATCCCGCTGCTCGGTGGCCTGGTGCGGCTGCAGCTGATCCGTAACCCGGGTGCCGCGTTCAGCATGGGCGAGAACCTGACCGTGCTGCTCTCGATCATCGCGCTGAGTGCGCTGGTGGCTGTGCTGGGCTGGTTGGTGCCCCGGATCCGGCACGTCGGCTGGGCGGTGACCACCGGGTTCCTGCTCGCCGGCATCAGCGGCAACCTGGCCGACCGGCTGTTCCGTGAGCCCGGCCCGTTCCACGGCCACGTGATCGACTTCATCCAGGTGCCGTACTTCGCCATCTTCAACGTCGCGGACATGTTCATCACCGCAGCTGCGGTGCTGGGGATCTGGCTCTCGATGGTCACCCAGGTGAGCTTCAACGGCACCCGGCTGAAGGAGTCGGTCGAGGCCGGCGATGGCTAACGTCTGGCTCGTCCCGGACGGGCTGGACGGGGACCGCGTGGACGCCGCCGCCGCCCGGATGACCGGACTGTCCCGCAGCCGGATCGAGGATCTGGCCGAGGCCGGCGGGGTGCTGGTGAATTCGGTGCCGGTCGGCAAGTCGCATCGGGTGCATTCCGGTGACCTGCTGGAGGTCGAGATCGTTGAGGCGCCGGCGGTTCGCGTGGTGCCGTCCGTTGTCGCCGGGATCAACATCGTCCACGACGACGCCGACATCGTTGTGGTCGACAAGCCGGCCGGGGTGGCTGCGCACCCGAGCCTCGGCTGGGACGGGCCGTCGGTGGTGGAGCACCTGGCCGCTGCCGGGTTCCGGATCTCCACTTCCGGGGTCGCCGAGCGCAAGGGGATCGTGCAGCGGCTCGACGTGGGCACGTCCGGGCTGATGGTGGTGGCGAAGAGCGAGCAGGCCTACACGGTGCTCAAGCGGGCGTTCAAGTCCCGCGAGGTGGAGAAGACCTACCACACCCTCGTCCAGGGCCATCCGGACCCGTTCGAGGGCACGATCGAGGCGCCGATCGGTCGCCACCCGGGCGCCGACTACCGGATGGCCGTGATCGCCGGCGGACGGCACAGCGTGACGCACTACCGGGTGCTGGAGGCCTTCCGGGCGGTGACCCTGCTGGAGGTGCACCTGGAGACGGGACGCACCCACCAGATCCGGGTGCACATGCAGGCGATCAAGCATCCCTGTGTCGGGGACCCGACGTACGGCGCCGACCCGGTGCTGGCGGCGAGGTTGGGCCTGGAGCGGCAGTGGCTGCACGCCGTCGAGCTGGCCTTCATCCATCCCCGGACGGGGGAGCAGGTGCGCTTCACGTCCGGCTACCCTGAGGACCTGGCCGGAGCGTTGAAGCTCGTCCGCAGCTGATCCCTGCCCAGGCAGCGGGCCCAAGGTCGGATAGTGTGCTGGTGTGCGTAGAGCAAAGATCGTCTGCACGATCGGTCCGGCAACTGATTCAGCCGAAATGATCGTCAACCTTGTCAACGCCGGCATGAACGTCGCCCGGCTGAACATGAGCCACGGTGACCACGTGCTGCATGCCAAGCGGGTCGCCTGGATCCGTGACGCTGCCCGCGAGGCCGGCCGGCCGGTGGGCATCCTCGCCGACCTGCAGGGCCCCAAGATCCGCCTGGGCAAGTTCACCGACGGTGAGGCCCACCTCGAGCCGGGAGCCCGGTTCATCATCACCATCGAGGACGTGCCCGGCACCGCCGAACGGGCGTCGACCACCTTGAAGACCCTCACCCACGACGTGACCGCCGGTGACCAGATCCTGATCAACGACGGGGCGATCGAGCTCAGGGCCGTCGAGGTGACCG
>CAYQXH010000155.1:0-5859 GCA_964421325.1 uncultured Propionibacteriaceae bacterium
TCGAGGTCGTCGCCGATGTCCTCGGCAACCGAGCGGCCGGAATCGGTGTGCACGATGAGGTCCTCGCGGTACTCGGGAGCCATCTGCTCCGTGACCTGCTTGACGACGGCCCGGATCTCGGCCTCCGTCACCCACGAACCCTGCACGCGCAGCGGCTTCGACTGGCCCATCGGCAGGAACAGGGCGTCGCCCTGGCCGACGAGCTTCTCAGCGCCCGGGGTGTCGAGGATGACCCGGGAGTCGACCATGGAGCTGGTGGCGAAGGCCAGCCGCGACGGCACGTTGGCCTTGATCAGGCCGGTGACCACATCGGTGGAGGGACGCTGGGTGGCGAGCACGAGGTGGATGCCGGCTGCTCGCGCCAGCTGGGTGATGCGGACGATCGAGTCCTCGACGTCGCGGGGGGCCACCATCATCAGGTCGGCCAGTTCGTCGACGATGACCAGCAGGTACGGGTAGGGCGCGAGGACGCGCTCGGAACCGGGCGGCAGCTTCACCTGGCCCCCTCGGACGGCCTTGTTGAAGTCGTCGACGTGCCGGAAGCCGAAGGCCGCGAGGTCGTCGTAGCGGGCGTCCATCTCGCGGACGACCCACTGCAGGGCCTCTGCCGCCTTCTTGGCGCTGGTGATGATCGGGGTCACCAGGTGCGGGATGCCTTCGTAGTGGGTGAGCTCGACCCGCTTGGGGTCGACGAGCAGCATCCGGACCTCCTCCGGCGTCGCCCGCATCAGGACCGAGGTGATCAGGGAGTTCACGAAGCTGGACTTGCCGGAGCCGGTGGCCCCGGCCACCAGGAGGTGCGGCATCTTCGCCATGTTGGCCACGACGTAGCCGCCCTCGACGTCCTTGCCGAGGCCGACCGTCATCGGGTGGTGGTCGTTGCGGGCCCGGTTGGAGCGCAGCACGTCGCCGAGGGAGACGATCTCCTTGTCGGCATTGGGGATCTCGATGCCGATCGCCGACTTGCCGGGGATCGGCGAAAGGATCCGGACGTCGGCGGAAGCCACGGCGTAGGAGATGTTCTTGCTCAGCGCTGTGACCTTCTCGACCTTCACGGCGTTGCCGAGTTCCACCTCGTAGCGGGTGACGGTCGGGCCACGGGTGTAGCCGGTCACGGTCGCGTCGATCTCGAACTGGCGCAGCACCTCGGTGAGGCGCTGGACGATCACGTCGTTGGCCTGGCTACGGGCCTTCGGCACCGAACCGGGCTTCAGGATGGACGGGTCGGGCAGGCTGTACACGATGTCGCCCGAGATCGGCGGCTGCTCGGCCCGCAGCGGCCCCGGCGACATCACCGGCACCTCAAGGGGTGGCTGCACCGCCTTCGCCTTCGACGACACCGGCTGGGCGGCCGCGATCAGTTCGGTCGCTTCCGCATCGACGTCCGGCTCGGGCTCATCGACGATCGGGGTGTCGTAGGCGCGGTGCTGGGCGCCGTACTCGATCTCCGGCTTCTCCGGCCGGCGCAGCCGCTCCCGCAGTGCGCCCAGCCGCTTGCCGAGCTCGCTCATCGGGATGCCGGCGATGACCAGCACGCCGAACGCTGTGAGCAGGACGAGGACCGGCACGGCCAGCCACACCGTCAGCAGGTCGACGGTGAGCGAGGAAGAGATGAAGCCGAGGAAGCCGCCGGCCTCACGCACCAGCGCCGGCTGGGAGCCGCGGGGCAGGCCCTTCGCGATATGGATCAGGCCGAGGATCCCGAACATGGCGGCCGTCCAGCCCACGACCTGGCGGCCGGCGGTGCCGTGCCGGTCGGGGTGCCGGAGCGTGCGCCAGGACATGCCGAAGCAGAGCACCGGAATCATGTAGGCGAAGGAGCCGACCACGGTGGTCACCCCGACCTTGACCCAGTTGCCGGCGGTTCCCGGCAGCCCGATCCAGAACTCGGCGGCAACCAGCAGGCCGGCCAGCAACAGGACCAGGCCGCTGCCGTCGTGGCGCTGCTCGACCGGGAGGTCCCTGGCGCCGTGACCGATCGCGCGGGCAGCACTGCCGACGAGGGTGGCCAGGCCGCGCCACGTGGCCGACAGGCCTCGACCGAGGCCGGCCAGCATCCGGCTCAGCCCCGACGGCTTCGGCTGCTTGCGCGCCGAGGTGCGCGACGGAGTTCTCTTGCTTCCGGTGCTTCTGGAGGCGCTTGGGCGCGTTGCTGCGCTCGTACGGCTCCGCGAAGGGGAAGACGCGCGGGTCGCCATGGAACGAAGGGTAGGCGATGGGTGCGACTATTCCGAGCCTCCACGCCGGGCCACGCGCATCGGCGGAAAACGGGGACGGTTCCAATTACCGTTCAACGGCAAGCCTCCGGGCTACCCCGAGCCATCAGCCGCCCACGCTGAACCGAAACGGGGACGGTTCCAATTACCGTTCAACGTTACGGCCCCGGACTTCACCACGAACCCTCAGCCGCCTTGCTGAACGGGAATGGAACCGTCCCCAAACCAACCGCCTCGTGCTGAACGGGAATGGAACCGTCCCCGATTTGTCAGGGGCGGTCACTTGGCGAAGTGCCGCCAGCCGGTGGTTGCGCCGGGCCAGGGCGCGCCGTCGACCAGGACTTCGGGTTCGCCGGCGAGCACGCGTCCGATCACGCGCCAGCCCGCGGGGACCGAGCCGGCGTCGAAGGCAGCGACCAGGGCGTGATCGTCGCCTCCGGTCAGCTGGAACAGCAGCGGATCCCCGCCACCGATGGCTGCCGCAACGGCCTTCTGCGGTTCGGCGACCTCGAAGGCCCCGGTGTCCACGTCCAGGACCACCCCGGAAGCCCTGGCGATGTGCGCCAGGTCGGCCAACAGGCCGTCGGAGACGTCGATCATCGCCGAAGCCCCGGCCTCGGCAGCCACCCGACCCTGCCCGTAGGGCACCTCGGGCACGCGGTGGGCCAGCACCACAGCCCGAGGCGACCGGAAGCCCCGACCGAGGACGGCGACCCCCGCCGCGGCCCAGCCGAGGCGTCCGGCCATGGCGAGCACCTGCCCGGCGCGGGCACCGGCCCTGGTGACGGCCGGCTGCCCGGCCAGGTCGGCGAGCACGGTCGCCGTGATCACGATCTGGGCAGCTGAAGTCGTGTCGCCACCGACCAGCTGGACGCCGGCAGCCGCACACTCCGAACGCACGCCGGCCGCGAAGCCGTCCGCCCATTCGGTCGGCGTCGTTGCCGGGGCGGCCAAGCTGACCACCAGCCCGATGGGGGCAGCCCCCATGGCCTCGGCGTCGGCGACGCAGGCTGCGACAGCCTTTCGTCCGACGTCCTCTGCGCTCGACCAGTCGGTTCGGAAGTGCACGTTCTCGACCATGGTGTCGGTGGATACAGCCAGGTCTCCGGCAAGCCGCAGGACCGCGCAGTCGTCGCCCACCCCGAGCACGACCGGCCCGCTCGCGCCGAGACCGGCGGTGATCCGTCCGATCAGCGCGAACTCACCGAGTTCCCCGAGGGTCACCGCAGGCCCAGTGGCCGGGCCAGGGCCAGCTCCACCAAGGTGGCGATGAGGTCTGGGTACTCCAGGCCGCTGGCCGCCCACATCATCGGGAACATCGAGGTGCGGGTGAAGCCCGGCATCGTGTTCAGCTCGTTCACCCAGGGCACCCCGTCGGCGTCGACGAACAGGTCGACCCGGGCGAGTCCCTCCACAGCCATGGCTGCGAAGGTGCGCCCGGCCAGCTCCTGCATCGCCGTCCGCAGCTCGGGCGTGACGTCGGCGGGCACCTGCAGGGTGACCTGCTCCTCCGGCAGGTACTTGGCGTCGAAGTCGTAGAAGGCGTCCGGGGTGTGCATCAGGATCTCACCCGGCAGCGACACCCGCGGCGGGCCGGTCAGGTCCTCGAGCACGCTGAGCTCGATCTCCCGGACCCCGACGAAGCCCTGTTCCACAACCACCTTCGGGTCGAAGCGCTGCGCCTCGATGATCGCAGCCTCCAGGTCGGCCGGGTCGTCGACCCGGACGATCCCGATGCTGGAGCCGCCGCGCGCCGGCTTCACGAACACCGGGAAGCTGAGCCCGGCGACGCGCGCCAGGCTGCCGGCGCGGTCGTCGCGCCACTGCGCCGGGGTGATCGCCACCCACGGCCCGACCGGCAGGCCGGCTCCGGCCATCGCGCGCTTCATCAGGTCCTTGTCCATGCCGATCGCGCTCGCGGCCACCCCTGCGCCGACGTAGCGGACGCCGAGCATCTCGAACAGTCCCTGGATGGTGCCGTCCTCACCCCACGGCCCGTGCAGAAGTGCGAAGGCCACGTCGATGCCGGCGATCTCGCAGAGCCGGTCCCCGTCGCGGGTGGCCACCTCGGCCCCGGCAGCGCCGCGCAGCAGCACTGCCTCCGGACGGTCGGCCGCAACGCGCGGCAGCTCCCCGTCGACCACTTCATAACCGGCGAGTTCCGCCGGGGGTATCCGCACCCACCTACCGTCGCCGGTGATTCCGATGCCGACCACCTCGAAGCGTTCGGGGTCGATCGCACGGGCGGCGCTCCCTGCGGTAAGGCAGCTGATCTCGTGCTCGGAGCTGACGCCACCGAACACGAGGGCAACCCGTACTCGGTTCGGGTGTTCGGTCATCGGGCCTCCGGTCGCAGGATCGGCGACCACACTATCGGCCCAGCGAACGCGGAACCCGCCGCCCCAGCCGAATGTCGAAGCGGTCGGTCGGCGGCTCCTCGCCCCTGATCCCGGCGACCAGGGCCGTGATCGCCGACATGATCCGGTCGTTGGCCTCAGCGACCGCGACGGCATCAACCCGGCCGGCCAGGTCGGAGAGGTCGACCGGCTCGCCGACCCGGAAGTGCATGGTCTTGCGCGGGAAGAACCTCGGCCACGTCAGCTTCTTGCCCGGCATCACGTCCTGGGCGCCCCACTGCCCGAGCGGGACGACCGGGCAGCCGGTCTTGAGGGCCAGCCGGGCGGCGCCGGGTCGGGCAGTCATCGGCCAGAGCTCCGGATCGGCGGTCCGGGTACCCTCCGGGTAGATCAGGACGCACTCGCCGGCGGCGAGCGCCGCCTCCGCATGGACCAGGGAGTTGCGCGCCCTTGAGGTGTTGCGCTCGACCGGGATCTGGCCGCAGGCCGTGGCCAGCCGTCCCAGCAGCGGCACCTTCCAGATCTCGCTCTTGCCGAGGGTGCGAGGCCAGCGCCCGTTCCAGATCAGGAAGTGCGCAACCACCGGGGGGTCGAAGTTGGAGATGTGGTTCGCGACGACGATGATGCCGCCGGTCTTCGGCATCGAGGTCGCCGGCCCCCAGTCCTGCCTGGTCAGCCGGCGCAGCAGCCAGCCTCCGATGTGGCCGAGGCGCCGGTAGGCCGGTTGCACCGGTGTCGGATTGGCCTGGTTCAGCGGTACCTGGGCGAGACTGCCGGTCATGGTCACCTTTCGTGGCGGACGCCGGTCAGCCTAGCGACTCAGCCGGCGGTCCTCACCGGTTGCGTGCGCGGCAGGAAGGCGGGCCGGGTGGCCTCGTAGGTGCTGATCAGGTCAGCGTGCTGCAGGGTGAGGGAGATGTCGTCGAGCCCCTCGAGCAGGCGGTGCCGGGTGTAGTCGTCGATGCTGAACTCGAAGACGTTGTCCGCTGCCTCGACGGTGCGGTGGTTCAGGTCGACGGTGAAAGCAATGCCCGGCTCGCTCTCTGCGATCTCCCAGAGCTTCTCGACGACGTCGGTGTCAACGCTGGCGACCACCAGGCCGGCCTTGCCCGCGTTGCCGCGGAAGATGTCGCCGAAGCGGGAGCCGATGACCACCTTGAAGCCGTAGTTCTGCAGCGCCCAGACGGCGTGCTCCCGCGAGGAACCGGTTCCGAAGTCCGGGCCGGCGATGAGGATCGAGCCGCGTTCGTAGGCCTCCTGGTTGAGCACGAAGGTCTCGTCGTTGC
>CAYQXH010000156.1:0-5803 GCA_964421325.1 uncultured Propionibacteriaceae bacterium
GTCTCGGCCCTCACCGAGAAGCTGGCCAGCTACGAGCAGATCCGTGACCTGCGGCTGCTGGTGGAGGAGTTCACCCAGGAGAACGGGCTCCTCACGCCCACCCTCAAGGTCAAGCGCAAGGAAGTGGAGCGCCGCTTCGCCCAGCTCGTCGACGAGATGTACGCCCGTGCCGGGATGGGCCGCAAGTAGGCTCCGCAGCTTCTGCCGGGACCCGGCCGGGGCGCTGCAGCCAGGCCGCAGATTCCTGCGGATGTAGCGCACCTGGGTGCGGATCCGGGCGATCCGGGGGTGTACGAGTCTGTACGAACCCGGTGATACGCGCGTGGTTGTGCCTGCGCCTAGCGCTTGACTAGGAGCAGCAGGCACGGACTCCAGGGCTGGGGGGCGCTGGATCCGACCGCTGCTGGTTGAGGGGAAGTGGTCATGGCGGTGACCGCGAAATCAGACTGGCGCGGCCGAACGCTACTTGTCCTGGGTCGTGCCTGCCCCATGTCCGCGCCGGTCAGGTCACCCCCAAAGCCGGCACACCCCCGACAGGAGCCCCGTGCAATACCGGCCTACCCGCTCCGAATTGGCCCAGCTCATCAACAAGGCGCGGCTGGACCGCCATCTCTCGATCCGTTCAGCCGCCAGGATCGCGGGCGTGCCCGCAGCGACCGTCCAGGGCTGGCTGGCCGGACGGCATTTCCCGACCCCGGCGCTGCGGCCGAAGTTCCTCCTGCTGGTCGAGGCGCTCGAACTGACCGACCACCTGCACCCGGCGCTGTGGCAGGACGAACTCTCCTGACCCGTGATATCCGGGATCGGGTCTCCTGCCGAGGCCGACCCTGACACAATCCGGGTATGCCCGCCCCCGCCAACCGGCAGGAATTCGCTGCCCTCGTGAACGCGGCGCGCATGCGTCACCACCTGTCCATCCGGGCAGTGGCCCGGATCGCCGACGTTCCGGCAGCCACGGCACAGGGATGGTTGAACGGGAAGCACTTCCCGACCCCTGCCCTCCGCGGCAACTACCAGCGCCTGCTCGACCACCTCGGCCTCGCCGAGGACGTCCCGCCCGACCTCTGGGAGGACTCGTGGGGTGGGGCCGAGCCGGCCCTGAAGAGCGGCCGCTCGCCCTATCTCGGCCTCCGGCCGTTCCGGGTGGCTGACCAGGACCTCTTCTACGGCCGCACCGAGCAGAGCCGGAGCCTTGCCCTGGCCATCAGCGCGCTCGCCGAGGCCAGCGGGAACGGCCTGCTGGCCCTCGTCGGGCCCTCCGGCAGCGGCAAGTCCTCGCTCCTCGCCGCCGGGGTCCTCGGCCAGGAGATCAACGACGGCGCCCTCGCCGGCTGGAGCGGTGTCGGGCTAACGGTTGCCCGGGTGCTGGCCGGTGATCTCCCAGAGCTGTCCGGCGCGCCCGGCCGGCGGCTGGTGGTGGTCGACCAGTTCGAGGAGGCCCTCCTGCTGCCCGTGGAGTCGAAACGGCAGTTCATGCAGGCGCTGACCGAGCTGGCCGCCAGGGCCGTCGTGGTCATCGGGCTGCGCTCGGACGCCTTCGGCCTTGCCAGCCTCGAGCCGGCCCTGGAGGCCGCCATGTCGCGCCCGGTCCTGCTGCCGGCGATGACCAGGGAGGAGCTCCGCGAGGTCATCCTCAGGCCGGCGGAGGCCTGGGGCGTGACCGTTGAGGACGACCTGATGCGGGTGCTGCTGGAGGATGTGGCACCGGGGGCTGCGGCGAACCGGGTCACGCCCGGGGCACTGCCGCTGCTGTCCAGCGCCCTGCTGCTCACCTGGGCCGTCAGTGACGGCCGCCACCTCCGCCTGGCCGACTACCACAGCGCGGGTGGGGTGGCCAGCGCGGTCGACCGGCTGGCCGAGCAGGTCTACCTCTCGCTCGAACCCGCCCAGCAGCTCGCGGCGGAACGGCTCTTCCTGCGACTCGTGCGGGTAACCGGCGACGTCCTGTTCACGGAGACGCTCCCGCTGGACGCCGTGGATCCGGCCACCCGTCCGGCCATGGAGGCCTTCGTCGCCGCACGCATGCTCACCACGTTCGACGGGGACCTGCGGATCAGCCACCAGGCACTGCTGAGCCACTGGCGACGCCTCAGCGACTGGCTGGTCGAGCACCGCGACGACCTGGCCGTGATGGAGAAGCTCCGCGGTGCCGCCCAGGTCTGGGTCGAGTCCGGCCGCGACCCGGCGGCGCTGATCCCCGTCAAGAGCCTCGCCGTGTTCACCGAATGGCTCAGTTCGGGGGCCAAGCAGGAACTGCTCGCCGATCCCGAGCGCGGCTTCGTCGCTGCCAGCGAGGCCCACTTCGCCTCCGTCCTCGACGAGGAACGGGCGACCAGCCGGCGGCTGCGGCGCCGGGGGAGCATCGCCATCGGGATGGCTGCCATCGGGCTGGCCCTGGCCCTGGTCTCCGGGTTCCTGTTCCTGCAGGGCCGGGGCTTCCAGCTGGAGGCCGACCAGGCCAGGCGCGAGGCCCAGTCCCGCCAGATCGCGACCACCGCAGGCGAGCTCCGCTCCCAGGACCCGAACCTCCAGGCCCAGATGTCGGTGCTCGCGCGCCGGCTGGCGATCACCACCGAGAGCACGTCCGCTGTGCTCGGGGCGACCTCCCTCACCGTCCCTACCCGCTGGCTCGGTGCCCCCCAGGCCGTCCTCGCCGTCAGCCCGGACGGCCAGCTCATCGCCCGTGGGGACGGCACCGGGCAGGTGACCCTGTGGTCGGCGCAGGGGCTGGCCGCCCCCGGGAAGACCTTCCCGGCAGCTCCTGGCCCGATCAGCGCCCTGGCCGCCGCCCGCTCCGGCACCTCGCTCCTGCTGGCCGTCGCTGGTGCCGGCACCGCCCGGATCTGGGACGTCACCGGGGAGCCGATCCTGGTCGCCGACCTGGCGACCGGTGGGGTGGACACGACGGCTGTCGCCTTCGACCGGACGGGGGACGTCGCCGCCTTCGCCACCTCCACCCGCCAGGTGCGGTTCTGGGAGGTCGGCAAGACCCGGTTCCGGTCCGCCCACATCCAGCTGGACCCGGCCGCCGGCACCGACGCGGGGCTGCCGACAGCCCTCGCGTTCGACGCCGGGCTCCTCTACGTGGCCGGGGACGCGGGCAGGGTGACCCGGTGGCGAGCCGGTGGCACCCCGCAGCGGCTCCCCGACCTCCGGTTCCCCGGGGACATCGCCGGCCGGTCGGCGCAGAGCCTCGCCGTCAGCCCGGACGGGCGGAGCCTCGCCGTCGGGATGGCCGGCAAGACCCTGTTGCGGTGGCGGATCGACGGTGAGCGGGCTGCGCCGGCGAAGCGGATCACCGGCTTCGAGGACTGGGTGAGCGCCGTCGGCTTCTCCGGCGACGGGCTCCTGCTGATCGCCGGCGGCACCGATCAGCTGACCCGCATCTTCAACGCGGCCACCGGTGAGCTGCTGCGAACCCTTCCGGGCCCGTCCGCCGTCACCGGTGCCGGCTTCGCCAGCGACCGTCCGGTGACCACTGACGCCGGCGGAACGCTGCGGGTGTGGCCGGCGGCCGAGCCGATCTGGCGCACCTCCGGCTCGGAGATGTACAACCTCAGCACCGACGCGGCCGGCGAGAAGTGGCTGGCCGGGGGCACCCTCAGCGACGGGATCCAGCTGTGGCGCACCGACGGGCAGCCGAGGCAGCTGCCCGGACCCGACAGCGGGTTGCCGCCGGGCAAGCAGTCCGGGGCCGTCGCGGTGGCACCGGACGGGAGCTACCTGCTCGGTGCGACCTTCGACGGTCGGGTCCTGTCCTGGCCGCTCACCGATGCCGGTGCCGATGGCACGGCTGCGGTCGTGGACGTCGGCCTCGGCTACATCTCCTTCGTCCAGGCCGCGCCCGACTCCAGGCTGGTCGTGGCGATGGGCTACGTGGGCACAGAGTGCGTCCTGCTCGAGGCGGATGCGAAGGGCCGGCTGAAGCTGCTGGCCCGGATCCCGACGCCGAACCCCCAGATGGTGTGGTTCAGCGCCGACTCCAGGACGCTGGCCGTTGCCCTGCCCGGACGCAAGGTGGTCCTCTGGGACGTGTCCGACCCCCGCGCCCCGCGCGAGGCCGGGGCGGTCACCGGGCTGGACTCGACGCCGATCTCGATCGCGTTCGCACCGAGGAGCGCCCGTCTGGCCATTGGCACCGAGTCCGGACAGGTCTCGGTCTGGGACGTGGCCGACCCGGCTGCCCCGGCGAGGCTGCGGACATTCGGCGACCCCCATGCCGCGCCCAACTGCGTCCTGTTCAGCCAGGACGAGAACGTGCTGATCGCCGCCAGCGGGGATGAGCGGATCTGGGGCTGGGACCTGACCCAGGCCGATGACACCCCGGAGTTCGCGTTGTCGGGCGAGATGAAGCGCCCCTGGGACGTCCGGTTCCTCACCGGCGGCCGGATGGCCGTCTCGGGAGGCAACGGGGCGCTGCGGGTGTGGGAGATCGACCCGGAGCAGGCCAGGGCGCACCTGTGCGAGCTGCGCGGGGACCCCTTGTCAGCAGACGAGTGGGGCCGCTACCTGCCCGGGATCCAGGTGATTGACGCCTGCCTGCCGGGCCGCTGAGGCAGCGGAGCCGTTCACCTGGCCGGGGCGACCACGACTCCCACCGACCTGACGTAGGTCGTCCGGTAGCCGGGCCGGGCTGCCTTCACCCGCACCTGCAGCGTCTTGCCGACGTGGGCCGAGGTGAGGACGAGGGTTGCCTTGGTGGCACCGGTGAGCTTCGAGCCGTTCGCGAACCACGCGTAGGCGGTGCCGGAGGGCGCCGGCTCCCAGGTACCCGGGTCAGCTGTGAGGGTGGCCCCCGCAACGAAGTCGCCACTGACGACGGGGATCGGGACGGTACCGAACTCGGCCTTCGCGACGGTCTGGGCTGCTGAGGTCTCGGAGTTGGTGTAGAACCCGTCCCGCCGCGCCGTCACGGTCACGGTCAACCGGTCGCCGGTGTCCGCAGGCGTGATCAGGTAGGTCTGCGACGTCGCGCCCTTGATGGCGTCCCCGTCGCGCCGCCACCGGTAGGAGAGGCTCCCGGGTTCCGGAGCCCAGGCACCCGGGTCCGCCGTCACCGTCTGGTCGGTGGCCACGGTCCCGACGATCTTCGGCCTCGGGGCTGTGGTGAACCTGGCCCTGACCACATCGGTGGTGCCGTCAGTGGTCTTCGTTGTGCTGCCCTCCGGCGTCGTGGCCGTCACCCGGACGCGGATCGTCCTGCCGATGGCCTCCGGGCCGACCACCCAGGTCTGGGCGGTTGCGCCGGGGATGTCGCTGCCGTCCGCCGTCCACTGGTAGGCGAGGTCGGCGCCGGCCGGCACCCAGGTGCCGGGTACGGCAGTCAGGGTGCGGCCCACCTGGGGCCCGCCGCCGATCCCCGGTGCCGTCCAGGGCGCAGGCAGGAAGGATTCCGGCACGACCGTGTCCTGGTAGGGCCAGGCCGTGCTGGTTCGGGCGATGGTCGGCAGGCAGGCCCGGGCGCCGCTGACGCCGCACTTGGAGTTCAGCGGGTCGGTGATCGGCGCGCCGGTCCACCACGACGTCTGCTTCATCGCGCCGTCCCAGGACAGCGAGATGTGGACGTGGTTCTTGTGGTTGGCCGTGTAGGAGCCGCGATCGGCGAGCTTCCGCCAGCCGAGCTCGCGGTAGTAGAGCGACCAGATCCGCTGGTTCCACATGATGTACATGACGCCGAGCCGGTAGGCCACCTCGCCGTTGTTGGCCGTCAGCCAGTCGGTGGCCTGCTTGACGCGCGCCCGCTGGCTGGCCGACTTCATGTCCATGCGCCAGTCGAGCGCCCGGCCCTCCTTGTGCTCGGAGG
>CAYQXH010000157.1:0-5684 GCA_964421325.1 uncultured Propionibacteriaceae bacterium
CCCCGCAACGCCGGGATCGCCGCCCCGTCGCGTCACCTCGGGCTGGTGCCGGCCGGCGAACGGCTGCAGTCGGCGGCGACGGTGGCCGCCCTCGCCGCCCACATCGCCGAGCACGTCGACCTGGACGCGGTGGGGCAACTCGCCCGGACCGCTCCCGCGCTGGATGCCATCGCCTGGGACCCCACAGAGGTCGTGAGCCCGGTCGCCGGCCGTCCGGTGGTGGGCCTGATGGCGGGACGGGCGTTCACCTTCCGCTACGCCGAGACCGAGGAGCTCCTCCGCTCTGCGGGGTGCGAGGTCGTCGAGATCGACCCGTTGCAGGCCGAGTCGCTGCCGGCCGGCATCTCCGGGCTCTACATCGGTGGCGGCTTCCCCGAGATCCACGCGGTCGAGCTGAGCCGGAACGCGCACCTGCGCAGCGCGATCGCCGAAGCCGTGGCCGACGGCCTGCCGACCGTCGCCGAATGCGCCGGCCAGCTCTACCTCGGCGAGCACCTCGACGGGCACCCCATGGTCGGTGCGCTTGCCGCCACCGCCCGGATGACGCCACGGCTGTCGCTCGGCTACCGCCAGGCGACTGCTCCCACAGATACTCTCCTCGCCGCTGCCGGGACCACGGTCACCGGCCATGAGTTCCACCGCACTGCGACCGCACCGGCCCGCGGGGCCGCGTCCGCGTGGTCGTGGGGTGACCAGCCGGAGGGGTTCTCCGCCGATCCGGCCGGGCATGGGGCGCCGAGCCTGCACAGCTCCTACCTGCACGTGCACTGGGCAGGGAACCCCGGCTGCGCCCAACGGTTCGCCGAGGCGGCAGCGCACTTCTCGACCAGCACCGGCGGTGTCCATCCGACACTCCGCGAGCGCCCGGCGGACGGGATCGACCTGCACCACCACGGCGACCGCGACCTTGCCCCCGGCCTGGCCGACCTCGCCGTCAACGTGATGCTGCCCGGCCCGCCGGCGTGGCTGGCCGACCGGATCGCGCCGACTCTTGCCGGTCTCGGCAGCTATCCGGGCGCCGAAGAGGCGCGGGCCGCGATTGCCCACAGCCACGGACTGCCCCCCGAGATGGTCCTGCCCACCGCCGGCGCAGCGGAAGCCTTCGCCCTGATCGCGCGGACGCTCACGGCTGCCCACCCACTCGTGGTGCACCCCCAGTTCACCGAGCCCGAGGCTGCCCTGCGCGCGGTCGGCGCGCCCGTCCAGCGGTGGCTCCTGCCGGTGACCGCCGGATGCGGGACCCCGGGCCTTGCCGACCTGCCGACCTGGGCCGACGCCGTCTTCGTCGGCAACCCTACGAACCCGACCGGGTGGCTGCACCACCGCGACGACCTGCTCGCGGCCGGCGTGAACCGGCTGCTGGTGGTCGATGAGGCGTTCATGGACGCCACCGACGAGCGCGAGTCGCTGATCGGGCCCGTGATGCCGAACCGGCTGGTGCTGCGCTCGCTGTCGAAGACCTGGGGTCTCGCCGGGCTGCGCGTCGGCTACGTCGTCGGCGACCCGGCCCTGATCGCGCGCCTCGAGCAGGCCCAGCCGCCGTGGCCGATCTCCACACCGGCGATCGCCGCCATGGTCGCCACCAGCTCTGCGGACGCCCTTGCCGAAGCCGCCGAGCTGTACCGGGTGCTCGCCCGGCATCGTGACCATCTGGTCGCCGCGCTGGCGTCCGCCGGGTTCGACACCCTCGGTTCAGCGGCGCCCTTCGTGCTGATCGACACCTCGCCGTGCGGGCCGGGATCGGTGCGGACGGCCCTGGCCGAAGCCGGCTACGCCGTCCGTCGCGGCGAGTCGTTCCCCGGACTCGGCCCGACCTGGATCCGGATCAAGGTGCCAGCCCCCGACGTCGCGGACGCCTTCGTCGCGGCGCTCGCGGGCCTTCGCCGCGTCCAGGGGACTTCGTCAAGCTCAGCCACCATGAGTGGCTCAGCCAACATGGGTTCAGCTGGCCAATCCAAGGAGGCGCGATGAGCCGCGAACTGGTGCTGATCGGGATCGGCGCGGGAGATCCGGACTGGGTCACGCTCGAGGCCATCCGGGCGATCCAGCAGGTCGACGTGCTGTTCGTCGTGCTCAAGGAGGACGAGCTCGATGACCTCGTCCAGGCCCGGCGCACCATCATCGAGCGCCACCGCACGACGCCGCTGCCGACCGTCGAACTGCGCGATCCCCCACGTCCCTGGCGCACGGCCCCGGACTATGACGCCGCGGTGGCCCGCTGGCGCACCCAGCGGCTCGAACAATGGAGCGCCGCCGTTGCCAACTCCCTTCCCGAAGGCAAGTCCGGCGGGTTCCTGGTCTGGGGCGACCCGAGCCTGTACGAAAGCACCCTGGCGATCGCCGACGAACTGGTGCGCTCGGCACCGGTGGGAGAGCCGCTGCGCCTGCGGGTGATCCCCGGCATCAGCTGCGTGCTCGCCCTCGCGGCACGGCACCGGATCCCGCTCAACCGGCGGGGACGCGCCGTGCAGATCAGCCCGGCGCGGCTCATCCGGGACGGGCTGCCCGACGGCATCGACGACGTCGTGGTCATGCTGGACGGCCGCCAGACCTTCGCCTCCATCGACCCCACTGGCCTGGACATCTACTGGGGTGCCTACCTTGGCAGTGAGGACGAGATCCTGATCTCCGGGGCCCTCGTCGAAGTGCGCGACCAGATCGCAGAGGTCCGCGCAGCGGCGGCCGCTCGCAAGGGCTGGATGTTCGACACCTACCTGTTGCGCCGCCGCTAGCCCGTCCCGGCTGACGCGGGGCCCCGAAGCCAGCCGGCAGCCTCGGCCACCGACGCGACCACCGGTACACCCGCGGGAAGCGCCGGGCGACTCACCATCACGACGGCCACGCCGAGCTCTACTGCGGCGTCGAGCTTGGCCTCTGTCGAACCGCCGGAATCCTTGGCCACCAGGACGTCGATGCCGTGGCTGCGCAGCAGGTCCAACTCGGCGTCGAGGGTGAACGGCCCGCGGGCGCGCAGCACCTCCCAGGTCGCCGGCACCTCGAAGTCCGGTGGGTCGACCACCCGCACCAGCACCTTCCGGTCGGCCCAGTCGGCGAACTCGCCCAGGGACTGGCGTCCGATTGCAAGGAAGACCCGGTCCCCGAGGCGCTCCGCCGCCTGGCTGGCCTCCGCGATCGTGCCGACCCAGTGCCAGGACGCTGCGTCTGCCCGGGTCGACCAACTCGGCCGCGACAGCCTCAGCAGCGGGACCCCTGTCCGCGCGCAGGCAGCAGCGGCGTTTCCAGTCATCTGCTCGGCATACGGGTGCGTGGCATCGACGACGCCGGTGACGCCGTGGTCGCGCAGGTAGGCAACCAAGCCGTCGATTCCTCCGAAGCCACCGACGCGCACCTCTCCCGGCGGCAGCCGCAGGTCCACCACATCACCGGCCAGCGACGTCACCACCGGCACGCCGTCGGCAACGAGGAGTTCGGCCAGACGTCTCGCCTCGGCGGTGCCCCCCAGCAGCAGGACGCTCACCGTCGCCGCACTACGGCAAGGGCCATCGCCAGCGCAGCCGCTCCTGCCGAGACCGCGAACGCCAGCCGATTGGCCCGGATCAGGTCGGCCGCGTCCGGCGAACCCCCGAAGCCGAGCTCGCCGCGCTCCTCCTCGACCCCGTCGTAGGTGTTCCGGCCGCCAAGGGTCACGCCCAGGGCGCCGGCGAACGCTGCTTCGACGACCCCGCCGTTGGGGCTGGGATGCCGGCCGGACTGCTCCCGGACGGCTCGGACGGCATCGGCAGGATGCCCGCCGACCACCGGCGCACAGACGGTGGCCAGCGCTCCGGCGACGCGTGCCGGCACCCAGTTCGCCACGTCGTCGAGCTTCGCGGCGGCCCAGCCGAATCGGCCGTAACGGTCATTGCGGTAGCCGACCATCGCGTCGAGGGTGTTGATCGCGCGGTAGGCCAGCAGGCCTGGAATGCCCGCCACCGCACCCCAGAACAGGGGCGCCACCACCGCGTCGGACGTGTTCTCCGCCACCGACTCCAGCGTTGCGCGCGCGACGCCGTCCGCGTCCAGCACCTCCGGGTCGCGGCTCACCAGGTTGCTGACCCGCGCCCTGGCACCCGTCAGGTCACCGGCGGAGAGCCGCTTGGCGATCGCCTCCGACTCCCCGGCGAGGGACCGTCCACCGAGCACGGCCCAGGTCGCAACGGCTGTGGCGAGCATGCCCAGCACCGGCCGCCCCCGAACGGCGCGCTGGATCCCACAGCCGAGGCCGAGGGTTCCGCCGACGAGCAGCGCCTCGTTCACCACGCCATAAGCCTTGTTGTCGGCATAGGTGTGCCGCTCGAGGGCAGTGGCGACCTGGCCGAAGCCGGCGACCGGGTGCCAGCGGCGCGGGTCGCCCAGCAGCTGGTCGGCAGCCCAACCCAGCCCCAGACCGGTCGCGAGCCACACTCCACGGGGGGCCATCGGCCAACCTTTCACTGGTGGTAATTATTCGCAGTCGAGTGTGCCAGACTGGGCAGCGCAGAGATGTGTTGAGGAATTCCGGTGCGCCTTCGGGCAAGGCCGGAGCGGTCCCGCCACTGTGACCGGTTGCACCAATGGTGCGCAACCGGGAGCCAGGAACTCGCCTCGCTGCAGAGCGACATTTCGGGCGAGGAAACCTGAGGAGGCTCCATGGCTGCGCCTGCCATTGGCACACCCACCCTGATCGGTGTCGGTGTCGGTCCCGGGGATCCCGAGCTGGTCACCCTGAAGGCCGTTGCCGTCTTCGAGGCCGCTGACGTGATCCTCGTCCCGGCTACCGAGGCCAGCGGACGCGAGGCCGGCCGCGCCGAGCAACTGGTCGTGGCGGTCAGCCCGACCGCGGCAACCAAGCTGCAGCGGGTGCCGTTCAGCATGGCCCAGCGCAGCGGCATCGGCACCAAGCGTCGCCAGTCGTGGATGGCCTCGGCAAAGGCCGCCGAGCAGGCATTCGCAGACGGCGCCACCACCGTCGCGTTCGCGACGGTCGGCGACCCGAGCGTCTACTCGACCTTCTCCTACCTCGCTGCCCACGTGCGCGAAACCGTCCCTGGCCTGTCCGTCTCGGTCGTGCCAGGGATCACGGCCATGCAGGCCCTCGCAGCGGTCAGCCTGACCCCGCTCGTCGAGGGCACGGAGAGCCTGGCCCTTGTCCCGGTGACCGCCGGGATGGAGGCCGTCGCCACAGCCCTGGACACCTCGGACACGGTCGTCGCCTACAAGGGCGGACGCCAGTTCCGCGAGCTCCTCACCCTGATCCGCGACCACGGGCGCGACGGCATCCTCGGCGTCGACGTCGGATTGCCCAGCCAGCGACTTATCCCCCTGGCTGAAGCCGAGAACGAGCAGGTGCCCTACTTCGCCACCGTGATCGTGGCTCCGGTCCGCACCGAAACCGGCGGACGGCTGTGAGCGGCGAGGTGGTCTTCGTCGGCGCCGGCCCGGGCGCTGCCGACCTGATCACGGTCCGCGGCGCACGCGTCATCGCTGAAGCCGACATCGTCATCTGGGCGTCCAGCCTCGTCGACGCAGCCATCGTCGCGGGCACCAAGCCGGGGGCACTGGTGATCGACTCGGCAGCCGAGTCCCTGGAGGACATCACCCCCCTGTACCAGCGCGCCCACGACGAGGGCCTGCTGGTCGCCCGGGTGCACACCGGGGACCCGTCCATCTACGGCGCCACCGCAGAGCAGCGCCGGATCTGCGAC
>CAYQXH010000158.1:0-5678 GCA_964421325.1 uncultured Propionibacteriaceae bacterium
GAGGTGCCGGAGCCGGTCTGGAAGACGTCGATCGGGAACTGGTCGTCGTGGTCGCCGGCGATCACCTCGTCTGCGGCTGCCACGATCGCCTCCGCCACTGCATCACCGAGTACCCCGAGCTCGGCGTTGGCGATCGCGGCTGCCCGTTTGATCTGGGCCAGGGCTGCGATGTGGTGGCTGGAGAGTCCGCGTCCGGAGATCGGGAAGTTCTCAACCGCCCGCTGGGTCTGGGCGGCGTAGAGGGCCTCGGCGGGTACCCGGACCTCGCCCATGGTGTCGTGCTCGATACGGAATCCGGCCATCGGAGACTCCCTTCTTCCAGCTCCACCCTAGGCGCGACCCGGCCGTAGAGTTCGGGCATGGCGCAGCGGAGCATGGCCGAACTGGCCGACAGCATCCTGCTCGCAGCCGACGCGATCCCGGCCGGCCACGTCGCCACCTACGGCGACATCGCCAGACTCGTCGGGTGCGGACCGCGACTGGTGGCGAGGGTGCTGGCAACCCGAGGCGGTGACGCCGCCTGGTGGCGGGTGGTCCGCGCCAACGGCACCATCGCCGAACACCTGGTGGCCGAGGGGTCCCGGAGGCTCGCCGAGGAGGGCGTCCGGGTGCGGGCGGGACGGGTCGATCTGGCCGCCCACCGGGCCGTTCCGGAGTGAGCCCGGTTGTGGCCGCCGCGGGCGTCCGCTCCGATTTGGGGGGCACGGCGCTGGTGGGGTAGTCTCAACCGCTGTCCGGCCCCTATAGCTCAGTCGGCAGAGCGTCTCCATGGTAAGGAGAAGGTCTGCGGTTCGATTCCGCATGGGGGCTCTGTGTTCGGATTGACGGTTTTACCGCCCGTCGACCAGCTTGCTGGGGTCCGAACGGGGGCGGGATAGCTCAGGCGGTAGAGCAAGCGGCTCATAATCGCTGTGTCGCGGGTTCAAGTCCCGCTCCCGCTACCGCAGTAACATACGTAGGGAAAGAGGAAGCCGATGGCCAAGAAGACAGCCGACGTCCGGCCCAAGATCACCTTGGCGTGCACTCAGTGCAAAGAGCGCAACTACATCACCAAGAAGAATCGGCGCAACGATCCCGACCGGATGGAACTCAAGAAGTTCTGCCCGAAGTGCCACGTGCACACCGCGCACCGCGAGACTCGCTGACCGTGCCACCATCGAGGCCGCCCGCCTTCGCGGGCGGCTTTGCTGCGTCCGGAGCCAGATGATCGAGTGGCGGGTGACCGACCGGGCGAACCGGGTGGGCTTCTTCGCCTGCCTTGCCGCAGCCACCGTCCTGGCCGGCCCGGTGCTCTTCGGCGATGAGTCGCTGCTGTTGATGGTGTCGGTGCTGATGCTGGTGGCCCAGGCGTGGCGGTTGGCGTCGGCGAGGGAGGTGATCGTCCGCCTGGACGACGCCGGCATCGCCAAGGAACTCGGATCCCGGCGCTGGTGGCTGGACTGGTCGGAGGTGGGCAGCGCCCGACTGATCGACTTCCTCGGCTCGACGCAGCTCGTTGTCACGACCGACGACCAGGCCGGCTGGAGCATCTCCGACCGGCTCGCCGGACGACTGCCGCGCACCTCCCGGGCGATTCAGGTCCCGGCCGACCAGCTGCCGGCGGTTGAGCAACTGCTGAGCGATCACGGCCTGGGCGCTGCCTGATCCCCGGCCGGTTGACGCCGGCCTCGTCAGGACTCCGCGTCCTCGTGACGCCGACGCGCGTCGAGAACTCCCCGTCCGGGCCGTCCGGGACCCACCGGGCGGCGAGACGACCGAGCTGCTGCTGTTCCACCATGCGATGGGCCGGACCGCCGGGCTCCATGCCTTCGCGGCGGAGCTCCGCCGGGCCGGCCATCTCGTGCCCCCGATCTGTTCGGCGGCCGCACCTTCGCCACCATCGAGGACGGCTGGCCCACGTCGAGCAGGTCCACGGCATGGCTGGGTGCTCGCCTTCCTCACCGATCGCTGAGCCGGCTGCGGTTAATCTGAGCACATGCCGATCAGCGAAGACCATGTCGGGCGCAGTTACCCGGCCACAGCTCCCTACCAGGTGAGCCGAGCCAAGATCGCCGAGTTCGCAGCAGCCCTCGGCGACGGGGCGAACCCGGCCTATGCCGGCCCGGACCCGATCGCACCCCCCACCTTCGCGGTGGTGCTGTCGTCCGCAGCCTGGGACGCCATGTTCGCCGACCCCGAGCTGGGCCTCAGCCTCAGCCGCACCGTCCACGTGGACCAGCGGTTCACCTGGCAACGGCCGTTGCGCTCCGGGGACGAGGTGAGCGCGACCCTGACGATCGAGAAGGTCCGGGCCAGGGGGGCGACCGCCATCATCGGGATCGCCGTCCAGCTGGCCACGACGGCGGGCGAGGCGCTGTGCACGGCCTCCTCCACCCTGATGCACACGACGGCGGAGGCTGCGGCATGAGCAACCCAGCTGACGTGACGGCGGGGCAGGAGCTCCCGGGGTTCAGCCGCACCTTCACCCGTGCCGACCTGGTGCGCTACGCCGGGGCGTCCGGGGACTTCAACCCGATCCACTGGTCGAACCCGGCGGCAGCAGCACTCGGCCTGCCGGACGTGATCGCCCACGGCATGCTCACCATGGGCACTGCCCTCCGGGTGGTCACCGACTGGGCCGGGGATCCCGGCCGTGTGCGCAGCTACTACGTCCGGTTCACCAAGCCGGTGGTGGTGCCCGAGGCCGGCGGCACCGAGGTGCGCTTCGCCGGCAGGGTCACCAAGGTGGCCGACGGCGTGGCGACGGTGAGTATCGAGGCGACCTGTGACGAGGTGAAGGTGCTCGGTTCGGTGACTGCAGAGGTGGACCTTGGCTGAGCGGCTGTCCGGGCACACCACCCTGCGGGTGGGCGGACCGGCGAAGGCATGGGCCGAACCGGAGACCGAGGCGGAGCTGATCGGGCTGGTGCGCGAAGCCGACGACGCCGGCGAACCGCTGCTGATCCTCGGTGGGGGATCGAATGTCGTGGTCGCCGACGCCGGCTTCGACGGCACCGTCGTGCACACCGGCCGGCTTCGCGGCATCCACACCGAGGACGTCGCGGCCTGCTCCGGTGCCTTTCTGAACGTCGCTGCCGGGGAACCCTGGGACGCTTTCGTAGCCGAGACCGTCACCCGACGGCAGGTGGGGATCGAAGCCCTCTCCGGCATCCCCGGCCTGGTCGGGGCCACCCCGATCCAGAACGTCGGTGCCTACGGCCAGGAGGTGGGCCAGACCATCGCGCGGGTCCGCGTCTACGACCGCGTGGAGCGCCGGATCGTCACGCGTAGCGCCGTCGAGTGCCACTTCGCCTACCGAAGCTCGCTGTTCAAGGCGGTCCCGGACCGGTTCGTGGTGCTGTCGGTCAGCTTCCAGTTCCGGCTCGGCACCTTGTCCGAACCGATCCGGTACGCGGAGCTGGCCCGCAAGCTGGGCGTGGAGCCCGGGGCCAGGGCTCCGATGACGGAGGTCAGGCATGCGGTCCTCGAGCTGCGCCGGTCGAAGGGTATGGTCCTCAACGCCGACGACCACGACACCTGGAGCGCCGGGAGCTTCTTCACCAACCCGGTCCTCGACGAGGCCACCGCGGCGACCCTGCCGGAGGAGGCGCCGCGCTTCCCCCAGCCGGACGGCCGGGTCAAGACCAGTGCGGCCTGGCTGATCGAGCACGCCGGGTTCAGCCGGGGCTTCGGCCCTGGCCTGGCCCGCCTGTCCAGCAAGCACACCCTCGCGGTCACCAACCGCGGCGGGGCCAGTGCGGCGGACGTGTTGGAGCTCGCCCGCATGGTGCGCGACGGGGTCGAGGACGCCTACGGCATCCGGCTTGCGCCCGAGCCGGTGCTGATCGGGGTCACGCTCGACCGCTAGGCTTGCTGGCGGCCCGTGAAAGGAAGAACCGTGAGCATCCTGTCGAGCATCCCGCTGGCGCCGAGGGACCCGATCCTCGGCCTTACCGAGGGGTTCCTCGCCGATGCCCGGGCCGAGAAGGTCAACCTCGGGGTGGGCGTCTACCTCGGTGCCGACGGCAAGATCCCGCTGCTCGACTGCGTCCGCTCTGCCGAGGCCGCACTGGCGGCAGCCCCCGCACCCCGCGGCTATCTGCCCATCGACGGGCTGCCGGCCTACACCAAGGGCGTCCGCGAGCTCGTGTTCGGCGCCGATTCCGAGCCGGTGAGCTCCGGAAGGGTGGTCACAGTGCAGGGGCTGGGTGGCACCGGGGCGCTGAAGGTCGGGGCCGAGTTCCTCAAGCGCACCGACGCCTTGCCGAAGGTGCTGATCTCCGATCCGTCCTGGGAGAACCACCTGGCGCTGTTCACCCGTGCGGGCTTCGAGGTCGGCAACTACCGCTACTACACCCCGGAGCAGGGCGGCGTCGACGTGCCGGGCATGATCGAGGACCTGCGGGCCGCAGCCCCCGGGACGGTCGTGGTGCTGCACGCCTGCTGCCACAACCCGACCGGCTACGACCTCGGCGAGGCTGACTGGGCACTGGTGGCCGAAGTGGTCCTCGAGCGTGGGCTGGTGCCCTTCCTCGACCTCGCCTACCAGGGCTTCGCCGCCGGGATCGAGCCGGACGGCGCCGTCGTGGCCCGCTTCGCCGGCCTCGGGATCCCGGTCCTGGTCGCGTCCTCGTTCAGCAAGAGCTTCAGCCTCTACGGCGAGCGGGTCGGCGGACTCAGCGTGGTGGCGGCGGACGCGGCCGAGGCCGCCAGGGTGTTGTCCCAGCTGAAGGTGACGATCCGCACCACCTACTCCAGCCCGCCGACCCATGGTGCCGCCGTTGTGGCACGGGTGCTGGGCGACCCGGAGTTGCGCGGGCTGTGGGAGTCCGAGCTCGAGGCGATGCGGCTGCGGATCAAGGACATGCGGATCGCCCTCGCCGGTGCTCTCGCCGCGGCCGGAGCGACCCGGGACTTCGGTTTCATCGCCGACCAGGTCGGCATGTTCAGCTACTGCGGCCTGAGCGCGGACCAGATGCGCGAACTGCGCGAAGGGCACGGCGTCTACGGCACCGACGCCGGCCGGATCTGCGTGGCAGCGCTCAACCCGGGCAACGTCGACCTGGTGGCCAGGGCGATCGCCAGCGTGCTGTGACCCCGGGCCACTCGGGCGGGCCCCCTTCCGGGGGCCTGCAGCCGGTTCGACGCGCCAATCCAAAACCCGTACAATCCTGTACTTGGTGACCATCACCTGCTCGGCCATGCCCACAAGGCGGCGCTGGGCGGGCGGCTCACCACCAAGGGCAATAGCTCAATTGGCAGAGCAGCGGTCTCCAAAACCGCAGGTTGGGGGTTCAAGTCCCTCTTGCCCTGCTGGGCAGCCGTTTCTCTTGAAACGGTTCGCACCATCAAGCATCGATTGTGAAGGACGGCCCCGTGGCGGACGAACAGGACAAGGCTGCTGCCGACGTCCCCGCTGACCCCACCGCCGAGGAGCTTGATCTCGAGGCCATGGGTCTGGAGGACGTCGAGCTGACCGAGGAGGAGCAGGTTGCCCTGACGGCAGCCAGCGCCCGCCCGGTCCGCAAGGGCACTCCGGAGCCGGTTGGGGCCAAGGGACGCGCGACTCCGAAGCGGAGGCGTAGCACAACGACCGATGAGCGCCATCGAACCACCCCGGCGGACTTCGTCAGGGAGTCGGTGGCCGAGCTGAAGAAGGTGGTCTGGCCGACAACCAGCCAGCTGCAGCAGTACTTCGT
>CAYQXH010000159.1:0-5657 GCA_964421325.1 uncultured Propionibacteriaceae bacterium
AAGATCTCCACTGCCGGTGCGCCGCGGTTCGCCGAACGCCTCCGGCCACACCTCCTGCGCTGATCCCCCCAGGAACCAGCCACCCGGACCTCAGCTGTGTACCGTCAGCTCAGCCTGGGCGCCGTGTCCGGCGCTGATGGTTCGAGACGATTCCGGTGACGGGTTCCGCGATCCCGGTTCTCCAAGGAACGCCGCCTCGAGCCACAGATCACCGTCGGCTTGTTGACCGACGCCGCGGGGTGCCATTGATGGTCGACGCGGTCGAGGGCAACCGGGCCGAGACCCGCACGATGATCCCGATCATCCGGGCCATCGTCGAAGCGCACGACATCGCCGGGGTCACCGTCGTGATGACACCGAACCATGAGGATGGCAAAGCTACGCGACGGCGTGGAACTCCATGCGGACCCCGAGCCTGTTCAGCAGCGACCAGATCGTTGCGAAGGACGGGTTGCCGTCCTCTCCTAGAGCCTTGTAAAGACCCTTCCGGCTGATGCCGATCTCGCGTGCAAGTTCGCTGAAGTTCCCCGCGCGGGCCACGGTGTCGAGCGCAGTCAACAGATAGCCGGGTTCGTCGCGTGCTTCCTCAACGGCGGCGTCGAGGTAGGCGGCGATCGCCTCTGGGGAGTCGAGAAAGTCTGCCGCATCCCAGGGCGCGGTCTTCACAGTCTGCGTCCTACTCATCTCGGCTCCCTTCGCCAGGCCCGGGCCAGGCGCTTAGCCTCGTTGATGTCATCCTGTTGCGTTGCCTTCGAGCCTCCCGTAAGCAGCAGGATCAACAGATCGCCCTCGGTGGTGTAGTAGACCCGATAGCCGGGCCCGTACGGGATCCGCAGCTCGGACACACTCTCGCCCGACCGGTTTGACGTCACCGGGGTTACCCATGGCCAGTCGCTGGACGCGCACGGTGACGCGAGCCGCTGCGTGCAAGGTCCCCTCCTTTCTTCAATTTCGACTCCCGTCTGCGAAATACGCGGATCGCAAGATGGTCATCTGTGTACCCTAGTACACACTGCCCAAGGGCAGGTGCTGCCGGCAGGCACTCGTCGACCGCGGCATCTCACCAGCCGGGGGTGAGGTCGGGGCCGGGTGGGCCGAGCCTTGGGGGTTCTCGGTGGGGGGCGATCGGCGTTTCGGCGGGCGGCCGGTTGGGTTTGAGTTGGGCGCGTCGGGTCTCGGCGGCCTGCTTGATGGCGGTCCAGCGGCTGGTGAGCTGCTCGGTGGCGTCGTGCCATTGTGGGTCGCTTGCGAGTCGGCCGGCTTGGTCGCCGAGCCAGCCGAGGAGGGGTTGGCGCATGCCTCGCAGCCATGGCCTGTCGTTCTCGGCTCCCCACACGAGGTCGTTGGGGCCGGCCGTGTCGGCGAGGGTGTGCCACTGGTTGGGGGTGGCGAGGTCGGCGATGTGGCGGTCGTCGTTGACGAGGTCGATGACCGCCCGGACCGGGTCGGCTGCCTCGCGGGGCTGAGGCTCAGCGAGCCAGGCGTCTCGGAGTGATTCGAGGTCGGCGCGACTGTAGGTCTGTTGGTATTCCACGCCGGGCAGTGGCACCAGGTCGAGGTTGAGCTGGTGCCGTTTGCCTCGCAGCCAGCCGAGTTGGGTTTCAGCCAGTTCGACCTCGCTGGCGGTCCGGCGGGTGGCTTCCTGCTGCCGTTGGGCCTTCTGGGTGAGCTCGGCATGACGCGTGCGCTGGCCGGTCTCGGCCTGTCGGGCGGCCCACAGCGTGTCCCGGGCGGCAGTGAGGTCGCGCTCGCGGCTGCCGCGGTTGAACGGGTTCGCGTGCCGGAGACGGTCCTCGGCGGCCAGCACGGCTTCCTGGGCAGCCTTCGTGGCCTGCTTGGCCTGCCCGACCCGGTGCGCCGCACTGGCCAGCCGGAGCGCCGCCTGCCGGTTGGTGTCGATGGCCTTGGCGAGTCTGCCGCGCAGCTGTTCGAGGCTGGCCTCCTGCAGGTCGGCGTCGAGGGCCCGCTTCCGCTGGAGCCGATCGACGTGCGCCAGTGCCCGGTCGAACAAGTGGGGATCGCGAACCTCGTCCGGCCAGTCGGCATCCCGGGCGATCTGCCCGGCAGCCTCGCCGACCTGGCCGGTATCGATCGCGGGAACGTGGCGGCTGGGCATGTCGACGAGGTCGCCCATCCGTTGCCGGTCGGCGGCCGCGGCCAGGTCGGCGGCACGCCATCCTGTGTCGGCGCCCGGCTGGGACAGGATCGCCTCGACCTTGGCGCGCGCAAGGTTCGGGTCCCCATCGGGGGCGAGGATCGCGGCCTGGTTGGTGTAGCGGCCGCGGGTCGACCCGACATAGAACGAGGGACGGTCCATCTGCTCGGCGATCAGCAGGACGGCCTCGTTGACCGTGACCCCTTGGGCCCCGTACCCGGTCACTGCATATGCCAGTTGCAGCTGCTCGCGCGCCGCGCCGAGCGGCAGCCGCACCTCCCGGCGGCCGTCGAGGCTGATCAGGTACGCCCCGGCGTCATCCAGGGCGTCGACCCGCCAGCGTTCCCGGTTCGCGTACCGGTGACCGGCCTCGTCGACGCCGTTGACCCGGGTTGCGACGATGTCGCCCTCGCTGATCGTCTCCGAGGCCCACTCCCCCCGCGGTGCGGTGGCGATCGTGTCACCGGTCACGATCCCGACCGTGCGCAGCCGGTCGGCGATCAGCCCGTTCAGCTGCTGCACGTCTGCATTGGTGCCGGCGATCACCAACCCCGTCCCGGCATGAGCCCGCTCGGCCCACTCCTGCGCGATCGCCGTCTGACGTTCGGCCTCGGAGGCGTACACCCTCGCGCGACCCATCACCGTCGCCGCGGTGGCCTCCGGGTCGGTTCCGGTGCGGATCGCGATGCTGTGCGCCGCGTAGGCCTCGTCCTTCTCCCCGGTGCGGAGCCGGAAGCGGTGCACGTCACCGGCATCGTCCAGCAGGGCCACCCGTTCGGGACGCGCGGCGCCCTTCGCCAGCTCCATGACACCGCCCACCCCGACTGCGGAGAACTGGAACGAGTCACCCTGGACCCGCAGCCGCCAACCACACGCGCCGGCGAGGGTGACCAGCGCCCGGGCCGCGTCCTGGGACACCATCCCGGCCTCGTCGACCACGAGTCTGCTGCCGGTGGGCAGCGGTTCCCTCGGGCGCCGGTCGGGCTCGAGCCACACCCAGCCGCCCGCCGTGTTCTTGTCCCAGCCGTACCGTCCCAGCAGAGAATCGACCGTCGACGCGTCGACACCAGCCCCGGCAGCAACGATCGCAGCCGCGCCGGTCGGGGCCACCACCGCGACCCGCTGGCCGGCCGCGGCCGCGTCCTCGAGGTACCCGGCCAGGTTGGTCGTCTTCCCGACACCCGCGGCACCCTCAACCACGCTCAACCGATCACGGTCAGCCAGGACGGCCAGCCCGGCCCGCAGCTCGTTCTCCCGCTCCATGACCGCCGGGCTGGTCCACCACTTCACCGCCGCCGACGGCCTGCCGCCGGCAACACTCGGCAACAGCCGGGACTCCCCCAACGCCCGGGCCACCACGTCCCCAGCCAGCTCGTCGACCGCGGCACGATCCCCCCGCACCCGGCCCTCGACGGCCATGATCGCCGCCGCTTCCAGATCAGCCCGCGACCACGCCGACCGCTTCAAACCCTGCGACTCGACCAGCTCGGCTGCGAGCGCGTCCCGGTCGAACAAGGCCACACTGACCCGCCGGTCCATCACTGCGCCGGGCACAGGCTCGACGATGCCGTGTTCGGCCATCACCTCACCGATCCGGGCAGCCCACACCGCCAACTCCTCATCCAGGGCACCCGCCTCGGCCTTGTACGGCCGCTGCTTCTCCCACGCCAGCACGCCCCACTTGCTCAGAATCCGTGCGGTCGGCTCCTGCCCTGGATGCTCCGCCCGCCACGCGGCCTCGATCCGCGCCAGGTTCCGCTCCACCTGGGCCGCCCGCCGGCTCATCGCCTCCACCACCGGCCGCAGCAGGGCGATCTGACCGACCTGGTCGACCTGATAGCCGAGCCGCTCGAGCTCCGGCCGCAGCGCGCGCAACTGCTCGCGGTGGAAGATCGCCTGCACGGCAACGTTCAGGTTTCTCGCCCCCAGGGAGTCGAGCGCTCGCCACTTCCCGGCTGCCCACACCCTGGCTGAGATCTCCATGTGCCGATGGAAATGCGGGTCACCAGTCCGGGACGAGAAGTGCTGCACCGACGCGGTCTCGATCCGCTCCACGGGCACCCTCACCACCCGGCCGGCCTGCTTCACCTGCACCGTCCCGTTATCCCACAAGTACTGCAACACGGCGCGCTCGGCGTTCACCTGGCCCCGCAGCAGGGCCGCCTGCACCCCCGGATCCAGCACCGCGAGGATGCTCCACTCCTTGGGTCCGTTCACGATGAAGTCGACGGCCGCGACATGCTCCGGCTCCACCCGCTGCGCCCACCGCGACGCCCCGGTGTCTGGGTCCAGACCGGTCATGAACCGGCCGAACTCCTCCGCCGTCAGCTGTCGCTCCACCAGCTTGCCGTCGGCACCAATACCGCGCCACGTCACCACCGCGTGCCCATGCTCGGAGAAGTACTCGTCCGCGCGCGAATGGCCGCACTCCGACAGGTACTTCACGTACCCGGGGGCGCCCGCCGCCCGCACGATACCCATACCGGTGATGGCCACGCTGCCATGGTACATTACATACGCTAGGTGGGTGGAGACGCTGGACGCGCAGTGACTTGGGGGGATCTGGGTCTGCTGGGACGGGGCGATTCAGCAGGGCTGGGGGTCCGGGAGGCCTGTCAGGAAGATCGTGTTGGGCGTGGATGTTGACGACGTTGACCCCGCAGGAGTTGCAGACCGCACTGGAGGCCGAGATGGCTCAGCATCTGGGCTTCGAACGCGGCGATCGGGGCGCGCGGGGCGCGGCGAACAGTCGTAACGGGACGTGTCCGAGGCACGTCTGCGGCCATCTCACTGATCTCGGTCCGGACCGTCTTCGGGGATTGTGCCGGCCACGCTCGAGCCTCAGATCATTCCCAGCGCGGGCGCCGGCTGGCTGGGTTCGACGAGGCCGTGATCTCGCTGTACGCCAGAGGGATGACGACCCGTGACATCGCGGCGTAGCTGTCCGAGGGCAACGACACCGAGGTGTCCCGAGACCTGATCATCGACGCGGTCGTGATGGACCTGCGGGCCAGGCTCGACCGCTGGGCGGGGCCCATCCGCTGATCCTGATCAACGCAATCCTGCCGAAGATCCGGGAAGGCTCGGTCAAGAAGCGGCCCGCCTTAGGTTAGGTCAACACCGCGCCCAACCTGAAAGCCGCCGAGTTTTCGCGTTCGGGCTGTCGCCGAGCGCGGGCAACCTGCTACCCGGCCCTGACCGGACTGTGGCGGCGATCTTGGACCCGAGTTCACCCCGTTCCTGGACTTCCCACTCGAGGTCCGTAAAGCTCATCCATACGACGAACGGGATCGAATCGCTGAACGCCCACTTCCGGGCAGCAAGGGAAGGGTTGACGGTTTGGCCCAAACCGAGAATCGTCGAATCATGGACGAGAACGAGCCGGGCGCAACCGCTGCACCACGGATCTTGGTTGGTGTCGACGCTTCACCAGATGGGACACGCGCTCTTCGCTACGCGATGAGGCAAGCCCAGTACAGCGGCGGCGACCTCTGGGTCGTGA
>CAYQXH010000160.1:0-5542 GCA_964421325.1 uncultured Propionibacteriaceae bacterium
GGGGTTGGGTGCGAAGAAGGGCCCCCGGGCGAGCCGGTAGCCGCCGGCCAGCAGCGCCGCCGCCAGCCGCTGCGTGCGCTGGTGGACCTGGGCGGCGATTCCGGCGAGGCCCTGGGGGCCGTGGCGGACCGCGTAGCAGCTAGCCGCCACAGCCAGCAGCACCTGGGCGGTGCAGATGTTGGAGGTCGCCTTCTCCCGCCGGATGTGCTGCTCGCGGGTCTGCAGCGCCAGCCGGAACGCCGGCACCCCGTCGGCGTCCTTGCTCACCCCGACCACTCGTCCGGGGAGCTGGCGTTCCAGGCCTGCGCGGACGGCGATGAAGCCGGCGTGCGGGCCGCCGTAGAACAGCGGGACGCCGAAGCGCTGGGCCGAGCCGACCGCGATGTCCGCCCCCCACTTCGCGGCCGAACCGATCAGGGTGAGGGCCAGCAGGTCACAGGCCGCGATCAGCTGCGCGCCGTTGGCGTGGGCGAGTTCGGCCAGCTCGACGAGTTCGGCGGCCGTCGGCAGCACGCCGTCGGCGCCGGGCACCTGGACGACAACGGCGAAGGCCTGGTTGTCCCGGACTGCTTCGGCCAACCGGCCGGTGGCGACCACGACTTCGACGCCGGTAGCGAGGCAGCGGGTGCGCAGTACGGCGAGGCTCTGCGGCAGGATGCCGGCGTCGACCACGACGCAGCCGCCCTTGCGGGACACCCGGTGCGCCACCGCTACGGCCTCGGCAACAGCTGTGCCCTCGTCGAGGAGGCTCGCCCCGGCCACCGGAAGGCCGGTGAGGTCTGCGACCATCGTCTGGAAGTTGGCCAGCGCCTCCAGCCGGCCCTGGCTGATCTCGGGCTGGTAGGGCGTGTAGGCCGTGTACCACGCCGGGTTCTCCAGCACCGTCCGCCGGATCACCGGCGGCGTGACCGTGCCGTGGTAGCCGAGCCCGATCATGGCCGTGCCGGCGAAGTTCCGTCCGGCGAGTTCGGCCAGTTGCCGCTGGACCTCGAACTCGCTGCGTGCCGGCGGCAGTTGCAGCGGTCTGGTCGACCGGATGGCCGCTGGGACCGCGGCGTCGGTGAGCTCGTCCAGGCTGGCGTAGCCGAGCGCTGCGAGCATCGATTGCTGGTCGGGCGCTGAGGCGCCCAGATGGCGTTGGGTGAAGTCGTTCATCGCAGGACAAACCTATCCCGGCTCGTCCGTCGTGCCGGACTTGACCGGCGGTTGTCGCTCAGCCGGCGAAGCGGGCCCGGCGACGGCGCGAGAACTCGTCGTCGGTGTGGGCCGGGTGGTCGGCCGCCCGCTCGGACGGGAGCTGCTGCAGTGTGCCCTCGATGTCGCGCCAGACACCGCCCAGCGCGATCCCGAACATCCCCTGGCCGCCGCGGAGCAGGTCGACGACCTGGTCGTCGGAGGTGCACTCGTAGACCGACACGCCGTCGCTCATGAGGGTCACCTCGGTGAGGTCCTCGACTCCCCTGGCCCGCAGGTGGTCGATGGCCGTGCGGATCTGCTGCAGCGAGATGCCGGCATCGATGAGCCGCTTGATCACCTTGAGGATCAGCAGGTCGCGGAAGCTGTACAGCCGTTGCGTCCCGGAGCCGCCGGCCGCACGGATCTCCGGCACGACCAGTCCGGTGCGCGCCCAGTAGTCGAGCTGGCGGTAGGTGATGTCGGCGGCGCGGCACGCGATCGGACCGCGGAACCCGAGATCGTCCGGCAGCGGCGAGAAGTCACCGTCGAACAGCAGGTCCTGTGCCGGGGGCACCGGGTGCTCAGCGTTCATGTCTGCCTCGTTTCGCTGCACGAATCACTTCGTTGGGATTACGAACGTAATCTCCGGCACCCGTGGGGGTCAACGACACGCCGCGCCACAATCGCTGTCGATGCCGACTCTCAAGCCGAACCTCAGGGTTTCCCCTCGTCGCCGGTGAAGTCCTCCGGCGTCACCGAGTCGAGGAATTCCCGGAAGCGTTCCACCTCGTCCTCCGCAGGCTCGGCTGGCGGGACCAGGGCGTCCTCGGGGCTCACGCCGGCCTCGTCCAGGACGCTCTCCGCGCACTCGATCGGGCAGCCGACCCGCAGCGCCAGCGCGATCGCGTCGCTCGCCCGGGCTGCAAGGGTCAGTTCGCCGAGGACCAGCTCTGCGAAGTACTGCCCGTCCTCGTAGCGGATGATCCGGACTGCCTCCAGCGGCTCGATGGTCGCCTCAGCCAGGCGCCAGGCGACATCGTGGATGTTGGGCCGGTCCTCGTCCGGCTCCTCGGTGGCACTGAAGATCGCCGAGGCGCCGCCGTGACTCATCCAGATCGGCAGCAGCCGTTCCGCGCCCTCCAGCTCCGCGAGCACCACCAACGGCGGCGAGTCCCCCGTGGAGACCCGGATCTCGACCACCCTCACCTCGCGCACGTCGACCTCACTGGGGTAGTTGGGAACGCATGATCGCAGCGTGGGCGTGCAGCACCAGCTGCATCACGTCGGCAGGAAGGGTTCGGGCGGCCGGGTTGCGCCGCAGGTGCGGTGCGATCGCCTGCTCGATCAGCCCGACCTCCCGCTCAGCCGCCTGCTTCACCACCCGCATGTGCCTGGCGTCCATGCCGAAGGCTGCGAGCTTCCTGGAGATGACGGCGACCGTGAGGGCGTCGCGCCCGTAGTAGATGGTGCCGCGTCGCGGGATCACCAGCTGGTGCTTCTCCAGTTCGGTGAGCGCAGACTCATTCAGCCCGCTGAGTTCGAGCAGCTCGCGCCGGGTGATCCGGATCGCCCGCTTCGGCGGGTGCGGCTGCGGCGACAGCGCCTGGGCGGTCTCGACGTTCTCGGTCGCCCCGCTCGGCCGCGCGGTGCCCAGCGCAGGGGGCTCCTGGCCGCGGTCCATCATGTCGAGGTGCTCGCGGATCACCTTCAGCGGCAGGTAGTGGTTCTTCTGCACCTCGAGGATGTAGCGGAGCCGCTCGATGTCGGACTCGGCGTACCGGCGGTAACCCGACGGTGCCCGTTCGGGAGAGATCAGGCCCTCCGACTCGAGGAACCGGATCTTTGAAATGGACACGTCATCGAACTCGGGTTTCAGGATGGCCAGTACCTGGCCGATGCTGCGAAGCCCGAGCGCCATCAGTCCTGCCCGGAGAAGAACACCATGCGGAACTTCCCGATCTGCACTTCGTCGCCACGGCGAAGGGCCACCTCGCCGTCGATCAGGGTCTTGTTCACGTAGGTGCCGTTGAGGCTGTTCTCGTCGCTGACCCACACCTGGCCGTCCCGCCTGGTGAAGCGGGCGTGGTGGCGCGAGACCGTGATGTCGTCGAGGAAGATGTCGCACCTGGGATGGCGGCCGGCAGTGATCACGTCGGAGTCGATCAGGTACCTGGCTCCGGCCTGCGTGCCGCGCAGCACGAGCAGCAGCGCCGACCCGGCAGGGAGGGCATCGATCGCAGCAGCGTCGGCCGCGTCCAGTTCCTCGACCTGGAACTCCTCGACAACGGTCGGGATGACCCGGGTCGTGTCGCCGGAGATCTTGGCGAGGCTGGCTCCGCAATGGGGGCAGAAATTGGCGGCCTCAGTGAGTTCGTGGCCGCAAGCGGGACAGTTCATCATCTACCGCACCTTTCGTTCCTGGCTGGAAGCCCTCCCCCGACTCGGGGCTCAACGACAGGTTGACCTTCAGCCTAGCCCGAGACGAGCTCGATGTAGGCGTCGGCATCCAGAAGATCCTCGACCTCACCCGGCTCGGAAAGCTCGAGTTCGAAGATCCAACCGTCACCGTAAGGGTCAGAGTTGATCGTCTCCGGGGAGGAGTTCAGCAGTTCGTTCACTGCGGTCACGACACCGGTGGCCGGCGAGTAGACATCAGAGACGCTCTTGGTCGACTCGACCTCGGCGCACGCGTCGTCAGCTGCGACCTCTTCGCCGATCTGCGGCAGGGAGACATAGACGACGTCGCCGAGGGCCTCCGCGGCGTAGCTGGTGATGCCGACCCGCACGGTGCTGCCTGCGCCCTGGCGGACCCATTCATGCTTGCTGGTGTAACGGAGATCATCGGGGAACACGCAGGCACTCCTTCTGGCAGCCGGGCTGCCGGTCAGTTCGGCACAAGACTATCGCCCGCGCGCTGTTCGGCCGCGGTTCAATCCAGCGAACGGGCCGACTCGAGCGGGAACCGGCGGATGACTTCGGCGCCCTGCCCGATGTAGAGCAGCCCCGACCACCAGTAGAGGCCGGCGCCCCAGATCACGCACGCCCAACCGATGATCTTGGCGACCACGTGCCAGAACTCGGTCCCGGTGCCGCCGAGCAGGACCAGCGGGAAGGCGTACAGCAGCGCGAAGGTCGCAGCCTTCCCGAGGAAATGGACGGGCAGGCTGGCGAACCCCCGTCGTCGTAGCGCCGGCCAGATCGTCGAGGCCATCAGGACGTCCCGCGCCGCCAGCAGCACCACCAGCCACCACGGCACGATGCCCCGGATCGCGAACCCGATCAGGATGGCCAGGATGTACATCCGGTCGGCCAGCGGGTCGAGCACCTGGCCGAGCCGGGAGCGCTGGTGCCAGCTGCGGGCCAGTTTCCCGTCCAGCCAGTCGGTGGCGCCGCCGATGATCAGTACGACCACAGCCCAGATCTACGCCTGCCGTTCCAGCAGCAACCACAGGAACAGCGGCACGCCGAGGAGGCGGATGAAGCTCAGGATGTTGGGAACCGTGAGCACCCGTTCGGTGTCATAAGGTTCTGCGGTCACGGGGCTCAGCCTATTAGCCATCCGGCTGCGCAGTGCTCCAGGCGGCCGCGAGCAGCTGCCGGGATTGTTCGAGGAGCTGAGGCAGCGCCCTGGTCTGCGCGATCACCGGCAGGAAGTTCGAGTCCCCCGACCAGCGGGGCACCACGTGCTGGTGCAGGTGTGCCGTGATGCCGGCGCCGGCGACCTGGCCCTGGTTGATGCCGAGGTTGAAGCCGGCCGGGTGGGACACCTCGCGCAACACCGTCATCGCCCGGGAGGTGAACGCGGACAGCTCCGCGCTCTCCGCAAGGGTCATCTCGGTGAAGTCGCTGATGTGCCGGTAGGGGCACAGCAGGAGGTGTCCGGGCGAGTACGGGTACAGGTTCATCACCGCGTAGACGTGCTCGCCGCGATGCACCACCAGCCCGGCCTCGTCACTCAGCCCGGGCACCCGGCAGAACGGGCAGCTGCCGGCCGCGTCGTCCGCCGGCTTGTTCTCCCCGTCGATGTAGACCATGCGGTGCGGTGTCCAGAGCCGCTGGAACGCGTCGGGGACGCCGGCCAGCGAGCCGCCGTCCTCGATGGGCACCGCTCCTGTGCTCATCGCCGGGGTGGCCTGGTGGCGGCGATGATCTCGTCGATCGCAGCCTGGACCGTCACCCCGTTGTTCTGGCTGCCGTCGCGGTAGCGGAACGAGACGTGGCCGGCTGCGGCGTCGGTCTCCCCCGCGATCAGCATGAACGGGATCTTCTGGGTCTGCGCGTTGCGGATCTTCTTGCCGAACCGGTCATCGGTCTGGTCGACCTCCACGCGGATGTCGGCCTCGAGCAGCTTCGCAGCCACCTCGGC
>CAYQXH010000161.1:0-5523 GCA_964421325.1 uncultured Propionibacteriaceae bacterium
CGGCCCTGCATGCTGCACCGGTTCCCGTCCGGCCTCTCGGGGGAGAAGGTGCACCAGAAGCGGCTGCCTTCGGGAGCGCCACCGTGGGTGGAGACCGTGAACGTCTACTTCCCGCGCTACGGCCGCACCGCTGACGAGCTGTGCGTCACCGAGACGGCAGCGGTGATCTGGGCGGTGCAGATGGCCACCGTCGAGTTCCATCCGTGGAACTCGCGCCGGGCCGACGTGGAGAAGCCCGACGAGTGGCGGATCGACCTGGATCCGATGCCGGAGGCCGGGTTCGAGCGCGTCCGGCGGGTCGCCGGGGTGGCCAGGGAGGTGCTGGACGAGCTCGGCATCATCGGCTACCCGAAGACCTCAGGCGGCAGCGGGCTGCACGTCTACGTCCGGATCGCGCCGGAGTGGGGCTTCAGCCAGGTGCGCCGGGCAGCACTCGCCTTCGCAAGGGAGGTGGAGCGGCGGGCCCCCGACGACGTCACCACCACCTGGTGGCGGAAGGACCGCGACCCCAGGCACGTGTTCGTCGACTTCAACCAGAACGCCCGCGACCACACCATCGCCAGCGCGTGGTCGGTGCGCGGCGTGCCGGAGGGCACCGTCTCCACCCCCTTCGACTGGGACGAGCTGGACACCATCGAACCGCGGGAGCTGACCCTGGCCACCGTCCCGGCGAGGTTCGCGGCCGGCGGTGACCCGCACGCGACGATCGACGACGTCGCGCACCGCCTCGACCCGCTGCTGGAGTGGGCCGACCGGGACGGGCTGCCGGAGTAGCCGCAACCCCAGCGTGAACGGAAAAGGAACCGTCCCCGTGAACGAAAACGGGGACGGTTCCTTTTCCGTTCAGATGACCGTCCGCACCGCCGGGTAGTGGCAGGCGACGATGTGCCCCGGCTCGATCTCCACCGGGAGCGGGACCTCGGCAGCGCACCGCTCGGTGGCGAACTGGCAGCGGGTCCGGAAGACGCAGCCGGACGGCGGGTTCTGCGGGCTGGGCAGGTCGCCGACCAGGAGGATCCGCTCCCGGTCACGGCGGGGCTCCGGCACCGGGACGGCGGACATCAGGGCCTGGGTGTAGGGGTGCATCGGACGCTCGTAGAGGCCGATGCGGTCGGCCATCTCCATGGTGCGGCCCAGGTACATCACCATCACCCGGTCGGAGATGTGCCGGACGACGGAGAGGTCGTGGGCGATGAAGACGTAGGCAAGGTTCTGCTCGGCCTGGATGTCCTCAAGCAGGTTGATCACCTGCGCCTGGATCGACACGTCCAGCGCCGAGACCGGCTCGTCGCAGACCACCAGCTTCGGCTTCAGCGCGACCGCCCTGGCCACGCCGATGCGCTGCCGCTGGCCGCCGGAGAACTCGTGCGGGTAGCGGTTGTAGTGCTCCGGGTTCAGCCCGACGCGCTCCATCAGTTCCTGCACTGCCTTCTTGACGCCACCGGCCGGGGTGACGCCCTGGATCTCGAAGGGTGCTGCGATGATGGCGCCGACCGGGTGGCGCGGGTTCAGCGAGCCATAGGGATCCTGGAACACCATCTGCGCCTCGCGGCGGAGCCTGCGCAGGTCCTCGCCCTTGGCGTTGGTGACGTCCCGGCCCTCGAACTCGATCTTGCCTGAGGTGGGCTCCAGCAGGCGCAGGAGGGTACGCCCGGCTGTGGACTTGCCGCAGCCGGATTCCCCGACCAGTCCCAGGGTCTCACCAGCCTCGAGGCTGAGCGACAGCCCGTCCACGGCCTTCACCGGGGAGCCCTCCTTGCGGATGAGCTTGGTGGTGTAGGTCGGGAAGTGCTTCTTCAGGTCGGTGACAGCAAGCAGGCTCACGGTTACTCCTACAGCCTCGGGGCGATGACGTTCGCGAACAGCTCCGCGCGCTTGGCGACCGGGATGTGGCAGCGGGAGTCGTGCTTGGGGTAGGACTCGAGCAGCTCCGGGACGACCTCATCGCAGGCGCAGGGAGCCGAATCCCTGAAGGCGCAGCGCGGGTGGAAGGCGCAGCCGGGCGGCAGGTTGATCAGCGAAGGGGGGTTGCCGGCGATCGGCAGCAGGCGATCCAGCTTGAGCCGGTCGAGCCGCGGCATCGAGGTGAGCAGGCCCCAGGTGTAGGGGTGGTCGGGCTGGTGGAACGCGCTGTCGACCTCTGCGTACTCGATGCACTTGCCGCCGTACATGACCAGCACATCGTCGGCGATCTCCGCCACGACCCCGAGGTCGTGGGTGATCATGATGATGGCCGAGCCGAACTCCGACTGCAGGTCGCGCATCAGGTCGAGGATCTGGGCCTGGACGGTGACGTCGAGGGCTGTGGTGGGCTCGTCGGCGATCAGCAGTTCCGGGTCGTTGATCAGTGCCATGCCGATCATGGCGCGCTGCCGCATGCCGCCGGAGAACTCGTGGGGGTACTGGTCGACCCGCTTGTTCGGGTTCGGGATGCCGACCCGTCCGAGCATGTCGATGACCTTCGTGCGGGCAGCCTTCTTGGAGACGTCCTCGTGCACCTGGATCGCCTCGGTCAGCTGCTGCCCGATCGTGTAGTAAGGGTGCATCGCGGACAGCGGGTCCTGGAAGATCATGGCGAGCTTGCGGCCGCGGAGGCTGCGCAGTTCCTCGTCCGACACCTGCAGCAGGTCGCGGTCGTCCAGCAGCACCTCGCCGCTGAGGCGGGCGCGCGAACCGCGGTGCAGGCCCATGATGGCCAGCGACGTGACCGACTTGCCCGAGCCGGACTCGCCGACGATCCCGAGGGTCTTGCCCTTCTCGAGGTTGAAGGTGAGCCCGTCCACGGCCTTGACCACGCCGTCGTCGGTGGGGAAGTGGACCTTGAGATTGTTGACTTGCAGGAAGGGGCTCATCAGCTCAGTTTCACTCTCGGGTCGATGAAGCCGTAGGCGATGTCCACCACCATGTTGGCCACGACGATGAACGTCGAGACGATCATGACCAGCGCGACGATCGTGGGCAGGTCCATTGTGGTGACCGAGTGGACGGCCAGATAGCCGAGGCCGTGCAGTGAGAACACGCTTTCGGTGATGATCGCACCGCCGAGCAGGCCGCCCAGGTCGAGACCGGCGGCGGTGACGATCGGGGTGAGGACGGCGCGCAGCCCGTGGCGGAAGATGACCGCCCACTTCGCCACGCCCTTGGCGTTGGCGGTGCGGATGTAGTCCTCGCTCATGGTTTCGATCATGTAGGCGCGGGTGAGCCGAACATAGCTGGCGGCGAAGAAGAACGCGAGGGTGATCCAGGGCAGGATCAGGTTCTGGGCCCAGCGCCACGGGTTCTCGGTGAACGGTACCCAGGTGGGAATCGGGACCCAGCCCCACTTGATCGCGGGGAAGGTCAGCAACACGAGGCCGACGAAGAAGGTGGGAAGCGAGAAGCCGACCAGCGCCGAGCCGACGATGGAGCGGTCCTGCCATTTGCCCTTGTTCAGGGCAGCGACGATGCCACCGCCGACACCGATGAGGATCCACAGGGTGAAGGCGCCGATGGCGATCGAGAGGGAGATCGGCCAGGCCTCCGCGACCATCTCGTTGATGGTGCGGTGCTGGGCGGGGGAGTAGCCGAGGCAGGGTGCCGGGCACGGAACGATCTGCTCTGGGAAGTCGGCCTTCAACTGCTCGTTGTCGGGGTACTCGCGCCCGACGAAAAGGCCGGAGACGAACTTGCCGTACTGGACCAGCACGGGCTGGTCATAGCCGAGGGCCTTGCGGTTGCCTTCGAGGATCGTCGGTGTGCAGTTCTTGCCGCACGTGTAGCGCGCCGGATCGATCGGCGAGGCGAAGAACAGGGCGAAGGTGGTCGCTGTGATCAGGAAGATCATGGCGACGACCGAGACCAGTCGCCTCAGGGTGAAGTAGAACACGCAGTCTCCTCGGGATGGAGCTGGGGGGTGCGCACCAGGCGCACCCCCCAACCCTTGGTGTCAGTGCTTGACGCTGACGGTTGCCAGGTCGTAGTAGCCGGTGAACGTGGTGTTCACGAAGGCGCCTTCGACGTTGCTGCCATGGACGAACACGAACTGGTCGTTGATCAGCGGGACGACCCCGAAGTACTTGGTGACGACCTCGGTGTCGAGGGTGCCCCAGGCCTTCTCGCGCTCGGCGGCATCGGTGATGGCCTTGGCCTTGTCGATGCCGGCGTTGAACTCGTCGTTGTCGAAGTAGCCGTAGTCCTGGCCGGGGCCGCCGGCAGAGATCTGGCTACGGGAATCGAGCAGCTGCGGGATCACCGTGGATGCGGACGGGAAGTCAGCACCCCAGCCGGCCCAGTGGACGTCGTACTTGGTGGCCGAGTCCGGGGACTGCAGCGTGCCGTAGTACTGGTCTGCCGGGATGCCGATGAGGTTGGTCTCGAAACCAGCCGCGTCCCAACCGGTCTTCAGGCCGGAGAACACCTTGTCAAGGGTGTCGTTCTTGCGGTAGGTCACGTTGATCTTCACCGGGAGGGTGAGGCCGGACTCCTCGAGCACAGCCTTGGCCTTGGCCGGATCGCCCTTCTCGCCCGCCAGCAGCGGGGTGTTCGGGAACGCCGGCAGGGCCGGGTTGATCAGCGAGTTGGTGGCCTTGACGACCTGGTCGCCGCCGGCGGCGGTGACGTAGGCGCTGCGATCGGTGGCAAGCGCCAGCGCTTCGCGGGCCTTGTCGTTGCTCATCACCTTGGACTTGAAGTTCAGCGTCAGGTAACGGGTGTAGGGCGAGGCCACGATCGAGTAGCGGCCCTCGGTGTTGCCCTCGACGTTGGCGAGAGCCGTGACCGGTGCCTGGTCGAAGGTGATCGCGTTCTGGTCATCGCCCTGGTTGGCGATCAGGCGCTCGTACAGGGTCTCCTGGGTCAGCGACTCGTCCCAGGTGATCTTGTCCGGGAGGGCGGTGCGGAAGCCGTCGGTCTTGGGATCCCACTGGTCGTTGCGCACGAAGGTGCCGCCCTTGTTGGCGGTCCAGGTGCCCTCGAGCTTGTACGGGCCGTTGGAGAAGATCGCGTAGTTCGACTTGTCGCCCTGGTCCTTGTCCTGACGGAAAGCGCCGAAGGCTGTCATCGTCGCGGCCATGTTGAAGTCACCGGAGGGGGCGGCCATCTTGAAGGTGATGGTGTTCCCGTCGCAGGTCACGGCCTTGTCGTACAGGTCCTGACCGGTCTTCTTGTACGGGCCCGCGTAGGCGGAGGAGCCGTCTTCGTTCTTGGGGATGTCCAGGTACTGGATGGCGTAGTTCGGGCCACCGGTGATCACGTCCACCGCGAAGGTGCGCGAGATGCCGTACTTGAAGTCCTCGCAGGTGACGGGCTTGCCGTCCTCCCACTTGACGCCGTCCTTGATGGTGAACTTCCACTCCTTGGCGTCAGCCGAGGCGGTGCCGGTGTCGGTGGCGGCGTCCGCGATGAGCTGGGCCGCCTCGCCGTCCTTGGTGACCGGGCCGAAGGTGGTCAGGGTGCGGGTGAACAGACGGTTGCCGGTCGCGATGTTCACGCCGACGTAGACCCGCTGCGGATCCCAGTGCTCGGTTGCGGTGCCCGACAGGATGC
>CAYQXH010000162.1:0-5494 GCA_964421325.1 uncultured Propionibacteriaceae bacterium
GGGGCGAAACCACCGGCGGTGAGCAGGGCGACTTTCTGGACCATCGTTGGATTCCAATCATTCCGGGTCTTGAGCAGCCTCAGCCTACCCATTGCCGGCACGGATTCGGCTGTGCACAACCGGCGTGGAACGCGCCGGGCGAGGGCACAATGAAGACTCGCGATCGGGGGTGGCGCATGGTGCGGGACCAGCGGGGGATGTCGATGTCGGTGTTCATCGCGATGTCGGTGCTCGCGCTGCTGCTGGTTGCCGGGCTGGTCGTGGACGGTGGGGCGCAGGCCGTCGCCGCCCGGAGGGCAGAACTCGTCGCTGCCGCAGCGGCCAGGGCGGCCGCCGACCAGACCGCAGCTGCGAGGCTGGCCGGACAGCGTCCGGAAGCCGCGGCGGCGATCGCAGCGGCGCAGCGCGTCCTGGCTGACAGCGGAGGTGTCACCGGTGAGGTGCGGTTCGTCGAGGGCCGGGTCCGGGTCAGCACCACCGCTGCGGTGGACACGGTCTTCCTGGGCCTGATCGGCATCCAGCGGCTGACCGGACGCGGCTCGGCAGAGGCGGACCTCATCGCTAACCGTTGACGGTCGCTGCCATCCTTGCCACGCCCTCGACCACGAGGTCCGGCGAGCAGGCCAGGTTGATCCGCACCCATTGCCGGTGGGCCACCCCGAAGTTGGCGCCGGGCGAGAACGCCACCCGGCCGCGCTCCAGGAACTCGCGCGCCGCGTTGTCGAGCCCGAGCCGGCTGCAGTCGACCCACGCCAGGTAGGTGCCCCGGGCCGGGGAGTAGCCGGCGGCGGGTAGGAGGCGTGCCAGTTCTGCGGCGAGCAGGGCCTTGTTGGCGGCGATCTCCACCACCAGCTCGTCGACCCAGTCCTGGGCCTCGGTGAGCGCGGCGGTGTGGACCAGGTTGGCCAGGTGCCCGCTCGACTGCTGCGCGAGCGGGGGCAGCTCGGCGAGCACGCGCTCGGAGCCCGTGCCGGCGATGATCAGCCCGGCCTTGAACCCCGCCAGGTTCCAGGCCTTTCCGGCGCTGGTCACACTGATCGCCCGTTCGCCACCGGCGACGGCGAGCGCAGGGACGAAGCCGACGCCGGGGTCGACCAGGCAGGCATGGATCTCGTCAACGATGACCTGCACCCCGTGGGTCGCGGCCAGTGCCATTACCGCGGTGAGCTCCTCGCTGGTGTGTACGGCGCCGGTGGGGTTGTGTGGCGAGCACAGCAGGTAGGCCTTCGGCTTCTCCGGCCCGGCGAAGGCGCCGGCCAGCGATGCCAGGTCGAGGCGGCCGCCCGGGGTCAGGGGTGCCTCCACGATTCGGCGCCGGTACCCGGAGACGACCTGGCGGAACGGGGGGTAGACCGGGGGGTTGATCACCACGGCATCGCCGGGCGCCGTCGTCGCCTCCAGGACGGCGAGCACCGAGTTCATCACGTCGCCTGCCCGCCTGACCTGGGCAGCCACGTCCAGCTGCCAGCCCCAGCGCGACGCAGCCATCGCAGCGAAGGCCTCGGCGTAGGCCGTCCCGTGGGGGTAGCCGGTGTCGCCCCGCTCAACGGCTTCCAGCAGCGCCGCCTTCACCGGCTCGGGAATCCGGGTGTCCATCTCGGCGACCCACATCGGCAGCACGTCCGCGTCGTAGGTCCGCCACTTCAGGCTTTGGCGGTCGCGGAGCTCGTCGATGGACAGCGAGAACAGGGCCATGGCCGCACCCTACCCAGCCGGGACTCTCGTCGGCGGCCGGGGACAGTCCCCCGAGACCGGTCCAGCGCCGACCTCGTCGTCTAGGCTCCGGACATGGCCCGCTACTTCGACGTGCACCCCGACAACCCGCAGCCCCGCGCACTGGCCCAGGTGGCAGAGATCGTGACCTCCGGCGGCCTGGTGGCCTACCCGACCGACTCCGGCTATGCGCTCGGCTGCCGCCTCGGGAACCGCGAGGGGCTCGACCGGATCCGCTCGCTGCGCAAGCTGAGCGACAAGCACCACTTCACCCTCGTCTGCAGCGAGTTCGCCCAGCTGGGCCAGTACGTGCAGATGAACAACGACGTCTTCCGCGCGGTGAAGGCCGCCACCCCGGGCGCGTACACGTTCATCCTCAAGGCCACCAGGGATGCGCCGAAGGTGATGCTGCACCCGAAGAAGAAGACCGTTGGGGTCCGGGTGCCCCAGCACACGACAGCCCTGGCGCTGTTGAAGACGCTGGGCGAACCGCTGATGTCGACCACGCTGATCCTGCCCGGCGACGAGGATCCCCTCACCGACGGCTGGGCGGTCAACGACGACCTGGGCAACCTGCTGGACGCGGTCCTCGACTCCGGGGACTGCGGCCTTGAGCCGACCACCATCGTCGACCTCTCCGAGGACGGGGCGGAGATCCTGCGTTACGGGGCCGGCGACCCGGTCCCCTTCGAGGCCTGAGGGACGCACACCGGCGGGCTGGGGAGCTGATCCGCGTCCGGCAGCCGGTCCGGCGGCACCGGGACGGCAGGGGCTAGGGTGCGGACGTGACCTCGTCCGACCCGACCGGCAGCAGTGCAGCCGGCCCCGACCCGGCCCGGCTGCGGCGGGTCGTCCTGATCGTCGCCGGCCTGAACTTCGGCTACTTCTTCGTCGAGTTCGCGGTCGCCCTCGCCGCCGGGTCGGTGGCACTGCTGGCCGACAGCGTGGACTTCCTCGAGGACACCGCCGTCAACCTGCTGATCTTCGTCGCCCTGGGCTGGCCGCTGGTCCGCCGGGCGCGGCTGGGCAAGGTAATGGCCCTGGTGATCCTCGGCCCGGCCGTCCTCGCCGGCTGGGAGGCCTTCCAGCGGTTCTCCGACCCGGTGGCTCCGCTGGTGCTACCACTGGTGCTGGCCTCCGTCGGCGCGATCGCGATCAACGGCACCAGCGCCTGGCTGCTCACCTCGGTGCGTCACCACGGTGGCTCGCTCAGCCGGGCGGCGTTCCTGTCCGCTCGCAACGACGTCCTGGTGAACGTCTCGATCATCACGATGGGTGTCGTGACGGTGTGGACGCGGTCGGGGTGGCCGGACCTGATCCTTGGTTCCTTCATCATCCTGCTGGCCCTGCGCGCCGCCCATGAGGTGTGGTCGGTCAGTGAGGAGGAGCGCCTGGCGGCGAAGGCGCTCTCCGGCGAGGACCTCGACTGAGGCCGGCCGGATTATGGTTGGGCCATGAGCTCCCGCATCACCTTGTGCCCGTCGTGCGGAACGAAGAACCGGGTCCCGGCGACCGCGAAGGGCCGTCCGCAGTGCGCCTCGTGCAAGGCCCCGTTGCCGTGGCTGGTCGACGTCGGGGACGACGAGCTCGCGGTGGCCCTCGACACCAACCAGCTCGTGCTGATCGACCTGTGGGCACCCTGGTGCGGACCTTGCCGCATGGTCGCACCGGTGCTCGAGCGTCTGGCCAGACGCTACGCGGGGCGGGTGAAGGTGGTGAAGGTCAACGTCGACGACAACCCGCGGGCCGCGGCGCGGTTCGATGCCCAGAGCATCCCGACCCTCGCGATGGTCCGCAACGGCGTCACGGTCGGACGCATCGTCGGTGCCCAGCCCGAACCGGTCCTGGCCCGGAAGATCGAAGCGCTGCTCGCCGGCTGACCCGGCATCGGCTCCCCTCGGGACTTGCTGGACGGGGTGACCCGAGCGGGATCGCCTGGCCGCGTGCAAGGCTTGGGCCATGACTTTTGGGCCGATGATGATCCTCGTGTCCGGGCCGTACCTGACCGGAACCGATGGCGACGAAGACAAGATCCGGCAGAACCTGGCCCGGATGGAGGCGATGGCGCTCCCGCTGTTCGAGAAGGGTCACCTTGCCGTCGTCGGGGAGTGGCTCGCCTGGCCGGTGATCACGGCGGCCGGTGGCGACTCCCACCAGTCGGAGGAGTTCGCCCGCTACCAGTACCCGGTTGCCCACCGGCTGCTCGCGAAGTGCGACGCTGTGCTGCGCATCCCGGGGGAGTCCAGGGGTGCAGATCTGGAGTGCGACCTGGCCCGGGAACTCGGCAAGCCGGTCTACACCGCCCTTGACGACGTTCCCGCTGCCGGAAGGTCGCACTAGCCGCGCGACCGGTCCTGTCGGGCGACTCCCGGGCGGGTTAGCCTGCCGGGATGGAGATCCGGGCGGGCGAGGTGGCGGTCAAGTACGTCGAGCACGGTTCCGGCCGGCCGGTTGTGGTCCTGCACGGTGCCGGCGTCGACCACCGCGAGGCCGAGGCGTGCTTCGAGCCGGCCCTCGAGCCTCACGCCTGGCTCCGACGGGTCTACCCCGATCTGCCCGGGATGGGACGGACGACGGCCCCGGAGTCCCTGCGCAGCGCTGACGACGTCCTCGCCGTGCTGCTGGAGTTCGCCGACCGGGTGGCCGGAGGTGCCCCCTACCTCCTGTCGGTCACTCGGCCGGCGCATACTACGCACAGGCGATGGCGGCACGGCGCCCGTCCCTGGTCGCCGGCCTTGCGCTGGTCTGCCCGTTGCTGCCCGGAACCCGGAACGTCCCGGCCCACCGGGTGGTCACGGGGTCGGGCGAACTGGGCGACGAGGGCTTCCGGGACTACTTCGTGCTCCAGACCCCCGAGATGCTCGACCGCTACGAGCGCTTCGTCGCCCCGGCCGCAGCCCTGGTCGACCAGACGGCGCTGGAGCGGATCGGCGAACGCTGGCAGCTCACCCCGGCTCCGGGGCCGCCCTTCGGGGGTCCGACCCTGGTCGTGGCCGGACGGCTGGACTCCACGGTCGGCCATGCTGCCGCAGCGGACTTCGCCGGGGACTGTCCGCACGCATCGCTGGCCGTGGTCGACGACGCCGGACACGCGCTTCCCCACGAGCAGCCCGGACTCCTGCGTGCCGTTGTCGGCGAGTGGCTAGAGCGCGTTGAGCGGCAGCTGCGGCCGGAGCCGCCCACTCGGTGAGCACCGGATGTGGGCCAGGGGGCCAGGTTCCGGGTCTGGCCCGCGGGCCGCTCAACCGCTGATCGGTGCCGACGCGGCCAGGTCGTCGGGGAGGGCGTCCGGCATTTCCCGGTGAGCCTTGTGCGCCCGTGCGAGGACCAGCTTGATCCGGTTCAGCTGGTTCACCTCGCTGGCCCCGGGGTCGTAGTCGATCGAGGTGATGTTCGCCTGGGGGTAGAGCCGCCGCAGCTCGCGGAACATGCCCTTGCCGACGACGTGGTTGGGCAGGCAGGCGAACGGCTGGGCGCAGATGATGTTCGGTGTCCCAGACTCGATCAGTTCCATCATCTCCGCGGTCAGCAGCCACCCCTCACCGGCGCTGGTGCCGAGCGAGACGACGTTCTGGGCGCGTTGCGCCATGGTGGCAAGGCTCGACTGCACCGTGAACTTGCCGCCGCAGCGGGCGAGGGCGCGGTTGGCGGGGGCCAGGTACTGCTCGATCAGCCACAGCCCGATCCGCTTGGCGTGCCTGGACTTCTCCCCGATGCCGAGGTGTTCCCACTTCCAGTCGCCGGTGTAGAGCATCTGCCCGAAGAACTCCAGCAGGCCGGG
>CAYQXH010000163.1:0-5471 GCA_964421325.1 uncultured Propionibacteriaceae bacterium
CCGTGTCTACGTACAGCCCCAAGTCTGGTGAGATCACCAGGACCTGGCTTGTGATCGATGCTCAGGACGTCGTCCTGGGACGGCTGGCCGTCACTGCGGCGACCCTGCTTCGAGGCAAGCACAAGGCCCAGTTCGCCCCGCACGTGGACACCGGCGACTTCGTTGTCGTCGTGAACGCGTCCAAGATCGCCCTCACCGGCAACAAGCGCACCGACAAGATGGCCTACCGCCACTCCGGTCGTCCGGGTGGCCTTAAGGCCGTCCCCTACGGTGAGTTGCTGGAGAAGGACCCGCGCAAGGCTGTTGAGCTCGCGGTCTGGGGCATGCTGCCGAAGAACAAGCTGAGCCGTCAGCTGATCAAGAAGCTCAAGGTCTACAGCGGCCCCGAGCATCCCCACAGCGCGCAGAAGCCGCAGCCGTACCAGATCATCCAGATCGCTCAGTGAGCCGAGGAAGCACCGTGACCGAAACCGTTGAAGAGACTCCAGTCCCGGAGACCGTCCCCTTCGTCGAGGATGATCGGGAGATCGCCTACCGGGCCGAGGCTGTGGCCAGCGCCCAGCTGCCCGGTGGCCGCCCCGCCCTGATCGCGCCTTCCGCAGCCACCGGCCGCCGCAAGGAGGCCATCGCCCGCGTGCGCATCTTCCCCGGCACCGGTCAGTTCTCCATCAACGGGCGCACGCTCGAGGAGTACTTCCCGAACAAGCTGCACCAGCAGACCGTGAACGAGCCCTTCGTCACCGCTGCCGTGGTCGGCTCCTACGACGTGATCGCGACGATCGTCGGCGGCGGTGTGACCGGCCAGGCCGGTGCGCTCCGTCTCGGCATCGCCCGCTCGCTGAACGCCGTCGACACCGAGGCCAGCCGTCCGGTCCTCAAGAAGGCAGGTCTGCTCACCCGTGACGCCCGCGTCAAGGAGCGCAAGAAGGCTGGTCTGAAGAAGGCCCGCAAGGCTCCTCAGTACAGCAAGCGCTGATCCCGGTCGGGCCATGGCTCGACTGTTCGGCACGGACGGGGTTCGCGGCACCGCGAACCTCGAGCTCACCGCCGAGATCGCCCTGGAACTCTCCATGGCCGCTGCCCACGTGCTGGGCGAGGCCGGAGCGTTCGGGAGCGCCCGACGTCCCGTCGCGCTCGTCGGGCGGGATACCCGGGCGAGCGGGGAGTTCCTCGAAGCTGCGGTCGTGGCCGGTCTGGCCTCGGCCGGCGTGGACGTGGTTCGCCTCGGCGTGGTCCCCACCCCCGGCGTCGCCCACCTCGTCGGGCAACGTGACGCCGACCTCGGCGTGATGCTCTCAGCCAGCCACAACCCGATGCCCGACAACGGCATCAAGTTCTTCGCCCGCGGCGGCGTCAAGCTCGACGACGACATCGAGGACGCCATCGAGGAACGCATGACCGAGGTCTGGCTGCGGCCCACCGGCGCCGACGTCGGCCGGGTCACCGATGATCCGGGGGCCATCGAGGCCTACGTCGCCCACCTGGTCGCAAGCCTCGGCAGTGACGCCAGCCTCGCCGGGCTGAAGGTCGTCGTCGACTGTGCCAACGGTGCAGCCCACCTGACCGCCCTCGCCTCGTTCGACGCCCAGGGTGCAGAAGTCATCCCGCTGCACGCCGAGCCTGACGGCCTCAACATCAACGACAACTGCGGCTCCACCCACATGGGTTCGCTGCAGGCCGCGGTGCTCGCGCACGGCGCGGATCTCGGCATCGCCCTCGACGGGGACGCCGATCGCTGCCTCGCCGTCGACCACACCGGCGAGATCGTGGACGGCGACCAGATCCTGGCCATCCTCGCCCTCGCCATGCGCGCCGACCAGACGCTGCACAGTGACACCGTCGTGGCAACGGTGATGAGCAACCTCGGCTTCCTCAACGCCATGCGGGACGCCGGCATCCACGTCGACGCCACCAAGGTGGGCGACCGCTACGTGCTGGAGGCGATGAACGCCAACGGCTTCACCCTCGGCGGTGAACAGTCCGGCCATGTGATCATGAGCGAGTTCGCCACCACCGGCGACGGAGTGCTGACCGCACTGCACCTCGCTGCCCGGATGGTCCGCACGGGCAAGACCTTGCGCGAACTCGCCGGCGTGATGACCCGCCTGCCGCAGGTGATGATCAACGTGCCGAACGTGAACAAGAGCCGCGCCGGCATCGACCCCGTGGTCAACGCGGCCGTGTCAGCCGAGGCCAAGGCCCTCGGGCGCAACGGCCGCGTCCTGCTGCGCCCTTCCGGCACCGAGCCCCTGGTGCGGGTCATGGTCGAGGCCGAGACCGCAGAGCGTGCCCAGGAGGTTGCCGAGCGGCTCGTCGACGTCGTGCGTGACCGCTTGTCGCTGGAGCCTGCCCGCTGAGTCGCGTCCGCCCGGCGGCCTAGCCGTCCAGGCGCCTGCCGAGCACCAGACAGTCCTGCCTGGCGTAGCCGAGGTGGTCGTAGAAGTCGAGGACACTCGTGTTGTCGGTGCGCACCATGAACTGGATCTTCGGCAGGCCCCGCTCGACCAGCCACGCCTCGGCGGCGGCCATCAGCTCCCGGCCGAGGCCGCGACCACGGGCGGGGTCGGCGACCGCAAGGTAGTACACCCAGCCGCGATGGCCGTCATGGCCGACCATCGCAGTGCCGACAAGTTCGCCGTCGTCGCGGATGCCGAGGACGGCGGAGGACGGCCCGGCCACCGCCCGCCGGAAGTCGCCGGCGGCATCGTTCCACGGTCTGGTGAGCCCGGCCCCGGCCCAGAGTGCCACCGCCGCAGCGGTGTCGGCCTCACCCAGCTGCAGGATCATCACACCTTCCGGATCCGGACCCAGCTGACCTGGTGGTCGGGGCCCTTGCGCAGGATCGCCGTGGCCCGCCCCCGGGTCGGGCGGATGTTCAGTTCCAGGTTCGGGCCGTTGACCCGGTTCCAGATGTCGATGGCCGTCTGGGTGGCCTCGACCTCGTCCAGCTGGCCGAACCGGACGAAGTAGGACTGGGGGTCCTGGAAGGCGGTCTCGCGCAGGGTAAGGAAGCGCTTGACGTACCAGGCCCGGATGTCGGCGTGGGCTGCGTCGACGTAGACCGAGAAGTCGAAGAAGTCGCTGACGGCCAGGCCGGTGGTCCCGTCCGACCGCTGCCGCGCGGCCTGCAGCACGTTCAGACCCTCCACGATCAGGATGTCGGGCTGGGAGACGGTGATCACCTGGTCGGGGACGATGTCGTAGACCAGGTGCGAGTACACCGGCGCGGTCACGTGGGGGGCGCCGGACTTCACGTCCATCACGAACTGGACCAGCCGGCGCCGGTTGTAGGACTCCGGGTAGCCCTTGCGGTCCAGCAGCCCCAGCTCGATCAGGTGGTCGTTGGGGTAGAGGAACCCGTCGGTGGTCACCAGGTCCACCCTCGGCGATCCCGGAAGCCGGGACAGCAGCTCCCGCAACATCCTGGACGTGGTCGACTTGCCGACCGCAACCGAACCGGCGACCCCGATCACGAACGGCGTCCGGCGCCCGGAGAGGCCAAGGAACTCGTGGCTGGCGGAGAACAGCGCACCGGTTCGCTCGATGTAGAGGCTGAGCAGGTCGGTCAGCGGGAGGTACACCTCGCGCACCTCTGCAGCGTCCGTCGGGTCGTCGATGCCGCGCAGCCGGTCGAGGGTGGCGTCGTCAAGGTTGTCCGGCCGGGAGGCTGCGAGCGCAGCCCAGTGCTGGCGATCGAGCGTGAGGTACGGACCGTAGGGATTGTCCTCGGGCGCGTCGACTTCCTCGAAGACCCCTGCTGCTGGTGCCATTACCACCTCGACTAGCCCTGGTTCGTACGGAGACAACGCGCACTAGTCTGCCGAACCCGCCAGTACAGTGACCGCTATGTGCGGAATTATCGGTTATACAGGTCCTCGTGTCGCCCGCGAGGTCGTGGTCGCAGGCCTGCGGCGGATGGAATACCGGGGCTACGACTCCGCCGGCGTGGCCGTGGTCGCGGACGGGAAGATCGACTACCGCAAGAAGGCCGGCAAGATCACCAACCTGATCGCCGACCTCGAAACCAACCCGTTGCCGGACTCCGGTCTTGGCATCGGCCACACCCGCTGGGCCACCCACGGCGGACCGACGGACGCCAACGCCCACCCGCACGTCTCGGCCGGTGACCGGGTCGCCCTGATCCACAACGGCATCATCGAGAACTTCGCCATCCTGCGCAGCGAGCTCGAGGCCGAAGGCGTCGTGTTCAACTCCCAGACCGACACCGAGACCGCAGCCCAGCTGCTCGGCCGGGAGGTGGCAGCCGGCGCCGACCTCGCCGATGCGATGCGCAGCATCTGTGGCCGACTCGAAGGCGCCTTCACCCTGGTCGCCGTCGATGCCGGCGAGCCGCACCGGCTGGTCGCCGCCCGCCGCAACTCCCCACTCGTCGTCGGGGTCGGCGACGGCGAGAACTTCGTCGCCTCCGATGTGGCTGCCTTCATCGAGTTCACCCGCTTCGCCATCGAGCTCGGCCAGGACCAGGTCGTCGACGTGCGACCCGACTCCATCAAGGTGACCGACTTCGACGGCAACCCGGCCGAGACCCACCCGTTCGAGGTCACCTGGGACCTGTCGGCAGCGGAGAAGTCCGGTTACGACTGGTTCATGCGCAAGGAGATCTACGAACAGCCGAAGGCCGTCTTCGACACCCTGCTGGGCAGGTTCAACCCGGACGGCTCGCTGAAGCTGGACGAGCTGCACATTCCCGAGTCCGAGCTCCGGCTGGTCGACAAGATCGTGATCGTGGCCTGCGGCACCGCCTACTACGCCGGGCTGGTGGCCAAGTACGCCATCGAGCACTGGACCCGGATCGCCTGCGAGGTGGAGATCGCCAGCGAGTTCCGCTACCGGGACCCGATCATCACCCGCTCGACGCTGGTGGTGACCCTCAGCCAGTCCGGCGAGACCGCGGACACGCTGATGGCCATCCGGCACGCCCGCGAGCAGCACGCCAAGGTGATCGCGATCTGCAACACCAACGGTGCCACCATCCCGCGGGAGTCGGACGCGGTGATCTACACCCACGCCGGCCCCGAGATCGGGGTGGCATCGACCAAGGGCTTCCTCACCCAGGTCGCGGCCTGTTACCTGCTGGGGCTCTACCTGGCGCAGGTGCGCGGCTCGATGTACGACGACGAGATCCACGCCGTGATGGCCGAGCTGGCAGCCACCCCGCCCCTGATCCAGAAGGTGCTCGACGAGCTCGGCCCGATCAAGGAGCTGGCCCACCGGTTCGTCAATGAGAGGTCGGTGCTGTTCCTCGGCCGCCACGTCGGTTACCCGGTCGCCCTCGAAGGCGCGCTGAAGCTGAAGGAGATCGCCTACCTGCATGCAGAGGGCTTCCCTGCCGGCGAGCTCAAGCACGGCCCGATCGCCCTGGTCGAGGACGGGATCCCGATCTTCATCGTGGTCCCGCCACAGGGCCGCGACCAGCTGCACGACAAGGTGGTCTCCAACATCCAGGAGGT
>CAYQXH010000164.1:0-5379 GCA_964421325.1 uncultured Propionibacteriaceae bacterium
GGGATGGTCCGGCTCGACGAGCTGGCCGACAAGCTGCCGACGGTGGCGGCCGCCATGGTCGACGGGCGCTGGACGAAGGCAGCGGAGGCCGCCCTGCTGGCCAGCCAGGCCTGAGCGCCCCTCAGTAGTTCGGGCCAGGCCTCTGGTCACCGGCCGGCGATCGGAGGCACGCTGGGGCCGATGTCCCAGTGGCGGGGCGCGGGTCGGGGGGAGGGAACCATGGGTGGCGCAGGCACGGCTGAGGACCCCTGGCGGTTGATGACAGCACCGGGTTCGAGTGAGTACACGATGTATCGCGACGAGGCCGCCGATCCCCCGGCGCTGGTGTGCCAGGTGGGTTCAACCACCCTGCGCTACCACCTGCGGGCCGTGGCGGACCTGCATGCCTGGCTGCAGGAGCAGGGCGACTGGGTGCCGCTCGGCGCGGCAGACGAGCAGAAGCCGGCTCCTCCGGGAACCGTGGAAGCCTGGGGGCGGGCAGAAGAGAACCCGGTCGGAGGCTGGTACGGCCTGCGCAAGGGCTACCGCGGCCGGTTCGGGATGTACCTGCCGCCGTTGCTCGAGGAGCTGGGCCTGGCCGAGCTGACCCACCAACCCCGCAACAACGAGGTCCGCGCCCGCTGAGCCTCCACTCTTGCCCAAGCTGTGAGGTACACGCCGACCGCGGCGCTTACCTCACAGCTTGTGGCGTTCCCGGGGAGCTGGGCGCAGATGCTTGCGGTCCGGTGTCGAACGGCTTACGATTGAATCGGTAAAGCGGGCAAGCCGAAAGTCAATCGAAAGGACCGATCGATGTCGATCGAGCGCACCGAGCGCGAGACGCACATCCTTGGTCGGTTGGCGCGGGACGGCTCCCTGCTCGTCGGCGCACTGTCGAGGGATCTCGGGGTCTCCGAAGTGACCATCCGCACCGACCTGCGGAACCTGGAGGACCGGGGGCTGCTGGCCCGCACCCACGGCGGCGCCGAGGCCACGGGCTACCGCAACGTCCTGGAACGCCAACTTCAACATGCCGTCGAGAAGGACCGGATCGCCGCCGCAGCAGCCGAACTGGTCGCCGACAACGACCTGATCATGATCGAGGCCGGCACCACCTGCTCCCAGATCGTCACCCATCTCGGCGCGCGCCGCGGCGTCCAGATCCTCACCAACTCGACCCTGGTGGTCCGCCATGCCCGCGTCCACCCCGGGCTTACCGTGATCCTCACCGGTGGCACCTTCAACCGCACCAGCGAGTCGATGGTCGGGCCGGTCGCGCTGCGTTCCATCGAGGACTTCAACGTCCGGCTGGCCTTCTTCGGCACCGACGGCTTCACCGCCGAGCGCGGGCTCACCACCGGCTTCGCCGAGGGCGCGGAAGTGATCCGGGCGATGAAGGCCCGCGCTGCCGAGGCCTGGCTGGTCGCCGATTCCTCGAAGTACGGTCGCGCCGGCTTCGTCAGCGTGATGGGCCTTTCGGACCTGACCGGCGTGATCACAGACGGGGGCCTCGCAGCCGATGCCCGCACCGACCTCATCAACAGCGGCCCCCGGGCCCGCATCGTCTAGGACTAGGAGAAGCAATGGCTCAGACAGTCGTCATGCCACAGCTCGGCAACACGGTGGAGTCGTGCCTGATCACCACCTGGCTGGTCAAGGTCGGCGACGTCGTGGACGCGGCCACGCTGCTCTGCGAGATCGAGACCGACAAGTCGGCCATGGAGGTGCCCGCAGGGGTCTCCGGGACGGTCCTCGCGCTGCTCGCGGAAGAGGGCGACGACGTGCCGGTCAAGCAGCCGATCGTCGTTGTCGGCGAGCCCGGCGAGAACGTCGAGGAGTTCCTGGCCGGCGCCGGGTTGCCGCCGGCCACCACCGGTGAGGCCGGCGAGGTCAACGAGTCCACTCCCGAGCCGCTGGTGCCCGGGGCAACGGCCCCTGAGGGGCGTCCGGAGCCTGCGGAGGAAGTGTCACCAACGGCAGCGGTGCCGACGAACACCGCCGGCGGTTCCGGCGCGGTTTCCCCCCGCGCACGTGGCCTGGCAGCTGCCACCGGGATCGCCGCCAACAGGTTGACCGGCTCCGGTCCGGAGGGCCGGGTCATCGAGCGCGACGTGCAGGCTGCGATGGCTGCCGGCCCCGGGCTCACCGTCGGCGCCCGGGCAGAGGCTGAGGACTTCGTCCCCGGCTCTGCCGGCAGCGGCATCGGCGGCCGGGTCACCCGCGCCGACCTGGCTTCGGGACCGCGGGCCGGGTCGGTCGAAGCCGGCGCAGTGGCGGTCTCGACAGGCTCGACCGCCGGTGCGGAACGGGAGTTCCCGGGCGAGGTCACCCAGACCCCGCTGAAGGGCATCCGGAAGGTGATCGCCGAGCGGATGATGAACTCGCTGGCCACCTCGGCCCAGCTCACCTACACCGCCACCGCTCCGGCGGCCGGCGTGCTGGCCCTGCGCAAACGGCTGAAGGGTGCGGCCGATCCCGGGCTGAGCGCCATCACCGTTGGTGACCTGGTCGGCTACGCGGCGGTGAAGACGCTGGCCAGACACGCCACCGTGAACGCGCACCTCGCAGACGGGGTACTCCGGACGTTCGCCAGCGTGCACCTCGGTATGGCCGTGGACACCCCGCGCGGACTCCTCGTGCCGACGCTGCGGTTCGCCGAGACGCTGACCCTTCGGGACTTCTCGAGGCTGTCCAAGCAGCTGGCGATGGACGCGATCGGCGGTTCGATCAGCCCCGACCTGCTCAGCGGCGCAACTTTCACCGTCAGCAACCTTGGAGCCTTCGGCATCGAGTCGTTCACGCCGCTGCTGAACGTGCCGCAGGTCGCGATCCTCGGCGTCGACGCGATCTTCCCGCGCGCAGTGATCAACGCCGACGGCAGCGTCGGGGCCGAGCAGCGGATCGGGTTCTCCCTGACTGCCGACCACCGGGTCATCGACGGCGCGGACGCCGCCAGGTACCTGCGCGACCTGTGTGCCGCCGTCGCCGACATCGACCTGACCGTACTGGGCTGAGAGGCGCGACCAATGGCTGACTACGACGTCATCATCATCGGCGGCGGCCCCGGCGGCTACCTGGCCGCCGAACGCCTCGGGCACGCCAGGCTGAAGGTGCTCCTGGTAGAGAAGGAGTTCCTCGGCGGGACCTGCCTGAACGTGGGCTGCATCCCGACCAAGAGCCTGCTCAATTCGGCCAAGCTGTACGAGCACGCAGCCCACTCCGAGCAGTTCGGCGTAACGGCCGAGAACGTCGCCTTCGACTGGGCGAAGGTCCAGGCCTGGAAGGCCGACGTCGTCGGCAAGCTGGTCGCCGGCGTCGGAGCAGCAGAGAAGCGGGCCGGAGTGGTGGTTGCCAAGGCACACGGCACCCTGATCGCCCCCGGCATCGTGGAGATCGACGGAGAGCGCAAGACCGCCGACCACGTGATCATCGCCACCGGCTCGGTGCCGGTGATGCCCCCCATCCCGGGAGCCAAGGACAACCCGCTGGTGGTCGACTCCACCGGCCTGCTCGCCGTCGAGGCCGTCCCGAAGCGGCTGGTCGTGATCGGCGGCGGCGTGATCGGACTCGAGTTCGCGTCCCTGTTCGCGGCCTTCGGCGCCGAGGTCGAGGTGGTCGAGATGCTGCCGGAGATCGTCCCGTTCATGGACGATGACCTGGCCGCCCGGCTCCGCAAGGCCCTCGGCAAGGTGAAGTTCCACCTCAACTGCAAGGTCACAGGCATCGAGGGCGGCACCGTGGTCTACACGTCGGCGAAGGGCGAGACCGTCCGGGCCGAGGCCGACCTGATCCTGATGGCGGTCGGCCGGCGCCCCCTGGTCGACGGCTGGGGCGCGAAGGAGGCCGGACTCGAGGTCGGCCCGCGCGGCGTCGTGGTCGACGACACCATGCGCACCAACCTGCCGAACGTCTGGGCGGTCGGGGACGTCACCGGACGCAGCCTGCTCGCCCACGCCGCCTACCGGATGGGCGACATCGCTGCCGCCCACATCCTCGACACCAGGGCCGCCACCGGTGCTGGCCAGAGACTGCGCACCGACACCATCCCGTGGGCGGTCTACTCCATGCCGGAAGCAGCCGGCGTCGGGCTGACCGAGGCCCAGGCCGCCGGCCGCGGCCACCAGGTGGTGACGGCCACCGTCCCGCTGGCGGTCTCCGGCAGGTTCGTCGCCGAGAACGGCGTCCGCGGGCCGGGCGCGGTCAAGATCATCGCCGACGCAGCCACCCGGGCCGTGCTCGGCATCCACATGCTCGGCAACTACGCCCCCGAGACGATCTGGGGAGCAGCCCTGCTCCTGGAGACCGAGCTCACCGTCGACGACCTGCGCCAGGTCGTGTTCCCCCACCCGACCGTCTCCGAAGGCATCCGCGAGGCTGCCTGGGCGATCAAGGACTGACCCGAACCGCTGGTCGAGCCCGTAGCGACCAACACCCGAACCGCTGGTCGAGCCGGATCTCGACAAGCTCGATCAACGAAGAGAAGAAGGAAGAAATGCCCAAGTCACTTCCCGTGAACCCGGCAGAGGTTCGCAAGGCCGGGACGATCACGGTCCCGCCGATCCCGGTCAACGCCTACACCCAGGACTTCGACGGGGCCTTGCAGCGCTACGGCACCGACGGCCTGGTCGGGATGCTCCACGACATGATCGCCATCCGCGAGTTCGAGGGCATGCTGAACTCGATCAAGATCAACGGCGGCTGGCAGGGCGTGGAGTACAACCACAAGGGCCCGGCCCACCTCTCCATGGGCCAGGAGGCCGCTGCAGTCGGGCAGGCCGCCGAGCTGGACGCAGACGACTACATCTTCGGCTCCCACCGCAGCCACGGCGAGATCCTGGCCAAGAGTTTCTCCGCCGCCCGCAAGATGGATCCGGCCAAGCTGCAGCAGGTGATGGCGGGCTTCCTCGGCGGCGACACCCTGCGCTACGCGGAGAAGGTCGGCTACCAGGACGATTCCGACCTCACCGAGAACTTCATCCTGTTCGGCACCCTCGCCGAGATCTTCGCCCGCAAGGTCGGCTTCAACCGGGGCATGGGCGGCTCGATGCACGCCTTCTTCACCCCGTTCGGCTCCATGCCGAACAACGCCATCGTGGGTGGGTCCGCGCCGATCGCCCAGGGCTCGGCCCTGTACAAGCGGGTCAACCGGCTCCCCGGCATCGTGATCGCCAACATCGGCGACGCCTCGATGGGCTGTGGGCCGGTCTGGGAGTCGATGATGTTCGCAGCAATGGACCAGTTCCGTCAGCTGTGGCGCCCGGAGGACGGCGGCAACCCGCCGATCCTGTTCAACTTCTTCAACAACTTCTACGGCATGGGCGGCCAGACCGACGGCGAGACGATGGGCTACGACATGCTCGCCCGGGTGGGCGCCGGCGTGAACCCCGAAGCCATGCACGC
>CAYQXH010000165.1:0-5377 GCA_964421325.1 uncultured Propionibacteriaceae bacterium
CGGGAGGTGTCCACCACCCGCTGGCCGTCCCGGATCCCGAAGCCGGCCTTGGTGGCGATCACCAGGTCGTCCCTGGCGATGCCACCGGCCCGAAGCAGCCGGCCGATCATCCGCTCTGCGTCCCCGGCGGCATAGGCGGCCGCAGTGTCGACCAGGCTGCCCCCGGCCTCGACGAAGCAGCGCAGCAGGCTGGTGGCGTCCTCGAGCCGGGTCTCCCTGCCCCAGGTGAGCGTGCCGAGGCCGAGCCGCGAGACCTGGAGTCCGCTGTGACCGACCGCCCTGCGCTGCATGGTCCCGGTCCTACGGCACCAGGACGTTGGTCAGCAGCAGGACGGCGACCACCGCGGCCAGCGCGAGCCGGTACCAGACGAAGATCGAGAAGTTGTGCTTGCTGACGTACTTGAGCAGCCAGTGGATGACGGCGAGGCCGACCCCGAAGGCGATCACGGTGGCCACGATCGTCGGGCCCCAGGCCAGGTTCGGGTCGCCGGGGATGTCCTTTAGCTTGAAGAGCCCGGAGATGAACACCGCCGGGATGGCCAGCAGGAAGGCGTACCGGGTGGCGGCCTCCCGCTTGTAGCCGAGGAAGAGGCCGGCAGCGATCGTCGCGCCCGAACGGGAGACGCCGGGGATCAGTGCGAGCGCCTGGGCGAAGCCGAGCGCGATACCGTCCACCCAGGTCAGCTGGTTCAGCTCGAAGGAGTTCCGGGCCACCCGGTCCGCGATCCACAGCACGACGGCGAAGCCGGCCAGCATCGCCACGGTGATCCAGAGGTTGCGCAGGTTGGTACCGATGGCCTCCTCGAACAGGACGCCGAGGATGCCGATCGGAACCGATCCGATGATCACCAGCCAGCCCATCCGGGCGTCCGGGTCGTCCCGGGGCACCCGTCCGATCAGGGATCCGAACCAGCTACTGATGATCCGCCAGATGTCCTTGGCGAAGTAAAGGATCACAGCCGTCTCGGTCCCGAGCTGGGAGACGGCCGTGAACGCAGCGCCCGGGTCGCGCCCGGCGAAGAACAGCTGACCGACGATGGACTGGTGCGCGCTCGACGAGATCGGCAGGAACTCCGTCAGCCCCTGCACGATGCCCAGCACAATCGCTTCCAACCACCCCATGCATGTCCCCTCTCGACTCCCGGACACCCTAACCGGTGGCCGGGTAGGCTGCCGCCCATGCGTGCCTGGATGTCCACCGACGTTCCCATCCTGCCCGGGCGTGGCGGACGGGTGCTGGTGCACGACACGCTGAGCGGCCACCTGCAGCCGGCCGGCCCGGAGAGCGGCGAGGCCCGGCTGTACGCCTGCGGCATCACCCCCTACGACGCCACCCACCTCGGCCACGCGGCCACCTATGTCGCGGTCGACCTGCTGGTCCGGGCCTGGCTGGACGCCGGGCTGGCCGTCCGGTACGCCCAGAACGTGACCGACGTGGACGACCCGCTCCTGGAACGTGCGGCCGCCACCGGGGTCGGCTGGGCCGAGCTGGCCGAACAGCAGATCGAGCTGTACCGCACCGACATGGCAGCGCTGCGCGTGCTGCCCCCGGCACAGCTGACCGGGGTGGTGGACAGCCTCGACACCGTCACCGAACTGGTCTCGGTGCTCCACGACGAGCAGGCCGTCTACCAGGTGCCGGACCCGGAGTTCCCCGACTGGTACTTCTCGGTGACCAAGGCGAGCAACCTGATGGCCGGCACCGGGATCTCGATGCTCGAGGCCGAGCAGGTCTTCGCCGAGCGGGGCGGCGACCCGGAACGTCCGGGCAAGCGGCACCGGCTGGATTGCCTGGTCTGGCGCCAGGCCCGGGACGGGGAGCCGGCCTGGGATTCCTGGCTGGGCCGGGGGCGTCCCGGCTGGCACATCGAGTGCACGGCGATCGCCCTGGATGCGCTCGGAACCGACTTCGACGTGCAGGCCGGCGGCAACGACCTGGCCTTCCCGCACCACCCGATGTGCGCGGCCCAGGCCAGGGTGGCGACCGGCAGCGAGTTCGCGAAGGTGTTCCTGCACTCCGGCATGGTCGCCCTCGACGGCAAGAAGATGAGCAAGTCGCTGGGCAACCTGGTCTTCGTCAGCCGGCTGCTGGCCGACGGCGTCGATCCGATGACCGTGCGACTGGTGCTGCTGGCGCACCACTACCGCGGCGACTGGGAGTACACCGCCGAAGGGCTCGAGGCCGCCCGGGTCCGGCTCGAGCGCTGGCGGGCCGCGGTGTCGGCCCCGGCCGGGCCCGACGCGACCGCAACCCTGGATCGGGTGCGTTCAGCCCTGCGCAACGACCTGGACGCCCCGGCCGCGCTCGCTGCCATCGACGCCTGGGCGGCCGCCGAAGGCGATGACCCCACGGCGCCGGCCCTGGTCCGCGACATCGTCGACGCCATGCTCGGCATCGCCCTGTAGCGGCCCCCGTCGCTCCTGCTCCCGAAACAACCGCTTGCTCCCGGAATTCCGGGAGCAAGCGGTTGTTTCGGGAGCAGGGCAGGGCTTCGAGCGTGGGTCGGGGGAGTTGCGGCTCCCGGGCGGACGGTAGGCTTCGCGCTCGTGAGCAAATCCTTCGAAGACCTGTTCGCCGAACTGCGCGCCCGCGCGGCCACGCGCCCCGAGGGCTCGGGCACCGTCCGTGCCCTGGACGCAGGCGTCCACGAGATCGGCAAGAAGGTGGTCGAGGAGGCCGCCGAGGTGTGGATGGCTGCCGAGTACCAGACCAGGAGCGAGGCGGCCGAGGAGATCAGCCAGCTGCTGTACCACCTGCAGGTGCTGATGATCTCCCTCGGGCTCGAGCTCGAAGACGTCTACGAGTACCTCTGAGTCCCGAAGGGGGAATCCGCGTGGCTGCTGACGGATTGCTGAAGATCGCCGTACCGAACAAGGGCTCGCTCGCCGAGTCCGCCGCCGGCATGCTCCGCGAAGCGGGATACCGACAGCGCACTGACGCCAAGGACCTGGTGCTGGTCGATGACGCGAACGGCGTCGAGTTCTACTACCTGCGTCCTCGCGACATCGCGGTCTACGTGGGGGAGGGCACCCTCGACCTGGGGATCACCGGACGCGACATGCTGCTCGACTCCGCTGCTCAGGCCACCGAGGTGATGGCTCTCGGGTTCGGCGGCACCAGGTTCCGGTTCGCAGCGCCCGGTGGCTCGACGATGAGCGTGGCCGATCTGGCCGGGCGCCGGATCGCGACGTCCTACCCGGGGCTGGTGGCTGCCTACCTCGACAGCCATGGCGTGACTGCCCGGCTGATCCACCTCGACGGCGCAGTCGAGTCCTCGGTCCGCCTCGGGGTAGCCGACGTGGTAGCCGACGTGGTCGAGACCGGGACCACCCTGAAGCGTGCCGGGCTGGAGCTGTTCGGCGATGCCATCCTCGAGTCCGAGGCGATCCTGATCCAGCACCGCGACAGCCCTGCCCCCGCCGGCCTCGACCTGCTGGTGCGTCGCCTGAGCGGCGTCCTCACCGCCCGCAACTACCTGATGGTCGACTACAACGTTCCCGTGGACCGGCTGGACGCCGCCTGCCAGGTGACGCCGGGCCTGGACGCGCCGACGGTCTCCCCGCTGGCCAAGGAGGGCTGGGTGGCCGTGCGGGCCATGATCCCGGCCAGGGAGGCCCAGCGGATCATGGACGACCTGTGGGACACCGGTGCGGACGCGATCCTGGTGACCACCATCCACGCCTGCCGGCTTTAGCCGATGGCGGCACTCGTCGTTCGACCCCGCCGCGCGCTGCTGATGGCATCGGTGCTCTCGGTGGTGCTGGTCCTGGCCGCCGCTCTCGGGTGGGCCGCCATGCCGACGGACGTCCGGGACCTGTTCACCGGTCCGCAACTGGTGACGCTGGCGTTCTTCATCGTGGTGATGATCGGGTTCATGATGAGCGTCGGACTCAGCTACGTCCGCGCCGACGAGGCCGGGATCACCTTCCGCAACGGCCTGCGCACCCATCGGCTCGGCTGGCCGGAGGTGGCGGGCTTCCGGTTCACCGAGAACGATCCCTGGGCCTACGTACTCACCGACGGTGAGGTGGACCAGCGGCCGCTGCTCGGGCTGCAGCGCACCGACCGCGAACGGGCCGAAGCCGACTTCCGCGCGCTCGGCTCGCTCTGGGAGCGATCGAGACCATGAGCAGCCTCTTCCAGCCGAGCCAGGCCTACGCCGGGGACCGCGGCGAGCCGGACGAGCTCGTCCGCCAGCTGCTCACGACCGCCCTCGACAGCCGCGAGGACTACCTGCGGGCAGTCGCCGGACTCTGTGCAGCGAGGTTCCTGATCCCGATCGTTGCCGTCGGTGAGGCCGCCGGCAGCGGCCCAGACCCCGATCGGCACGCCGAGCTGCAGGTCGCACTCCTCACCACTGCCGACGGCAGGGCCGGGTTGCCGGTGTTCACGGGGATCGACTCCCTGAAGGCGTGGAAGGCGGACGCCCGCCCGGTGCCGTGCCGGCTGGACGAGGTGGCGGCGACCGCTGTCGAGACCAGCGCTGTCGCCATCCTCGTCGACCTGGCCGGGCCGTCCCGGCTGGTCATCGAGGGTGACCTGATCGCGGAGCTGGCGCAGGGGCGCCGCCTGGTCGAGCTGGCGCCTGGCGAGTGGGGCTGGCTGTACTCCCGGCCCGATTCGTCCGGGAGCGGCTCGGCAGGCTAGAATCGAGGTTGATCGACTGCGCCGTGAGGTGGCAGTCCGCAAAAGTGGAGTCCTGAACTCCCACCCGATCGCCTCAGGTGACGGGTCGGTGCCGGTGGCGGTGCAGTTCCTGCCGTCCGTGCTTCAGGGTCTCCGCATGCGCGGGGGCCCTTCTTCTGTTCCAGCCGATCCGGTTGACAACCCCGATACTTGGAGGACACATCAGCACTGAACCGCGGATCAACGAACGCATCCACGTCAACGAGGTGCGCCTGGTCGGCCCTGCCGGCGAACAGGTGGGCATCGTGCGGATCGATGACGCCCTGCGGCTTGCCCGGGAGTCGGACCTCGACCTGGTCGAGGTTGCCCCGATGGCGCGTCCGCCGGTCGCGAAGTTGATGGACTACGGCAAGTTCAAGTACGAAGCGGCACAGAAGGCGCGCGAGTCGCGAAGGAACCAGACCAACACGGTCATCAAGGAGATGAAGCTCCGGCCGAAGATCGACAGCCACGACTACGAGACCAAGAAGGGTCACGTCGTGCGGTTCCTCAAAGCCGGCGACAAGGTGAAGATCACCATCATGTTCCGTGGTCGTGAGCAGAGCCGTCCCGAGCTGGGCTTCAACCTGCTGAAGAAGCTCGCCGACGACGTCGCCGAGGACGGTTTCATCGAGTCCGCCCCCAAGCAGGACGGCCGCAACATGCTGATGGTGCTCTCACCGACGCGGAAGAAGACCGAGGCCAAGGTCG
>CAYQXH010000166.1:0-5372 GCA_964421325.1 uncultured Propionibacteriaceae bacterium
GAGCGGCCCGCCGCACACCGGTTGGGCCACTGGGGCAACGCCGAAACCCGGGACCCCTTCGGCGACCTGGCCGGCAACTAGCTGTGGGAGTCGCTGGACTTCGTTAAGGGCGACGGGGTGCACCGGCTGGGGGTCGGGATCTGGATCTACGGCGGCCCGGCATCGGCCAAGCAGTGGATCGCCGACGTCACCGGCGCCATCGCCAAGTGATCCTCACGGCGCCGGTCGCGGTCGGCAGCCCGGCGACAGCCGGCGCGGTCCGCGGCCGGGGCCGGGCCCTGCTGCTGGTCGCGCTGCTGCTGGCTGCCGTGGCCGGCCTCGCCGCCGTCCACCTGACCCAGGGAACCGCGGCCGTGGCAGCCGGGGACCTGGTCCGGCTCGTCCTCGGCCAGGGAACCGACGCCGACGCCCTGGTGGTGATCTCCTCGCGCTGGCCCCGGCTGGCCGCGGCGATCGCCGTCGGGGTGGCGCTCGGTGCGGCCGGGAGCATCCTGCAGGGGCTCGCGCGCAACCCGCTCGCCTCACCCGACACGCTGGCCGTGGAGGCCGGGGCCCATCTGGCCCTGGTCGCAGCAGCTGTCTTCTCCGTCTCGCTGCCGATCCTCGGCGGCGTCGGGATCGCCTTCTTCGGCGGCCTGCTCGCGGCAGCCGTCCTGCTGGCCATCACCAGGGGCGGCGGGTCGCCGCTCCGCCTCGTCCTCGCCGGGACGGTGCTGGCGCTGGCCCTCTCGAGTGTCACGTCCTCGCTGATGATCCTCAACACGCAGGAGACCCGCGGCCTGTTCGCGTGGGGCTCCGGATCCCTCAACCAGCGCGGCCTGGACGGCGTGGCCCAGGTGGTGCCGCTGATCGTCGTCGCCTTGCTGCTGGCACTGGCCCTCTCCCGGAACCTCGACCTGCTGGCCCTCGGCGAGGATGTGGCCCGCGGGCTCGGCGTCCGGGTGGGGCCGAACCGGTTGGTGCTGGCCGGTTCAGCGGTCCTGTTGACCGCGTCCGCTGTGACCATCGCCGGTCCGATCGGGTTCGTCGGCCTCTGCGCCCCGGCCCTTGTCGGCCTGGCCGCTTCCCGGGTGCCGCCGCTGATGCGGCACTCGTGGCGGATCCCGGTGAGTGCCGTGGCCGGTGTGCTGGTGGTTCTCGGCGCCGACGTCGGCCTGCGGCTGGCCTTCGGGCCGCTGGAGGGGGTCGAGGTGCCGACCGGCGTGGTCACGACAGTCCTCGGCGGCGTGTTCCTCGCCCTGGCCGCCCATCGTCTGAGCCCCGGGGCCCCGGGAGCACAGGAGGTCATGCGCATCGGCATGGGCTGGGGCCGCCGCCATCCAGCGGTGGTGATCGTGGCCGCAGCCGGGCTCGTCGTCGCCGCCGGGGCCGCCGCCCTCCTGCTCGGGGACTCGTTCCTGCTGCTCGGTGACATCGGCAACTGGCTCAGTGACCGGGCCTCGCGCCGGGTCGGCTTCATCCTGGACGCCCGGGCACCGCGCGTCGCCTCGGCGCTGCTGGCCGGCGCGGCACTGGCGATCGCCGGGGCGCTGGTGCAGTCGGTCACCCGCAACGCCCTTGCCGACCCCGGCATCCTGGGTGTCTCCAGCGGCGCCGGCCTCGGCGCCGTCGTCGCCCTCACCGTCGTGCCGAGCGCCTCCTGGCTCGTCGTCACAGCCGGGGCGGGTGCCGGCGCGCTGGCGGTGGCCGCTCTGCTGTTCGCCCTCACGCTGCGGGAAGGGCTGAACGAGACCCGCGTCGTGCTGGTCGGCATCGGGCTGGCAGCCGCAGCCTCGGCGGTCACCTCCGCGATCCTGGTGCGCAGCGACCCGTGGAACCAGGCCAAGGCCATCACCTGGCTGGGCGGCTCGACCTATGGAGCCAACTGGCCGCACCTGCTGCCGCTACTGGCCGTGCTGGCGCTCGCAGCAGTGGTCGTGCGTGGCACCCATGCCGAACTCGACCTGCTCGCCGTCGACGACGACACGCCCCAGCTGCTCGGCGCCAGCACCCGGCGGGCCCGGATCGTCACCCTCGGCCTGGCTGTGCTCCTCACCGCCGCCGCCACAGCCAGCATCGGTGTGCTCGCCTTCGTCGGGCTGGTCGGTCCCCACGCGGCAAGGCTGCTGGTCGGCACAGCCCACCGGCGGCTGGTGCCGACCAGCGCCCTGCTCGGGGCGCTGCTGGTGGTTGCGGCCGACACTGTCGGACGGACGGTGCTGGCACCCAGCCAGCTGCCGGCCGGGCTGGTGACGGCCCTGGTCGGGGCTCCCTACTTCCTGTGGCTGCTCACCCGGGTGCGCACCCGATGAGCTACCGCCGGTTCGACGTCTCGGTGCTCCGGATCGAGCAGCTCTCGGCAACCTTCCGACGGCTGACCCTGGTCTCGCCGGACCTGGCGGAGGTGGCCTGGGCGGGTGTCGACCAACGGGTGAAGCTGGTACTGCCGGCCCCGCCGGAAGCCGGGGTTCCGGTCGATGGCGACTGGTTCGAGTGGTGGCGGGCGCTGCCCGACGAGCTCCGGCCCCCGATGCGCACCTACACCCTGGCTGCGCACCGCCCGGACGTCGGCGAGGTGGACATCGACTTCGCCGTGCACGGTGACTCCGGGCCGCTGAGCGGTTTCGCCCTGCGCGCTGAAATCGGCGACCGGATCTTCCTGGTGGCGCCCGGAACCGACGCCCCGCCGGACGTCGGGGTGGCCTGGCGTCCAGGGTCCGCAAGCAAGCTGCTCTGCATCGGGGACGAGACCGCCCTTCCGGCGATCCGGAACATCCTGCGGGGCCTTTCGGCAGACCAGTCCTGCGAGGTGCTGGTGGAGGTTCCCGATCCGTCCGACCGGCTGCCGCTGGCCACGGCCGCCCGGTTGCGGCTGGACTGGGTCGTCCGGCCGGCCGGCACACCGGTGGGCAGCCGCGCCGAGCAGCTCCTGTTCGGGGCCGCAGCCAGCCCCGACTCCCCCGGCGAGCCGGATCCCGACCTCTGGCTCGAGGCCACCGGGGGCGGCGCCGAACGATACGCCTGGGTGGCCGGCGAGGTCGCGTGGGTGAACCGGCTGCGCAAGCGGCTCGCCCCCGCCGGTTACGGCAGGGGCAATGCCGCCTTCATGGGCTACTGGCGGGCCGGGCACCCGGCTCGCGGCTGACAGCTGCCTTCCGCTGGTCGAGTCGGTCGAGCTGCCCGGCACCAACCGCGGCTCAGGCGCTGGCCTCCTCAGCCGCCTCCATGGACAGGTGGATCACGCCGTAGTCGTAGGCCTTGCGGCGGTAGACGGCGCTCGGGGCGCCGGACTCGGCATCGACGTAGATGAAGAAGTCGTGACCGACGAGCTCCATCTCGTCGAGGGCCTGCGCGAGAGTCAGCGGCACGGCATCGAAGTGCTTCTCGCGCACGACCAGGGGTCCGTCGCCCTGGATCTCCAGCCCGGCGATCTTGCGGATCTCGGGGCGCACCTCCTCCTCTGTGACCGGGGCGCCGACGGCCTCTGCAGCCGGGGTGGTCCCGCGCAGGCCCCGGTGGGTCTTGCGGCGGTCGGAGGCCCGGCGAAGCTGCGACTTCAAGCGGTCCAGGGCGTGGTCGAAGGCGACGGTCTTGTCGTCTGCCGAGGCTTCGGCGCGGACCACCGGCCCCTTGCTGCGCAGCGTGATCTCCACCCTGGTTGACTGGTCTGGCTCCCGCTTGTGGCCGTAGACGGAGACCTGGACCTCGACCCTGATCACTCGATCCTTGAGCTTCTCGATCGAGGCGATCTTCTCCTCTACCCGAGCGCGAAAATCATCGGGAATCTGGCAGTGCCGACCGGTCACCAGGACGTCCATGTCTACCTCCTTGGTCTTGCGCGAACCCCAGCGGGGCTAGCACAGATAGCGAAGGCACCCGCCCGGTTCCCTGCCCAGAGGCTGGGTCCTGGCTGTGGTGCCATGACCCCAAAGTAGTCCCGGTGGGCGGGCTTTTCCAGCAGTTGGCGCTGTGTGTTTCCAGTGGGTCTCCCGGCAGCCGCAACCAGCCTGTAACACCCCGTGACCGGCCCGTAACACCGGTTGCATCGGGACGTAACAGCCCTCGGCGAAGGTATGGCCCATGATGTTGGAAATCAGTTCGGGCGACACCGCCTGGGTTCTCACAAGTGCCGCGCTGGTGCTCCTGATGACCCCCGGTCTCGCGTTCTTCTACGGCGGCATGGTCAGGGCGAAGGGTGTCCTGAACATGATGATGATGAGCTTCATCTCGATGGGAACCATCGGTGTGCTCTGGGTGCTGTTCGGTTACAGCATGGCGTTCGGTAACTCCTTCGGCTTCGAAGTGGGTGCTACCAAGACCGACGGACCAACGTTCTTCGGCATCTTGGGCAACCCGTTCGACTTCGCCGGGCTCCAGGGCCTGATGAGCGCGGACGCGGCGGTCTTCACGATCCCGTCGCTGGCGTTCGTCGCGTTCCAGGCCTGCTTCGCGATCATCGCGGTGGCCCTGGTCTCCGGCGCGATCGCCGACCGCGCATCCTTCGGCGGATGGACCCTGTTCACGATCCTCTGGGGCGTCATCGTCTACTTCCCGGTGGCCGGCTGGGTGTTCTCCTTCGACAACGCGACCGGCACCGACTTCCACGGCGGCTGGATCGCGAACTGGCTGGGAGCCCTCGACTTCGCCGGCGGCACGGCGATCCATATCAACGCCGGCATCTCGGCGCTGGCGCTCGCCCTGGTGCTCGGCCCGCGGATCGGGTTCGGCACGAAGCCGATGCGCCCGCACAACATGACCCTCACCATGCTGGGCGCCGGCCTGCTGTGGTTCGGCTGGTTCGGCTTCAACGCGGGCTCGGCCCTCGGTGCCGGCACGCTGGCCTCGCTGGCCTGGGTCAACACCCTTGTCGCCACCGCAGCAGCAATGCTCGGCTGGCTCGGGGTGGAGAAGCTCCGTGACGGTCATCCGACCTCGCTGGGTGCTGCATCCGGTGTCGTCGCCGGCCTGGTCGGGATCACCCCGGCAGCCGGCTCGGTGAACCCGGTCGGCGCGATCATCATCGGTGTCCTCGCCGGCGCCATCTGCGCCTTCGCAGTCGGCCTGAAGTACAAGTTCGGCTACGACGACTCGCTCGACGTGGTCGGCGTCCACTTCGTCGGTGGCATGGTGGGCACGCTGATGATCGGGTTCCTGGCTGACCCGGAAGCTCCCGGCGCCTTCGGTGCTGCCGGCCTGTTCTACGGCGGCGGTTTCGACCAGCTGTGGCGCCAGGCCGTCGGTGCCATCGCAGTGGCCGTCTACGCCTTCGTGGTGACCTACCTGATCGCACTGCTGATCAAGAAGACCATCGGTTGGCGGGTCAGCCCGGCTGACGAGCTCAGCGGGATCGACCTGGCCGAGCACTCCGAGGCCGGCTACGACCTCAGCCCGGT
>CAYQXH010000167.1:0-5352 GCA_964421325.1 uncultured Propionibacteriaceae bacterium
ACGCTACCCTTCCGTCGGGACGCTACCCTTCCGTCGGGACGCTACCCTTCCGTCGCGTCCCGCTACCGCTTCGTCGGGACGCTACCCGTGCACCGGTAGCGAGGCGACACGACGGGTAGCGAGGGCGTGGCCCCGCGTTCGGCCAGGGGTGGGTATCGACGTCGCCTGAGCTGTTGACGAGCGCCCCGCAGCCGGTGAGTTTTCCACAGATGTGGCTCGGGCCGAGCTTCTGGGCGGCCAACGTGTTGTCCTTTCCGGCATGGAACCATCGCGCGCTGCCCATGACCTGATCGGGGCGGAGGGTATGAGTCCCCACGGGTTACGCCGGGCCGTTGCAGACGGGGAGCTGGATCGCGTCCGGCGTGGCGTTTACGCCCCTCACCGCGACCTCGACCAACGTTCGCGCCATCTCCGGCTCCTCGCTTCGACGCTTCCGCTGCTCGGGGTGGGGAGCGTGGTCAGCCATGCGTCCGCGGCGGTTCTGCACGGGTTGCCCGTCCGCCCTGACCTCCTGGACCGCATCTGGGTCACGAGGCCCGGCGGGGGACACGGACGGCGGGGGCCGGTTGTGCAACTCCGCCGATGCACCCTCGAAGCGGTCGACGTCACCGTGCTGGATGGCGTTCCGGTCACGACCCTGGCGAGGACGGCCTCCGACCTCGCCCGGCTGCTGCCCTACGAGTGGGGGGTGATCGGCTGCGACGCTGCGCTGGCCTCTGGCTGTTCGCTGGCGGACCTGATCGATGCCGCGCTGCGGGTGCAAGGGTGGCCGGGCGGGCGGCGGGCACTCAGTGCTGCGAAGTTCGCCGACGGGGCGTCGGGGTCCCCGGCGGAGTCGCTGAGCCGGGTTCAGTTGCAGCGTGCCGGCATTCCGGCACCGACCACCCAGTTCCCGGTGTTCCTCGACGGAAGGCTCGTCGCCACGACCGACTTCGGCTGGGAGGACATCGGCCTGGTCGGGGAGTGCGACGGCAAGGTCAAGTACGGCGAGCGCCTGCGGCCCGGTGAGCGGGCCGAGGACGCAGTCATGCGTGAGAAGCGGAGGGAAGATCGGATTCGCGAAGCCGGCTACTGGATCGTTCGATGGGGATGGCAGGAGGCTTGCGATCAGGCCGTGTTGGCGAGGATCGTCCGCCACGGCATTGAACTCGCTCCCGGGCGGCCCGTTTCGGGAGGTCGCCGTTCCGCCTGACCGGGCCCGGTCAACCGCTGCCGATCGCGAACCGGCGCCCGTTGTCCTCGCTACCCGTCCGTCGCGAAGCTACCCGTCTACCGGTAGCGGGGCGCCCCAACGGGTAGCGAGGGGCGTCGGACGGGTAGCGAGGGTCGTCGGACGGGTAGCGAGGCGACCCGACGGGTAGCGAGGCGACCCGACGGGTAGCGAGGGGCGTCGGAGGGTAGCGAGGTGTTCGGACGAGGGCGGCGGGGGTCCGCCCTAGGATGGCGGACAGCGGAAGGGGATCGGGATGCGGGTTGCGGTGTTCGGGGCCAACGGACGGATGGGCGCGGAGGTGTGCCGTGCGGTGACGGCGGCAGAGGACCTCGAGCTGGTGGCTGCCGTCGACGCCGGCGACGACCGGTCGATCGTCGAGCAGCAGGCAGAGGTGGTGATCGACTTCACGACCCCGGACGCTGTCATGGACAACCTCGCCTGGTGCATCGAGCGCGGCATCGATGTCGTGGTCGGCACGACCGGCTTCAGCGAGGAGCGTCTCGACCAGGTCCGGCAGCTGCTGGCAGCCAAGCCCTCGGTCGGGGTACTGGTTGCAGCGAACTTCTCGATCGGGGCGGTGCTGATGATGCACTTCGCCGAGCAGGCCGCCAGGTACTTCGAGTCGGCCGAGATCATCGAGCTGCACCACCCGAACAAGGTCGATGCGCCGTCCGGTACCGCCCAGGCCACCGCCGGACGGATCGCGGCCGGCCGGGCGGCGGCGGGGCTGGGACCCGTCCCGGATGCGACGACCGGCGGCCTGCCCGGAGCCCGTGGTGCCGAGGTGCAGGGCATCCATGTCCACGGCGTGCGCCTGCGCGGGCTGGTGGCGCACCAGGAGGTGCTGTTCGGTGCGGAGGGCGAGACCCTCACCATCCGGCACGACTCGCTGGACCGGACCGGCTTCATGCCCGGCGTCCTCGCGGCGGTGCGCGCCGTCGGTGGACTGCCCGGCCTCACCATCGGCATCGACCGGCTCCTCGGGATCTGAGATGCGCCGCGCCCTCGCCTGGACCCTCGTGGTCCTGCTGCTCCTCGGGGGCGCCTACCTCGGCGACAACTGGCTGCGCGGCTATGTCGAAGACCGTGCGGCCGAAGCGATCAGCGCGGAGTTCAGCGAAACAGCGGGGGCACCGTCCGTCGGTCTCGGCGGGTTCCCGTTCGCACTGGCCCTGCTCACCCGCTCGGTGCCGGAGGCAAGGCTGACGATCGACGCACTTCCGCTGGATATCTCCGGCCACCAGGTGGAACTGGCCGAGGTGGCCGCACGTACCGGCGAGATCCGGGTCTCCGACGCCACCGTCGACGTGACGTCGCTGACTGGCACCGGGACGTTGTCCTACGCCGACCTGGCGAAGCTCGCCGGCGTACCGGTCGAGTACGCCGGGGACGGCCGCCTTGAGCTGCGCTACACCAGGGAGCTGTTCGGCCGGGAGCTCACCTTCGCCGTCTCGGCCCTGCCGGAGATGGACGTGGCCGAGCAGGTCGTCCGGCTGACCGATCCGAAGCTCGACCTGGCGGGGAACAACATCGACCTGCGGCTCAGCCGGGCACAGCTGGACGCCATCGTCGAACCGATCAGCGTGAAGCTCGACCACGGGCTGCGCCTGACGAACATCACCCCTGATGAGATCGGGGTGCGCATCGGCGTTGACGGGCAGGACCTGAGCATCCCGGTGCCCTGAACGCTGCCAGGCCGGCGCTCAGCCGATCGCGGTGTGCAGGCGAACCAGCTTGAGGCTCGGGCCACCATCGCTGACCGCCACCTCGGTGTGCGCGCCGTCGGCGGCCCAGCCGGCCGCGGTGAGGAAACTGCGCAGCGGATCGTCCAGGGCGTTCACCCACCAGGTCGCGCGCACGAAGGCGTCTGCCCGCAGGGTGTCGATGCAGGCGTGCAGCAGCCGGGAGCCGTGACCGCGGCGCTGGGCCTGCGGGTCGACGACGAACTCGGCTACCAGGGCGTCCTCGCCGGCCTCGGCGTCAGGGTCGTCGGACGGGCCGACGGCTGCGAACCCGACCAGGCGGTCGTCGCCGATGGCCACCAGCACCCGCAGCTGGGCCAGGGGCGGACGGAGGATCGCCTGCTCCCAGCTGGCTGTCATGGTCGCGAGATCCACCGAGGCGAGCACCTCGTCGACCACGCCGGCCGGCAGGGTCTGGGTCCAGCCCCGGCGTTGCAGCGCTGCGATGCCCCCTGCCTCAGCGGGAAGGGCCAGACGGACGGAGTCGGCGATCACTGCGTCACTGTACCCACGCCCCAGAACTGTCGCTGGCGTCCCGTGGTGCTCCCGGCCGGTAGGTTGGTGCCGTGCGAGATAGCCTGAAGACCCCACCGGCTCTGGCCAGGGACACGCTGCGGATCACTCCGCTGGGCGGCCTCGGCGACGTCGGTCGGAACATGACCTCCTTCGAAATCAATGCAGAACTGCTCTTCGTCGACTGCGGCGTGCTGTTCCCTTCTGACGACCAGCCCGGGGTCGACCTGATCCTTCCCGGCCTCCACCTGGTCGAGGACCGGCTCGACGAGGTCAAGGCGCTGGTCCTCACCCACGGCCACGAGGATCACATCGGCGCGGTGCCGTACCTGTTGCGGCGACGCGGCAACATCCCGGTGCTCGGCTCGCGGCTGACCCTGGCACTGTTGCGGGAGAAACTCCGCGAGCACCGAATCCGCGACGTCGACTTCCGCGAGGTGGCCGAGGGCGACCGGCTCACGATCGGCGAGTTCGACCTCGAGTTCCTCGCGGTGAACCACTCCATCCCGGACGCGCTGGCTGTCGTGATGCGCACCAAGGCCGGCACGGTCCTGCACACCGGCGACTTCAAGATGGACCAGCTGCCCCTGGACGGCCGACTGACCGACCTGCGGGGCTTCGCCCGAGTGGGGGAGGAGGGCCTCGACCTGTTCATGGCCGACTCGACCAACGCCGAGACCCCGGGCTTCACCACTCACGAGCGGGACATCGAGCCGGCGATGGAGCGGGTCTTCGGCAAGGCGGAGAAGAAGTTGATCGTGGCCTGCTTCGCCTCCCACGTGCATCGCGTCCAGCAGGTGATGGACGCCGCCGTCCGGCACAAGCGCAAGGTCGTCTACGTCGGCCGCTCGATGGTGCGGAACATGACCGTCGCCCGCGAGCTGGGCTACCTCCACGTACCGGAGAACACGCTGATCGACCTGAAGCAGATCGACAACTACCGCGAGGACGAGGTGGTGCTGATCTCCACCGGCTCCCAGGGGGAGCCGCTGAGCGCCCTGTCGCGGATCTCCAACCACGAGCACCCGATCGTCACCGCCGGCCCCGGCGACGTGGTGCTGCTGGCCTCCTCGCTGATCCCCGGCAACGAGAACTCGGTGTACCGGGTGATCAACGGGCTGTCCCGCAACGGCGTCAACGTCGTCCACAAGGGCAATGCCATGGTGCACGTCTCCGGGCACGCCAGCGCCGGCGAGCTGCTCTACTGCTACAACCTGCTCAAGCCCAAGAACGTCCTGCCGGTTCACGGCGAGGTCCGGCACCTGATCGCCAACGCCAAGCTCGCCGTCGCCACCGGGGTGCCCGAGGACCGGGCCCTCGTCGTCGAGGACGGTGCTGTGATCGACCTGGCAAAGGGCAAGGCCCGGGTCGTCGGCCAGCTCGACTGCGGCTACATCTTCGTCGACGGCCTGACCGAGGGTGAGGTCGGGGACGCGGAGCTCACCGACCGCAAGATCCTTGGCGAGGAAGGCTTCATCTCGGTGGTCGTCGTGGTGAACCTGCACGCCAACACCCTGGTCAGCGGTCCCGACATCCATGCCCGCGGGTTCGCGGACGACGACTCGGTCTTCGACGACGTCCGGCCGGAGCTGATCGCGGTCATCGAGCGGGCCCTCGCGGACGGGGTCGAGGACACCTTCCAGCTGCAGCAGCAGGTGCGCCGCACGCTGGGCCGCTGGGTGAGCAACAATTTCCGGCGTCGTCCGATGATCCTGCCGATCGTCGTGGCCACCTGACCGATTGGCGACGGCGGCTCAGCTTCGGGTATCGTGGGCAGGTCCCCGATCCGGGGGCCGAACTTCTGGGCGCTCGCTGCGCCGGATCTAGCTAGACAACAAGGAGTACTCCAGTGGCTGCCGTCTGTGACATCTGCGCCAAGGGTCC
>CAYQXH010000168.1:0-5335 GCA_964421325.1 uncultured Propionibacteriaceae bacterium
GGATGCGGCAGCAGGAGTTGGGGCAGCCGTTGACGTGCAGGCTGATCGGGCGGTCCAGCTGGACGCCCTCGAGCCGGGACTCCAGCTGGGTGATGACCTCGGCTGCCGCCCCCTTGGTCTCGACGAAGGCCAGCTTGCAGTATTCGATGCCGGTGCAGGCCATCGTCGAGCGGCGGAAGGGGCTGGGGCTGGCGGTCAGCCCGAGTGGCTCGACGGCTGCCAGCAGCGTGTCCACCCGTTCCGGATCGACGTCGAGGACCAGCAGCTTCTGGTGCGGGGTGAAGCGGACGCGGTGCGAGCCGGCCGCCTCCGCAGCGTCGGCAAGAGCAGCGAGGATGTCGCCGGACACCCGCCCGACGGTCGGCGCGAGGCCGACGTAGCTGCGACCGTCCTTCTGCGTATGGACGCCGATGTGGTCGCCGGGCTCGCCGGGGACCACCGGTGCCGGACCGTCGGCGAGGCGGTAACCGAGGTACTCGGTCTCCAGTACCTCGCGGAACTTCACCGGCCCCCAGTCGGCCAGCAGGAACTTCAGCCGGGCCTTGTTGCGCAGCCGCCGGTAGCCGTAGTCGCGGAAGATCCGGACCACGCCGTACCAGACCTCAGCAGCCTGGTCGGCCCGGACGAACGCGCCCAGCCGTTCGGCCAGGCGCGGGGCGACGCTGAGGCCGCCACCCACCCACAGGTCGTAGCCGGCGCCGAGCTCCGGGTGCACGACCCCGACGAGGGAGATGTCGTTGATCTCGTGGACGACGTCGAGGCTCGGGTGCCCGGTGATGGCCGACTTGAACTTGCGGGGCAGGTTCGCCAGCTCCGGGTCGCCGATGAAGCGGTCCACGATCTCGGCGATCGTCGGCGTCGGGTCGATGATCTCGTCCGCTGCGATGCCGGCGACGGGGGAGCCGAGGATCACGCGCGGGGTGTCACCGCAGGCCTCCGTGGTCTGCATGCCGGCGGCCTCGAGCCGGGCCCAGATCGCCGGCACCTGCTCGATCTCGATCCAGTGGTACTGGATGTTCTGCCGGTCGGAGATGTCGGCTGTGTTCCTGGCGTAGTCGGTGGAGATGCCGGCGAGGGTCCGCAGCTGGTCTGTGGTCACAGCGCCGCCGTCGAGCCGGACGCGCATCATGAAGTAGCGGTCGCTCAGCTCGTCGGGTCCCAGCGATGCCGTCCGGCTGCCGTCGATGTCCTGGCGCCGCTGGGTGTACAGCCCCCACCAGCGCAACCGACCGTGCAGGTCGTCGGCGGGGATGGCGTCGAAGCCCTCCCTGGCGTACACCTGCTCGACGCGCTGCCTTACGGTCAGCGGATCGTCGACAGCCTTGAATTCCTCATTGTGATTCAGCGGGGTATGCCCGGCTACGGCCCATTGGCCGTTGCTCCGGGGTTCGCGGGCACTTGTGGTCATGCTTCCTCACGGGGTTCTGGGCCCTCGAGCCGCAAGACCGGACAATGCCGGACCGGGCTGTCAGGGCCCGGTTCTGGTTGGAGTACGGGCGCGTCAGTACGCGCAACACATGGAACGGGAAACGCCGACGCCGGTGGCGATGGACGTGTCGGGGATCCGTTCGAACATGGGCGCGACCCTAACACGGGTGGTTCGGATTTCAAGCATTCGGCGTCCAGTCGGTGGAACGCCCGCTCCGGGACGGTGCCGCTGCTGCTGGTCTGCGCCCCTCGGTAAGCTGACGCCCGTGCCACCAGCGATACCCGGCCAGTGGCGGTGACCCAGCAGACCAGGTCGGCCGGCAAGCGGTCTGAGCTTTGGCGTGCCCGCTTGTCCGGGTACCGGGCCGACATCGCCCGGGCGTGGGAGTACCGCCCGGTCCGGCGCGGGTTCCTCGGCTCGGCCCTGCTCTTCCTCGGATCACTCACCCCGGCCTACCTGCCGCAGAACAGCCCCTGGTGGGAGCCGATGCGTGCGCTCGGCCTGGACAACTGGCCGGCCAAGGCCTTCGGCACAGCCCTGGTCGTGGCCGGCGTCGCGCTGCTGGTTGAGGCCTGGTTCCGGCTGCGGCCGAGCCTGTACCACGAGGTGAAGCACTGGCCGATCACCCTGCTGTGGAGCGTGCCCCTCCTGCTGGCCCCGCCGATCTTCAGCCACGACGCCTATGCCTACGCCGCGGAGGGCTGGCTGCTGCGGAACGGGCTGGATCCGTACACCAATGCGATCTCGGTGCTGCCGGGACCGTTCGCGGACCAGGCGGCCTGGCTGTGGCGCTACACCACGGCCATGTACCCGCCGCTGAGCCTTGAGATGTTCCACGGCCTGGTGATCCTCGCCGGCAACAACCCCTACTACTCGGCCATCGCCATGCGGATCCCCGCCCTGCTCGGGGTCGGCCTGATCGCCTACTTCCTGCCGAGGCTCGCGGTCCGGATGCGCGCCGACCCGCAGATGACAGCGTGGTTCTCCACCATCAACCCCCTGGTGATCATCGACCTGGTCGGGGGAGCCCACAACGACGCCCTGATGATGGGACTGGTCGTGCTCGCCCTCTGGCTGGCGTTCAACGACAAGTTCTGGTGGGCAGCCGTGACCGTCGGCACTGCCGCCTGCATCAAACAGCCCGCCATCCTGGTGTTCTACGCCGTCGCCCTGATCAACCACCCGTGGCTGACGCTGCGCTGGCGGGACACGTCGCGGGCGTTGGGCAGACTGACCCTCTCGCTGGCGGTATCGGTGGCCACCTTCGTCGCCATCTCACTGGCCACCGGGCTCGGCTTCGGCTGGATCAGCGCTGCCGACGTGCCCGGCAAGGTGATCACGCTGGCGCCGTTCACGCTGGTCGGTGCGGGGTTGAGGTACGTCTTCGAGTTCTTCGGCCAGCCGGCTGCCGGCCAGCTGGTGATGGACGGGCTCCGGTTCCTCGGGTTGGCGCTCACCGTGGTGATCATCGGCTGGCTCGCGCTCACCGTCGGACGCCGCAAGCCGGTCACCTTCCTCAGCTGGTCCTACCTGGTCTTCGCCTTCGGCGGCATCGCACTGAACAGCTGGTACCTCACCTGGGGCGGGCTGTTGCTGCCGTTGACCAAGCCGACCGAGCGGATCACCGGCACCGCCGTCACCGTCACCACCGTGCTGCTCGCCTACGGTGCCGGCAACCTGGCCTGGCGGAACGACGCGGTCGCGCTGGGCTTCGCAGCCCTCGCCCTGATGCTGGTCCTGCTCTACCGGCATGCCCAGGAGCGCAAGGCCCACCTGGAGGCCGACAGGGAGGGAGGCGAGTGAGCGAGCCGGAGGTCCTGGCCCGGACCAGCGGTGGGATCGGCCGGATCCGGCTGAACCGTCCCAGGCAGATCAACGCGCTCACCGTCTCGATGATGCACACGATCGCTGCTGCCCTTGACGACTTCGCCGCGGACGACAGCGTCAGCGGCGTCGAGCTCACCGGAGCCGGCGACCGCGGTCTGTGCGCTGGGGCCGACGTCCGGGCACTGCGGCAACTGGTCCTCGCCGGCGGCGACGTCCGCGACTTCTTCGAGACCGAGTACGGGGTGAACCTGCAGGTCGCCGGCTACCCGAAGCCCTACCGGGCGGTGATGACCGGCGTCACCATGGGCGGGGGGCTCGGGCTGAGCGCCCACGGCTCCGAGCGCGTGGTGGACGCCACCAGCCGGCTGGCGATGCCGGAGACGCAGATCGGGCTGTTTCCGGACGTCTTCATCAGCCCCCTCCTCGCCAGGATGCCCGGCGAGGTGGGCACCCACCTCGCCCTCACCGGGGCCTCGGTCAATGCCACTGACGCCGTCCGGCTCGGGCTCGCAGACGAGATCGCAGGCCCGGCTCCCGAACCCGACGCCGGCCTGGAGGGGGCCTGGATCGCGGACTGCTACACCGGCGACGATCCGGCGGAGATAGTCGGCCGGCTCGCCGGGCACGCCGACCCGGCGGCCCAGGCGGCCGCCGCGGAGCTCCGCTCGCGCAGCCCCCTCTCGGTGGCGGTGACCCTTGAGGCGGTGCGCCGGGCGGCGCGGATCAGCCACCTGCCGGACCTGTTCGGCCAGGAGCTGGCGCTGGCGGTTCGGCTGGCCACCGGGCCGGACTTCGCCGAGGGCGTCCGTGCCCAGCTGGTCGACCGGGACCGCAATCCCCGCTGGTCCCACACCGGGCTCGAGGACGTCTCCCGCGCCGAGGTGCTCAGCTACTTCGACCCGCTCTGATCACGCCGCGCTGGTCGGCCCCGAGTCACCGCTGGTCGGGCTGGTCAGGATCCCGGTCGAGGTAGTCGACGACCACTGGAGCGTGGTCGCTGAGTCGCTGCTCGTAGGTCTCGGCCCGGTCCGTCCCGGCCGAGCACGCCGCAGCAGCCAGGCCCGGCGTGGCCAGGTGGTAGTCGATCCGCCAACCGGTGTCGGTGTTGAAGGCGTTGCCCATCCAGCTCCACCAGGAGTACGGCCCAGCCGCGTCCGGGTGCAGGGTCCGGACCACGTCGCGCAGCGTGCGGGGACCGAGCAGCGAACCGAACCAGGCCCGCTCCTCCGGGAGGAAGCCGACGGCGCGGCCGTTCGTCCGCCAGTTGCGCAGGTCCTGTCGGGAGTGGGCGATGTTGAAGTCGCCCATGACCAGCAACTCGCGGCCGGCGGCTCTCGCGGCCAGCCGCGCGCGGGTCAGGTACGGACGGAACGAGCGCATGAACCGCTGCTTGCGGCGGTAGCGGGCCAGCTCGGTGGCCGACTCGTCGGCCCGGCCACCCTTGGGCAGGTAGAGCGAGGCCACGGTCAGCCGCCAGCCGCGAAGGTCCAGGTCTGCCTCGAGGTAACGGCCCTCCGCGTCGAAGGCTGCGTTGCCGAACCCGTGCCGGACAGCCACCGGCGGCGTCCGGCTGAGCAGGGCGACCCCGTTGCGGCCCGCCCGGTCACCGGCGTGGTAGCTGAAGTGGTAGCCGGCCAGCGCCTCTGCCGGGACCAGCTCGGCGGGGGAGCGGACCTCCTGCAGGGCCACCAGGTCGCAGTCCCTGGCCGCCAGCCAGTCGGCGAACCCGCGGCGGGTGGCCGCGCGGATGCCGTTGACGTTCACGGTGGCGACGCGCATCACGCGCCCCGCCCGACGGCCGGCACCTCGGCGATATGCGCGATCGGGGCGAGCGGGGAGAGGTCGTCCCGAATCGTGCCGGGGCCGTTGGGTGGAAGCACCGGAGGTTCGCTCTCCCGAGCCGATCGAGTCGTGAAGGGTTCAGCGATAGTTGTCGAACTGGACGGCGAAGTCCAGGTCGGCTTCCCGCACCAGCTGCTGGACCGCCTGCAGGTCGTCCCGCTTCTTGCCGAAGACCCGGAGCTCCTCGCCCTGGACCTGGGTGCGGATGCCCTTCGGGCCCTCATCGCGGATCAGCTT
>CAYQXH010000169.1:0-5331 GCA_964421325.1 uncultured Propionibacteriaceae bacterium
GTACAAGGAGACCGCCCGCGGCGGGCTGGCCCTGAACGTCATCGAGTGCTGACCCACCCTCCGTCCCCACCCAACCCCATCCCGCCGAGCGCCAGCCTTGACGCCGAGAGCCGGCGCTTGAGGGGTGGCTGTCGGCGGTAAGGGTGGCCCTCGACGGAATCGTGGGGCCTAGGATCGCTTGGGAGAGCAATCAGAGAGGTTCAAATGCCGATCCTGGACACCTACGCGCCCGACCCCCAACGCTACGACGGCCGGATGCCCTACCGCGCGGTTGGCCGAAGCGGGCTGAAGCTGCCGGCGATCTCGCTGGGGCTGTGGCACAACTTCGGCGACGACACCCCGTTCGACCGCCAGCGGTCCATCCTGCGCCGCGCGTTCGAGCTCGGGGTCACCCATTTCGACCTGGCCAACAACTACGGCCCGCCGTACGGGTCGGCGGAGACGAACTTCGGCCGCCACCTGCGCGAGGACTTCCGTCCCTACCGCGACGAGCTGGTCATCTCCAGCAAGGCCGGCTGGGACATGTGGCCGGGACCGTACGGCGACCTCGGTTCCCGCAAGTACCTGCTGGCGTCGCTGGACCAGTCGCTGCAGCGGATGGGCCTGGACTACGTCGACATCTTCTACCACCACCACTTCGACCCCAGCACGCCGCTGGAGGAGACCATGCTGGCGCTCGACACCGCTGTGCGGTCCGGGCGGGCGCTGTACATCGGCATCTCCTCCTACTCCGGCGAGCGGACGCGGGCGGCTGTCGCCATCGCGCGGGACCTGGGCACGCCGCTGGTGATCCACCAGCCGTCCTACTCGATGCTGAACCGCTGGGTGGAGGAGGACCTGCTGGACGCCCTCGGCGACACCGGACTTGGCTGCATCGCCTTCTCGCCGCTGGCGCAGGGCATGCTCACCGACAAGTACCTCGACGGTGTCCCGGCCGGCTCCCGGGCGGCGCAGGACAAGTCGCTGTCCACCGAGCTGCTCACCGAGCAGAACCTCGCCCACATCCGGTCGCTGAACGAGCTGGCGAAGGGGCGCGGGCAGACGCTGGCCCAGCTGGCGCTCGCCTGGGTCCTGCGGGACGAGCGGGTCACCTCGGCGCTGATCGGGGCGTCCAGCGCAGCCCAGCTCGAGGACAGCCTCGGCGCGGTGCGGAACCTGACCTTCAGCGAAGCCGAGCTGGCGGAGATCGACCAGTACGCGATCGACGGCGGCATCAACCTCTGGCAGGCTCCCAGCACGGCGTAGCCGCTTCGCGCCTGTCGAGACCACGGTCACAGGTCCCGACAGGTTCAACCAGCGGTGTGCCCCCGTGCGTCCGCCAGGAGCCGCTCCAGGGTCCGGATGCCCATCCGGCTCATCGTCGGGTTGGTCCGGACGTAGTACCAGCACGCTCCGATGGCCTGGGCCAGGGCCCAGGCGCGGCCGCGGTCCCACTCGAGGTCGGTGCAGCCCACGGCCTCGCGGAACACCAGGCGGGGGCCGGGCTCGAGCAGGTGCCACGCTGCCACCAGGTCGAGCGCCGGGTCGGCAGCCTGGAAGCCGCCACCGTCTGGGACGCCGGCCAGCCGGCCTGCCCTCACCAGGATGTTCCCGGGGATCAGGTCGGTGTGGCTCATCACGTCCGGGCCGGACGGCGGCAGCACGCGCAGCTCCCGCCAGAGCCGCCGCAACCCGGTCACGTCCACCAGCGCGGAACTGTTCCCGAGGCTGGTCCCAACCCAGTCGTCCTGACCCGTCAGGTCGCCGCCCCTCCCTCGGCCGGCGAAGGTCCGCCCGCGGGTGTCGAACGCCCGCAGTTGCCTGACCAACCCTGCGAGGTCGCGAGCGAAGCGTCCGATCCCCCGGGGTCGTCGGTGTTGGCGTCGACTCCGGGCAGCCAGGTCTGCACCGACCACGGCAGGGCGTTCAGCGCAGGAACAACGACCGCAGCCGGCGGGTGGTGAACGCCACTCCGAGCACCGACATCGCCAGGAAGTAGCCCAGGTGCAGCCCGGTGCTCGCCTCGAAGTGCCCGACCGACAGCTGGCGCATCAGCTCCACCCCGTGCCAGAGCGGGAGCGCCATGATGAACCACTGCACTGCCTGCGGGAACACGTCGATCGGGAAGAGCGTCGCCGAGAACATGAACATCGGCAGCAGTGCGATGTTGATCCAGTCCATCTGCTGGAAGGTCGTGAAGTAGCTGGTCACGGCCATCCCGAGGGAGGCGAACCCGAGCGCGATCAGCAGGGCCACCGGAATCATCGCCAGCGCCCACCAGGAGGTGGCCAGGCCGAGCATCGCGATCACGGCAGTGAAGCCGACGGCGTAGAGGAACCCCCGGAACAGGGCCATGAAGATCTCGCCGGCAGCCACGTCGAACGGGCCGAGTGAGGTGGCGAGCATCCCCTGGTAGAGCTTTGCGAAGCGGAGCTTGAAGAACACGTTCCAGGTGGAGTCGTAGAGGGCGCCGTTCATGGCCGAGGTGGCCAGCAGCGCCGGGGCGATGAACGCTGCGTAGGAGATCGGCCGGCCACCGGGTCCCGAAACCGAACCGATGAGGGCACCGAGGCCGAGCCCCATGCTGAGCAGGTAGAGCACGGGCTCGAAGAAGCCGGAGACGATCACCAGCCAGTTCTGGTTGCGGATCACCTTGAACCCGCGCTCGATGACAGCCCCGGCGTTGCCGGACGAGTTCGCGGCCAGCCAGCCGCCCACTCCGGTACTCATCGGCCCAGCCTCGCAACGAAGTTCCGGACGGCCAGCAGCGCGCCGACCCCGAGCAGGGCGAGCAGGAAGCCGAGATGCATGGCGACCTGCCACCCGGGCAGCTCCAGGCCGAAGCTGAGCGCCCGGGCAAGTTGGGTGCCGTGCCACATCGGGGAGATCCAGCCGATCCACTGCAGGTAGATCGGCATGCTCGCCAGCGGGTAGAAGGTGCCGGCGAACAGGAACATCGGCATCACGATGAACCGCTGGATCATCGCGAACTGGAACCCCTCGTCCTCGATCGTCGCTGCGTAGGCCATCACGGGAGCGCCGAAGGCCAGCCCGGCAATGGTTGCCACCGGGATCATCAGCCACGACCAGGTCGGGTCGGTCGCCCCGAACATCACCAGGATGACCCAGAACAGGGCCGCCTCCATCGCGAACCGGATGCCGACCGCGACAAGTTCGCCGAACGCCACCTGCACGGCCGATGCCGCCGTGGCGCCGCGGGCGTAGTAGAGGCGGCCCCACTTGAAACCGTCCATCACCGGGAACGTCAGCTCGTTGACCGCCGACATCACCACGGTGCTGACCAGCAGGCCGGGGGCGACGAAGGTCAGGTACGGGACGCCGTCGATGCCACCGGCGGAATCGTCGACGAGCCGGCCCAGGCCGACCCCCATCGCGATCACGTACAACAGCGGCGTGATCACGGCCGTGCCGACGACCGAGGTCCAGTAGGCCCGCATGCCCAGCAGCCGCCATTCGGCCTGGTACCACCACCCGAACCGGCGCGCCCGGGCCGCCTGCCGGGCAGGGGTCGGCGCCCGGCCGGAGTAGGCCAGGGCGTTGGTGTCGAGCAGGTCGGACGACAAGCGCCGGGCCGAGTCTTGACGGGGAGTGAGGGACGGACCCCGAGGATCAGTCAACGAGGCTCCGTCCGGTGAGCCGGAGGAACACGTCCTCCAGCGACGACCGACGGACCAGCGAGGTCAGCGGGCTGAGGCCGTCCCGCCGGACCGCCTCAAGGGCAGCCTCACCGTCCTCGGTGTAGACCAGCACCCGGTCGGGCAGGGCTTCGAGGCGCTCGCCGAATGCCCGCAGCCGATCCACCAGTTCGGCGTTGCGGTCGGAGCCGAACCGCAGCTCGAGCACCTCCCGGGTGGAGAACCGGCGGATCAGCTCGGCCGGACTGCCTTCTGCGACGATCACGCCCCGGTCCAGCACGATCAGCCGGTCGCACAGCTGCTCGGCCTCATCCATGAAGTGGGTGGTGACGATCAGCGTGACGCCCTGCTCCTTCAACCGGAACAGCCGGTCCCACAGGATGTGCCTCGCCTGCGGGTCGAGCCCGGTGGTCGGCTCGTCCAGCAACAGGATCCGGGGCTCGTTGACCAGTGCGCGGGCGATCGTCAGCCGACGCTTCATCCCGCCGCTCAGCGAATCCACCTTCACCTTGGCCTTGTCGGTCAGCTGGGCGAACTCCAGCAGTTCGTCCGCCTTCGGCCCGAGGTAGGAGTAGGGCAGGCCGAAGTAGCGGCCGTACATGACCAGGTTGTCCCGCACCCGCAGCTCGGTGTCCAGGTTGTCGGTCTGCGGGACGACGCCGAGGTTGGCGCGCACCTCCGGACCCTGGACCTCTGGATCCATCCCGTTCACCAGAAGCGTGCCGGAAGTCCGCAGGCTGGTGCCGCCGATCATCCGCATCGCTGTGGACTTGCCGGCGCCGTTGGGCCCGAGGAGCCCGAACGACTCCCCGGCCGCCACCTCGAAGGAGATCGCGTCGACGGCTCGCAGCTCGCCGTAGGTCTTGGTGAGCTCACTGGCAACGATCACAGGCACCCGGCCACCTTAACCAGCGGCGCCGACAGCCTGCACACCGGCGGGGTCCGCCCCGGCGGTGGGCTCAGAACTCCTCGTGGAGGGCCGGATCGGCCCCGGTCAGCCGCCCGTCGGGACGCCCGAGCGCCGTGATCGCTGCCACCTGGCCGGCGTCCAGCTCGAAGTCGAGGACGGAGAGGTTCTCCAACTGACGCGCCGGCGAGGCCGCCTTGGGCAGCGGGACGGCGCCTAGCTGGAGATGCCAGCGCAGGACCACCTGGGCCGACGTGCGGCCGTGCGAATCGGCGATCTCGACGACCACCGGGTCGCGGAGCAGCTCCCCGGCCCGGCCGAGCGGGCTCCAGGACTCCGTGCGGATGCCCAGTTCTGCGTCCACCTCGCGCTGCCTGACCTGCGGGAAGTAGGGGTGCAGCTCGACCTGGTTCACGGCCGGGGTGACGCCGGTGTCGGCGATGATCCGGCTGAGGTGCTCCGGCAGGAAGTTGCTCACCCCGATCGAGCGGAGCAGCCCGTCGCGCTGAAGGTCGACCAGGGCCTGCCAGGCCTCCGCGTAGCGGCCGACGCCCGGGTTCGGCCAGTGGATCAGGTACAGGTCGATGTGGTCCAGCTGCATCCGGTACAGCGACTCGTGCACGCAGGTGGTCGCGGCGGCGTAGCCGTGGTGGCGCCCCGGCAGCTTGGACGTGATCGTGATCTCCGACCGCGGCACGCCGGAACGGCGGACGGCCTCCCCGACCGTCCCCTCGTTCTCGTAGTTCACGGCCGAGTCGATCAGCCGGTAGCCCTGGCGCAGCGCGCTGA
>CAYQXH010000170.1:0-5307 GCA_964421325.1 uncultured Propionibacteriaceae bacterium
CGACGATCCCGCGCTGATCGCGTCGCTCGGCCTCCAGTTCGACCACCCGGACGGCCACGCCGGCCTTGACCCGTTCGCCGATGCCGCACCGTCGGATGCCACCGGCTGGAGCGACGTCCCGGCCTCCTACAGCCCGGCGAAGCAGGTGCGGATGCGGGTGCTCGACGGCGGCACCGACAAGTACGGCCTCAACGCCTACGTCTACGACAGCACCGATGACGGTGCGACCAACTACAACCGGGTTCTGCTGTCGCCAACCAAGTCCGGAGCCGACACGGTCGGCACCCTCCGCCAGGGCCAGTGGGCCGACGTGAAGGTCGAGCTCAGCGGAGGCGCCCTGGACGGCAAGACCGCCGGCATGCTGGTGAAGGTCGAGACCCTCACCCCCGACCTGTCCCGGATCAGGTTGTTCCACACCTCGGTCACCCGGGCGATCGCCAGCTGGCCGGGCTGGGCCGGTGAAGCCGGCTTCACCGACTTCGCCGAGTACCTCGCCGTGAAGTTCCCCACCTCGACCGCGGCCGACTACGCCGTCGGCGAGGCCGGCATCGTCTCCGAGGACACCTACGTCGAACAGGGGCTGGCCTGGACCAAGGCGCACTGGCCGATGATGCGCTACATCGCGCGGACGTACCGGCCCGACCTGCTGCTGGTCGGCTTCCCCACCACGGACGAGTTCTCGCACCAGTTCCTCGGCCTGGTCACGAAGAAGCTGCCCAACGGCGACGCCAACCCCGCCTACGACGACGCGAACCTCGACCACGTCCCAGACGGCCGGACCTCGGCCAGGGAACGCTACCTCCGCACCGCCTACAGCGAGGCCGACGCCACCCTGAGGCTCGCCCGTTCCCTTGTCGGCCACAACCCGACCACCTTCGTCGCCTCCGACCACGGCTTCGCGCCGCAGTTCCTGGCGATCGACGCCAGCCAGGTGCTGGTCGAGCTCGGCCTGCTCTCCAAGCCGCAGACGTCCAACTGCCGCCTGCCAGCAGGCGAGACCATCGGCAAGGCGAAGGCGTGCTGGGCCGGCGGTACCGTCCAGATCTACCTCAACCTCGCCGGACGCGACCCTTCCGGCGCCGGGCTGCAGCAGGTGGCTGCGGCGGACGAGAAGGCCACCGTTGCCCAGCTCAAGGCGGCCTACCTCGCCCTCAGCGACCCCAACGACTGGTCCGGGGACGGTGACCCGGAGGGCTGGAACCCGATCGACCGCGCCTTCACCAAGGCCGAGTCCCGCTACATCCCCAACGGTCCCGGCTCGACCGCCGACATGGCCCACCCGACCCGGACCGGTGACCTGGTGGTGTTCTCCGCCGTGCCCTACCAGTTCGACGCCGCCACCCCGGGCACGCTGTTCGCCCAGTCCCACTTCTTCGGGCAGCACGGCTACGTGCCCGACGTGCAGGCGCTGGGCGGCAACACCAACCTGAGGGCCACGTTCATAGCCGGCGGCGCTGGCATCAGGCGCACAACCCTGAAGGCCAGCTCGATCGACCTCGCCCCGACGCTGTCGTTCCTGCTCGGCGTACCCGTGCCGGAGTACAGCCAGGGCAAGGTGCTGCGCGACCTGGTCGCCGGCGGCAGCCGGTACACGCCGGTGTCCATGATCGGGCTGAACGACTTCCACGGCCAGCTCGAGCCGACGACCCGCTCCTTCGACGGCATCAACTCCCAGGTCGGTGGCGGCGCCTACCTGGCAACGATGTTCGACGAGGAGGCCGCCCGGCTGCCCGGAAGCGAGCTGCTGCTCGCCGGCGGCGACAACGTGGGCGCCTCGCCGGCGAACTCCTCGCTGCTGCAGGACATGCCGGCCATCGACGTCGAGAACGCCTGGGGGCTGGACGCCACGTCCTACGGCAACCACGAGTTCGACTACGGCGTGGCCCGGCTGCTGACCCAGCAGGCGCGCGCGAACTTCCCGTTCCTGGCCACCAACATCGTCGAGACCAGCACCGGCAGGACGCCGTCCTGGGTCACCCCGTCGAAGGTGTTCCAGGTCAACGGGGTGCGGGTCGGCGTGATCGGGGCAGCCCTCGAGGGCACCCCCGAACTGGTCTCGGCCGGGGCGACCGCCGGGCTCAAGTTCCTCGACGAGGGACCGCGGATCAAGGCCGAGTCGGAACGGCTCCGGCGCCTTGGGGTCCGGGTGCAGGTAGTCGTGATCCATGAGGGCACCGCCTCCGGGACGAACGCAGCCGGCAACAAGGCTGCGCAGCCGTGGGACGGCCCGATCCTGGCCATCGCGGACCAGCTGCAGGGCACGACCGTGGACGCGATGGTGGTCGGCCACACCCACCGCATCTCGAACCTGATGCGGGGCCGGATCCTGATCACGGAGGGCATCAATGCCGGAGCCAGCTACTCGGTCCTGCAGCTGATGGTCAAGGGCGGCGACGTGGCCTGGGCCGGTGGCGCCACCCGGGTGGCCAAGACCCTCGGGGTGGCCGCGCGGGCGGACGTCCAGGACATCATCGACGACGCCAACGCCGAGACCGACGAGCTGCGTAACCAGGTGATCGGATCCCAGACCGCCGACATCAAGCGGGACCCGACCCGGCTGCACGAGTCGGCCATGGGCAACCTCGTCGCCGATGCGATGCGGGCGAAGTACCCGGGCATCGACGCCGCGTACACCAACTCCGGCGGCCTGCGGCAGGACCTGGTCTGCAGCCCTCCGTCGGCCGGCGAAGCGGCCTGCGAGATCACCTGGGGCGAGATGTTCGCCGTCCTGCCGTTCGGCAACCGGACGGTGATCCTCACCCTCACCGGCGCCCAGTTGCGCGCGGTGTTCGAGAACGGGTTCTCGCCGGTGTGCAACTCGGCCATCGCCACGGGACGGTTCCCGCAGGTGTCCGGGTTGCGGGCGACCTTCACCTGCAACGGCACCACGCCTGAGGTGACCGGCATGTGGAAGACCCCGGACGGGATGGGCGGGGCCCAGACTCCCATCGGCGACGCCGACGCCGTCCGGCTGGTCACCAACGACTTCATGTTCACCGGTGGCGACGGCTACACCGCCTTCGCCGGTGGCACCGACGTCGCCCAGCCCGGTGACGACCTGCTCCAGGTGACCATCGACCACATCGCCGCCAACTCACCGGTCAGCTCGGCTGTCGAGGGGAGGATCACCCAGGACTGACCCGCCGCCCCGCTCGGCACTCCTCCCGAGAGCGCCGCCAGCCCCCGGAGTGCAGGGAGCGGGCGCTTTCGGGAGCGAGAGCCGGCTTCGGCTGCACGGGCACCACGGTTCGGAGTTGAGTGGTAGTCCTTGAACAAGGACACATCGAGCAAGGGGTGAAAATGATCCGCTTCGACCTGCCGACGACTGAGGACCTTGTCCGTCTCGGGGAACTCCACCCGCACGCCGTCACCGCCTACCTGCCGACCTCGCCGACACCGAGCGGCCGCGAACAGGCCCTGACCGCGGCCAAGAGCGCAATCGATGAGGCCATCCGCCGGCTGCGGGCCGGGGGGCTGGACGCCGCGGCCCAGGACGCCATCCGCTTGCACTGGGAGGTGCTCGCCGAGGATGCGCACCTCTGGGGCAACCTGGCCGGCTCGCTTGCGATCTTCATCTCCCCCGAGTTCTCCGAGGAGTACGTCCTGCCGAACGGGCTGGAGCCGCAGACCCAGGTCGGGGACTACTTCGACCTCGGCCAGCTGGTGCGGGCCGTGACCACTCCGCAGGATGCGTTCGCCCTGACCCTCTCCAGCAGCGGCTGGAACCTGTGGCAGGCGTCCGCAACGACGAGGGCTTCCGAGGTGGAGCTCGGCGGCGACTGGGCCGAGGACGCGGCGGAGGCGACCAACCGGATGACGATCCGTGGCCGTCAGCACCTGGGTCGGCTGGTGGGCGACGAGGGCCGCAAGGTGCTGCTCGAGCGATACGCCCGCACGGTCGCCGACGCCCTCCGGGCCGAACTCGGCAGGCTGGACCGGCAGGCGAGCCGGCCACTGTTCGTGTTCGCCACGGAGCCGCTGCTCAGCATGGTCATGGCCGAGGACCTGCCCTGGGCACGGGTGGCAGTGCCCGGGTCGCCGGACGCGCTCCGTCCCGACCAGATCGATGACGCGATCAGGTCCCGGATCGGCAGCCTCACCGCAGCCCGGCTCAGCGAGCGGGCCGAACTGATCGGGAACGGTTTCGCCGCGGGCCTGGCAGCGACCGACCTGGCCCAGATCGCCAGGGCCGCCTCCGCCGGCGCCGTCGGCACCCTGCTGTACGACTTCACCGTGAACGTGCCCGGCAGGCTCGATGACGCCACGGGCGCGATCACCTTCGACGACTCGGGCTACGACCTGCTCTCCCGGATCGCGATCAACGTGCTCCGCCACGGCGGGGAGGCGATCGCGGTTCGCCCGGGAGAGCTGACTGCGCAGATCTGGAACGGAACAGCCCTGGCGCAGCTCCGGCACCCGCTCGCGTGAGTGGGCCCGGAGCGGTCCGGGCGTGGCCGGGCCGGCGTCAGGACCGAGGGGGATAGTTGGGGCATGCTGCTCAACGAGGTGGTGGAGACCTCGGCCCGGGTCGCCGCAACCGGCTCCCGGACCGCCAAGGTCGCGGCCCTTGCCGACACGCTGGCCCGCGCCGACGGTGAGGAGCTGGAGATAGTGGCCCACTACCTGTCCGGGTCGCTGCGCCAGCGTCGGACCGGGGTGGGCTGGCGGTCGGTCGTCACCCGACCCGAGCCGGCCGCGGAGCCGGGACTCACCGTTGCCGAGGCGGACGGTGCCTTCGCCGAGCTGAGCCTGCTCGCCGGCACGGGGTCGCAGGGCACGCGGCAGCAGCTACTGGCGGAACTGCTGGCTAGGGCAACCGCCGCCGAGCAGGGCTACCTCGCCGGGCTGGTGACCGGGGAGACCCGCCAGGGCGCGCTGGAGGGCCTGCTGCTGCCGGCCATCGCCCAGGCGTTCGGGGTGCCCCTGGACGCGGTCCGGCGCGCAGCCATGTTCGCCGGCTCGATCCCGACGGTCGCTGTGGCCGCCAGGGCCGGCGGCGCAGCTGCGCTGGCCGGGATCACCCTGCAGGTCGGCCGTCCGGTGCTTCCGATGCTGGCGTCCAGCGCTCCGGACATCGCCTCTGCCCTCGACCGCTTCGGTGCCGGGACGCCGGTGGCCGTCGAGGCCAAGCTGGACGGCATCCGGATCCCGGTGCACAAGGACGGCGACCGGGGTGATGTCTTCAGCCGCAGCCTCGACGACATCACCGCCCGGCTGCCGGCCGTGGAGGCCGCCGGCGGCGCCCTGCCGGCCGCCCGGCGGGTGCTGGACGGAGGGGCCCGGGCCAGGCGGCCCCGCGGGCCGCCG
>CAYQXH010000171.1:0-5297 GCA_964421325.1 uncultured Propionibacteriaceae bacterium
ACCTCGGTCGACGGGATGATCATGCCGGTGCCGAGCATGGGGCTGCGGGTCATCTCCATCGGCATGCTGAAGCAGAGCCGCGACCAGGTGATCGCGTGGCGCGGGCCGATCCTCGACCGGGCGCTGCAGCAGTTCCTCGCCGACGTCTACTGGGGCGACCTCGACTTCCTGATCGTCGACCTTCCGCCGGGCACCGGCGACGTCGCCCTCTCCCTCGGCCAGAAGCTGCCGAACGCGGAGGTGATCGTCGTGACCACGCCGCAGCAGGCCTCCGCAGAGGTCGCAGAACGCGCGGGCACCATGGCATCGATGCTGGAGCAGAAGGTGATCGGGGTGGTCGAGAACATGGCCTACCTCGACGTCGCCTGCCCGCACTGCGGCCAGAGCCACCGGGTGGATGTGTTCGGCAAGGGCGGTGGCCTCGAGGTCGCCGGCACCCTGAGCACCCGCCTCGGCTACGACGTGCCGTTGCTCGCCGAGATCCCGATGGACCCGGCGCTTGCTGCCGGCGGCGACCTCGGGGTGCCGCTGGTGGCGACCGACCCGGGACGTCCGGCTGCCGCGGCCCTGACCGCCCTCGCCGAGCGGCTGGCCGGCCGCAAGCGCAACCTGGTTGGCCTGAAGCTCGGGGTCACCCCGGTCTGAGGCCCGCCGCTTCGTCGGGGACGAAGTGGCCGGTTCGCCAGCGGCCTGGTCCCCGGGATGGGAGCATCTGCGGGTAGGGATTCTCGGCTGTGGAGTTCGATCATGGGAGTTACGCCGCGCGCGCTGGCAGCAGCAGCAGTGCTGGGGTGTGGTTACGCCGGCCTCTACCGGCTGGGGCTGGTCTCCGGCTCGACGGCAGCCGAGCGTCGCCGGGCGCTGCCGGGGGACGAGTTGATCGACCGACCGAGCCTGGTCACCAACCATGCGGCGACCCTGCCGGCGCCACCAGAGGCGGTGTGGCCGTGGCTGACCCAGGTCGGCTGGCATCGCGGCGGCTGGTACACGCCACGATGGGTCGACAAGCTGATCTTCCCCGACAACTGGCCGAGCGCCGACCACCTGGACCCGCTGCTGCTGCGCGACCTCGAGCCGGGGGACCCCGTGCCGGACGGTCCGCCCGGGACGGCCGAGTTCGTGGTGGAACTCGCCGCGGCGCCACGGACCCTCGTGCTGCACTCCCGAACCCACCTGCCGCCCGGCTGGGACGAGAGGTTCGGCGCAGAGCTGGACTGGGTGTGGACGTTCCATCTGGAACCGGCGCCCGGCGGGTGTACCCGGATGCTGATCCGCAATCGCGGTTTCGTCCGTCCGGGCTGGCTCGACCTGGCCTATCTGGCCGTGATCGTTCCTGCCGACCACATCATGGCAACCGGCATGTTCGCCGGCCTCACCAGCCGGGTGGCTGGCAGCAGCTGAAGGTCAGTCCGTGAAGGGGGGCTCGATGCCCCAGAGGGTCGTGCCCGACCGGTCGGCGTTGACGCTGGCCGGGCAGGCCGCTGCGGCTGACGCGGCGACGGTGGCAGCGCTGTCGATGGTGCGGTACACCACACGGTCGCCGACGATGGTGCCGCAGTAACGTCCGTCGGGGTCGAAGACCTTCCCGTTCTGGAGTTGACCGAGGTAGCGCCCGGACCGTGCGTGAAGGTGGTTACCCGACCGCTGCAGCAGCCGACCACTCCTGGTGTAAAGAGCATCCATGACCCCATTGACTCATCCCGGAGGGCTTGCGCCTATTCGAGCATCCGGGACGCGGGCCGGAGCTACCGGACCCTGCCGCGCCCACCGGGGTGTCACTGCGCCCCGACCAGGCCCGGACGGGTCGGGGTTTGGCGACGGCAGGAACGGGTAATGAAGCTCTGTAAGCGCTTACATCCCAGGTTGGGCGCTTGCTCCCAATGAGGGGAGAGCGTTGCGGTGACTGCTCAGAAGCCGGTACCGGCGACGATCTACGCTGTCGCCGAGCGGGCGGGTGTGTCCATCGCCACGGTGTCCCGGGTACTGCAGGGCACCGACCGGGTGGCCGCAGGAACCCGTGAGCGGGTCATCGAAGCAGCCAGGAACCTCGACTACGTCCCGCAGGGCTCGGCGCGCGCCCTCGCAGCCAAGAAGCACGAGGCCCTCGGCCTGATGGTGCCGGAACTCAACGGGCACTACTTCGCCGAACTCCTGGTCGGGTTCGAGTCCGCTGCCGCCGAGCTGGGCCTCTCTGTGGCCCTGTTGATGACCGACGCCAGCGGCCTGTCCCGTCCCCTGCGGCAGCTGGCCGCACGGGTGGACGGCCTCGCCATGATGACCGGGCGGGAGCAACTGACCGAGGACGAGCGTGAGTCCCTCCGGCGTCGCCTGCCGGTGGTGCTCGTCGCCTCCGGCGCGGGACCCCACGCCATCGGCACGGAGAACCGGGCCAGTGCCAGGGCGCTCACCGAACACCTGCTCGGCCACGGCCGTCGCCGGCTGCAGTTCGTCGGCGACCCGAGGCTGGCCTCGGACGCGGCCGAGCGCTTCGCCGGGTTCGCCGCCGCCAACGCCGAGGCCGGGCTCCCCGTGCGGGCACCGGTGCCGGTCGGGTTCAGCGAGGCCGACGGCCGCCACTACGCCCGGCAACTGCTCGCCGATCCCGCCGATGCCCCCGATGCCGTGGTCTGCGTCAACGACGAGATGGCCGTTGCGCTGATGGACGAGCTCCAGAGCGCCGGCGTGGTGATCCCGGACGACCTCGCCATCACCGGCTGGGACGACATCATGACCGCCCGCTACACCCGTCCCGGCCTCACCTCGGTCGCCCAGCCGGTCCGGGACCTCGGCCGGCTGGCCGCGACCACCCTGCACCAGCTCATCGCCGGCGGCGCCCCCGCTGCCGGACCCACATGCCTGCCCACCCGGATCGTGTACCGCGGCTCCTGCGGTTGCGGTCCCGGGCGGGACTGAAACAAGGAGGAACCATGAGAACACCCGCGATCGCCGCCCTCACCCTGGCGGCGGCACTGGCCGTCACCGGCTGCGGCCGGCCGGCCGACAACCCGGGCGCAGCACCACAGACGGCTGCCACCGTCGCAGAAGGCCCGGCCACCGGAGAGCTCACCATTTGGGCGATGGGGGCAGAAGGCGAGATGCTGCCCGACCTGGTCAAGGACTTCGAGGCAGCCAACCCCGACGTCAAGGTGACCGTGACCGCCATCCCCTGGGACGGCGCGCACGACAAGTTCACCACTGCGATCACCGCCCAGAAGACGCCCGACCTGGCCATGATCGGCACCACCTGGATGGGCGAGTTCGCCGACCTGGACGCCTTCGACCCGACCCCGCCGTCGATCGACAAGAACGCCTACTTCCCGGGCGCCTGGGGCACCACTGAAGTGGGCGGCACGTCCTACGGCATTCCCTGGTACGTCGAGACCCGCCTGGTCTACTACCGCACCGACCTGGCCGAGAAGGCCGGGATCACCACCCCGCCGACCGACTGGGACGGCCTGAAGGCGATGGCGAAGGCGATGCAGGACAAGGCCGGCTCCAAGTGGGGGATCAACCTCCAGCCCGGCGGTACCGGCTCGTGGCAGAGCGTCATGCCGTTCGCCTGGTCCAACGGCGCCGAACTCAGTGATGGCGACCAGTGGACCTTCGACACCCCGCAGATGGCCGAGGCCGTGAAGTACTACCAGAGCTTCTTCGCCGAAGGCCTCACCAACAAGAAGCCGGTCCAGGGCCAGGGCCAGGAACCTGCCTTCATCGACGGCAGCGAGCCGATGTTCATCTCCGGGCCGTGGATGATGAGCGCGGTCGAGAAGGCCGGCGGCAAGGACTTCGCTGACAAGTACTCGGTGATGCTGATGCCGACCAAGGAGAAGTCGGCATCGTTCGTCGGCGGCTCCAACCTCGCCGTCTTCAAGACCACCAAGAACCGCGACAGCGCCTGGAAGCTCGTGAAGTGGCTCGGCCAGGCGGACACCCAGGTGAAGTGGTACAAGCTGTCGTCCGCCCTGCCTTCGGTCACAGCGGCCTGGCAGGACCCGGCACTGACCCAGGACAAGAAGCTCGCCACCTTCGGCAAGCAGCTCGAGACCGCAGTCGCACCGCCGTCCTTCCCCACCTGGGAGCAGGTCGCGGCCAGGTTCGACGCCGAGATCGAGAAGGTGACCAAGACTGGTGCTGACGTGGACGCGTCGCTGGCGACCGTCCAGTCCGAGGCCCAGTCGATCGGCACCGGCAGCTGATCATGTCCGCACCCACGCTGCCGGCAGCCGCCAAGCAGCTACCCACCCCCCCCGCAGGGGGTGCTCCCGCCACCATCCGGCGGCGGGGGCGCCCTGCGGAGGTGCGGGCGGCGTGGCTCCTGGCGATCCCGTTCATCCTGCTGTTCGGAGTCTTCACCGTCTGGCCAGTCGTCCAGTCGCTGTTCATGAGCTTCACCGACACCAGGCAGAAGGACCTGCGCACACCGTTCTCGGTGAACTTCATCGGGTTCGACAACTACGCCCGGGCGCTGGGCGACCCGGTGTTCATCAAGGCCGCGGGCAACACCGCCTACTTCGTCCTTGCCGGGGTGCCGCTCACGCTTGCGGTCGCCCTGCTGGCCGCAGTGGCCCTCGACAAGGGCATCAACCGGTTCCGCAGCATCTACCGGCTGGGCTTCTACACCCCGGTGATCACCTCGATCGTCGCGGTGGCCGTGGTCTGGCGGTTCATCCTGCAGCCCGACTCGGGGCTGCTGAACACCATGCTGTCCTGGTTCGGGATCCAGGGGCCGAACTGGCTCGGGGACACCCAGTGGTCGATGCCGTCGCTGATCATGATGGCGGTCTGGCGCAACTTCGGTAACGGCATGATCATCTTCCTGGCCGGGCTCCAGGCGGTGCCCTGGTCGCTGCAGGAGGCCGCAGCCATCGACGGGGCCAACACCTGGCAGCGGTTCTGGCACATCACCTTCCCGCTGCTGCGCCCCACCCTGCTGTTCGTCTCCGTGATCACCTTCATCGGCTACCTGCAGTTCTTCGAGGAGCCGTTCGTCATGACCCGGGGTGGGCCGCTGAACAGCACCATCTCGCTGTCCATGTACACCTACAACCAGTTCGGCTTCGGGAACTACGGCCTGGCCGCCGCGATGAGCTACCTGATCTTCGTTGTCATCGCCGTGGTCACAGCCATCCAGTTCCGGTTGCTGCGCGAGAAGGCCTAGGAGGCAGCCATGTTGGGCAAGAGAAGCCGCTTCGGTCAACTGTGGGTCTACCTGGTCGTCACGATCGCCCTCGTCCTGGTGATCACCCCGTTCGTCTGGATGGTGCTGGGCAGCTTCAAGAGTGAGGGCGAGCTGCGCC
>CAYQXH010000172.1:0-5188 GCA_964421325.1 uncultured Propionibacteriaceae bacterium
GCTCGAGGGCCCGGGCCAGGGACGCGCCAACGCGTCCGCAACCCATGATGACGATATGCACCGCTGCCTCCACTTCTGCGTCGCTAGGGTGCCGCGGAAGACCCTATCCGGCGTTACCGGGTGGGACGAAACCGACGCTACACCGGCGAATCGATCGTTACACCCGCAACAGGGCATAGGGTGCCCTTCGTGAACGCCACCGACTTCGTGAAGCGACTGCTGGTGGGTCGGAAATTGTCCAGCGCCCAGCTGGGCGAGACGCTCCTGCCGAAGCGGATCGCGCTGCCGGTCTTCGCATCCGACGCCCTCAGTTCGGTCGCGTATGCACCTGACGAGATCCTGCTGACCCTTTCGCTGGCCGGCATGGCTGGCCTGGCCTTCTCCTGGGAGATCGCCCTCGCCGTCGCGGTCATCATGGTGATCGTCGTCGTCTCCTACCGGCAGAACGTCCAGGCCTATCCCTCCGGGGGCGGCGACTACGAGGTGGCCACCGTCAACCTCGGTCCTTCGGCCGGACTGACGGTCGCCAGCGCCCTGCTGGTCGACTATGTGCTGACCGTCGCAGTCTCCGTCTCTGCCGGCATCCAGAACGCCAAGGCGATCTTCCCGTTCATCGCCGGCAACGAAGGCCCCTGGGCTGCCGGCCTGATCCTGGTGCTGATGGCCATGAACCTGCGCGGGGTCCGCGAGTCGGGGACCTTCTTCGCCGTGCCGACCTACGCCTTCATGGTCGGGGTGCTGACGATGATCGCCTGGGGCCTGTTCCGGATCCTGGTGCTGAAGGAGGACATCCCGGCGCCGACCGCGGACTTCAGCATCGTCGGGTCCCCGGACTACGAGCCGCTGGTCGGGCTGGCCTTCGTGATCCTGATGGCCAGGGCGTTCTCCTCCGGCTGTGCAGCGCTCACCGGGGTCGAGGCGATCTCGAACGGCGTGCCGTCGTTCAAGGAGCCCAAGGGCCGCAACGCAGCCACCACCCTCGCCCTGCTCGGGGCCACCTCATTGAGCATGCTCGCCGGCATCATCGCGCTGGCGAACCTGACCGGGCTCAAGCTCGTCGACCCGGACGGGCACTCCCACTTCGTGGACTCGGCCGGCAACCCGGTCGACTACCACACCACCGCCATGGGCCAGCTGGCCGAAACCATCTTCGGGGCGCCGTCCTTCGGCTTCTACTTCGTCGTTGGCGCCACCTTGATCATCCTGTTCCTCGCCGCCAACACCGCCTTCAACGGCTTCCCGGTACTCGGCTCGATCCTGGCCAAGGACGGGTTCCTGCCGCGAGCCCTCCACACGCGCGGGGACCGGCTGGCCTACAGCAACGGGATCCTGTTCCTGGCGATGGCTGCGGCCGGCCTCGTGCTGGCGTTCAACGCCAGTGTCACCGCGCTGATCCAGCTCTACGTCGTCGGGGTGTTCGTCTCCTTCACGATCAGCCAGTTCGGGATGACCCGGCACTGGACCCGCCACCTGAAGGACGAGCGGGACCCGGTCGCCCGCCGGCGGATGCAGCGCTCCCGCGTGATCAACTTCATGGGCCTCACCGGCACCGGCGTGGTGCTGGTGATCGTCCTGGTGTCGAAGTTCCTCTATGGCGCCTACCTTGCCGTGCTGGCCATGATCGGTGTCTTCATCCTGATGCGGGCCATCCGGGCCCATTACGACAAGGTCGCCAGGGAGACCGCGGTCGGGCCGATGGACGCCAGGCTGCTGCCGAGCCGGGTCCGCGCCGTGATCATGGTGCAGGAGGTGAACAAGCCGACGATGCGCGCGGTGAACTTCGCCAGGGCCACCCGGGCCAGCAGCATCGAGGCGGTCACCGTCTCCATCGACGATGCCGAGACGCGGGCGATCATCGCCAAGTGGGACGCCCAGGAGCTGGAGGTGCCACTGAAGGTGATCGCCTCGCCGTACCGGGAGGTGACCGGCCCGTTCCTCAACTACGTGAAGGGCCTCCGCTCGGACAACCCTCGCGACGTGGTGTGCGTGTACATTCCCGAGTACATCGTCGGCCATTGGTGGGAGCAGCTGTTGCACAACCAGACGGGCCTGATCCTCAAGACCAGGCTGAACTTCCTCCAGGGGGTGATGGTCACCTCGGTGCCCTACCAGCTGGCCTCATCGCAGTACGCCATCGACCGTGCCAAGCGCAACACCGCTGCAGCCTGGCGGCGTCCGGGCAGCGGGCAGGTGCGCATCGGCGTGCCGAGCGACCGGACGAAGGAGCAGTGACCGCCGGCCTGGAGCTGGGGGAGCTGGTCGCCGGCCTGGAAGTCGGGAACGTCGCGCACGGTGGTCATTTCGTGGCCCGCCACGAGGGCCGGGTCATCTTCGTCCGGCATGCCCTCCCCGGCGAGCTGGTCGATGTCCGGATCACCGAGCTGAGCAAGCGGCTCGCCCGCGCGGACGTTGTGGCCGTGCACCGCGCCAGCCCGCACCGGGTGGTACCCCCGTGCCCGATCGCCGGCCGTTGCGGCGGGTGCGACTTCCAGCACGTCGAGCCGGCCCACGCCCGCGAGCTGAAGCGGCAGGTGGTGGCGGAGCTGCTCGGCCACCTGGCCGGCTTCGACTTCACCGGGGAGGTGGCCGAGGTGCAGCCGGCCCCGTTCGGCTGGCGGCGCCGGATGCGCTACCACCTGGACGGCTCCGGCCGCCCGGGCCTGCTCGCCCACCGCTCGCCGGAGGTGGTGGCCCTGCCGGCTGAGGGCTGCCGCATCGCCGACGTCGGCATAGCCGTCCCACCGGCCGATGCCGGCCGCCCGGACGGCCAGTTGCTCGCGCTCGCCACAGCCGAAGGGCCGGTGTTCGCCGGGACCGGACCGACCGGGCGGACCGTGCTGGAACAGGTGGGGGAGCGCAGCTACCGGGTGTCGCTGGACGGCTTCTGGCAGGCCCACGCCGACGCCCCGCAGGTGCTGGTTGACGCGGTCGTCGCCGGCCTCGCACCCCGGCCGGGGGAGGTGGCCTTCGACCTGTTCTGCGGTGTCGGGCTCTTCGCCGGTGCGCTGGCAGCCGCCGGCGCCCAGGTGTGGGGTGTGGAGGGCGACCGGCGGGCCGTCGGTCTCGCCAGGGAGAACGTTCCGGGCGCGACCTTCGTCGCCGGGGACGTCGCCCGCCGGATGGCCGGGCTGCCGGAGGCAGCCGACCTGGTGGTCCTGGACCCGCCGCGGGCCGGTGCCGGGGCAGCCGTGCTGGCAGCTGTTGCCGCCCGGCGGCCGCGCGGGATCGCGTACGTCGCCTGCGACCCGGCAGCGCTGGGCCGGGACCTGCGGATCGCGGCCGGCCTCGGCTATGACCCGGTCTCGGTGCGGGCCTACGACCTGTTCCCGATGACGCACCACGTCGAGTGCGTAGCTATTCTGGGACGGAGATGACCGCCACCCCAACCGTCAAGCGCTCCCGCCCGGAGGCCAGGTGCCCGCTGCGGCCGGACGACATCTGCAGCCTGTGCCAGCTGGACGTCACCGGCCCCCAGGACTGTGGGCTGGTGTACCTGGTCATGTCGGACCCGGAGCAGCGCCAGGAGTGGGGCGAACGGCGGCACGCTTCCCGCTGAGGCGGGCAATCGGCCCATCCGGACCGCGTGCTCGGCTAGCCTCGTCAGGTCGGGTGGGATAATATCTCGACATCAAGATATCTCCGGAGATGAGGACCCATGAGCATCGACAGCTACTCTGCATCCGATCAGCTGGAGGTCGCCGGGAAGGCGTACCAGATCTTCCGCATCGACGCGGTCGAGGGCTCCGGGTCGCTGCCCTTCAGCCTCAAGGTCCTGCTGGAGAACCTGCTGCGCACCGAGGACGGCGCCAACATCACCGCAGCGGACATCGCTGCCCTCGGCTCCTGGGATCCGGCCGCCGAACCCAACCGTGAGATCCAGTTCACCCCGGCCCGGGTGATCATGCAGGACTTCACCGGCGTCCCCTGCGTCGTCGACCTGGCCACCATGCGCGAGGCCATCGCCGAGCTCGGCGGTGACGCCACCCGGGTGAACCCGCTGTCGCCGGCCGAGATGGTGATCGACCACTCCGTGGTCGCGGACCTGTTCGGCACCCCGGACGCCTTCACGCGCAATGTCGAGCTGGAGTACCAGCGCAACCGCGAGCGCTACCAGTTCCTGCGCTGGGGCCAGACCGCCTTCGACGACTTCGTCGTGGTGCCGCCGGGAACCGGCATCGTCCACCAGGTCAACATCGAGCACCTGGCCCGCGTGGTCTTCCCGCGCACCGTGGACGGCGTCCTGCAGGCCTATCCGGACACCTGCGTCGGCACCGACTCCCACACCACCATGGTCAACGGGCTGGGCGTGGTCGGCTGGGGCGTCGGCGGCATCGAGGCCGAGGCCGCGATGCTCGGCCAGCCGGTCAGCATGCTGATCCCGCGCGTGGTCGGCTTCAAGCTCAGTGGCAAGCTGCCCGAGGGCACCACGGCCACCGACCTGGTGCTGACCATCACCGAGAAGCTGCGCCAGCACAAGGTGGTCGGCAAGTTCGTCGAGTTCTACGGACCGGGGGTGGCCGAGGTGCCGCTGGCCAACCGGGCCACCATCGGCAACATGAGCCCGGAGTACGGCTCGACCATCGCCATCTTCCCGATCGACGACAAGACCATCGACTACCTGCGACTCACCGGGCGCAGCGAGGAGCAGCTGGAACTGGTAGAGGCCTACGCCCGCACCCAGGGCCTCTGGCACGACCCCGAGCGCGAGGCGCGCTACTCCGAGTACCTCGAGCTGGACCTGGGCGTGGTCGTCCCGAGCATCGCCGGGCCCAAGCGACCCCAGGACCGGGTCATCCTCGCCCACGCCAAGCAGGGCTTCGTCGAGGCCCTCAAGGACTACGTCGAGGACGAGCCGACCGGCTACGACGAATCGGTCGACGAGTCGTTCCCCGCATCGGACGCGCCCGCGCACTCCAGCCGGAACGGCGCACCGGAGCCACACGCCTACGGCGAGCAGGTCTCCGCAGCACCCAGCCGGCCGAGCAAGCCCACCCAGGTCACCCTCGCCGACGGCACCAGCTTCACCATCGACCACGGTGCCGTCACCATCGCTGCGATCACCTCCTGCACCAACACCTCCAACCCGAGCGTCATGATCGGTGCGGCGCTGGTGGCGAAGAAGGCCGTCGAGGCCGGCCTCACCCGCAAGCCGTGGGTGAAGACCTCCCTGGCGCCGGGCTCGAAGGTG
>CAYQXH010000173.1:0-5039 GCA_964421325.1 uncultured Propionibacteriaceae bacterium
GCTGGCTGTTGACCAAGAGCTGGGAGCCCACCGGGCCGGCCGTTGACCGGGTCTTCGACGCCCCGGCCAGCACCGCGACCGCGACCGGCACCGCAACCGCAACCGCAACCGCAACATCGACCGCAACCGCGACCTCGACGGTCAGCGAAACAGCAACCCCGACCGCGTCCGCCTCTGGTTCTGCCTCGGCCTCGGTCACGGCTAGTGGAACCTCCCCGACCCGCTCGGTGTCGAGCGCGGCGACGAAGGCTGCGACCTTCATCACCAGGCACCTGCCGACCGCGGACGACGGGGCCGGGGCCGAGGTCGCGGCGGTCCTCGGCCTCGCCACCACCCAGCAGTGCAGCTATGCCCCGACCATCCGGTCTCTGGTCGACAGCCTGACCGGCGAAGCCGCCAACTACATCGCGGGCAACCCGGGACGGGCTGCGAATCTGGCAATCATGGTGTCTGCACTCGGCCTCGACCCGACCGACTTCGGCGGTGTCGACCTGATCCAGGCGATCACCTCCGGCACCAACCCCGACGGGTCGGTGGGTTCCTTCGCCTCCGCCTACACCCAGTCGCTGGCAGTGATCGCCCTGTCCAGGGCAGGGTCCAGCGTCCCGGCGGACATGGTCACCACCCTGCTGACCTTCCAGGACTCCAATGGAGGCTTCGGCTACGAGTGGGACGGCACCTTCTACACCGATCCCGACTCCACAGCACTCGGAATCCAGGCCCTGACGGCAGTCGGCGGTTACCAGGCCGCGATCGACCAGGCACTGGCGTGGGCAGCGGCGAACAAGAACTCCGACGGCTACTGGACCAACTACTCACCGGTCGACAGCACCGGCTTGCTCGGCTCGGCCGTCCAACTGGCCGGCGGTGACGCCGGCGCTGCGCTTGCCTGGGTGCAGGGCCAGCAACTGACCGGAGGCGGTTTCCCCAACGAGCTGAACGGCACCTCGGCCGATCTGCTGGCAACCTCCAACGCCCTCTACCTCCTGACCGGGACGACGATGCTCGATGTCCGGCTCGGCCTCGCCGCCTGCCCGGCCGGCGGCAACGATCCTGCAGAAGCAGCCGAGGGCGCTGGCGACAACGCCGAGCTCGCGGCCACCGGCAGTTCGCCGCTGCTGTTCCCGCTCGGCCTCGCCGGAATCGGCCTGGTGGCACTCGGCGGCGTGCTGATCATCTCGCGACGTGACTGGCGGCGGGCGCTGTGAACCCGCGACCGCGGACCCGGGTGGCCGGGCTGATCACCATCGCGCTGGCCATGGCCGGCTCCCTGGTGGCAGCGCCGGCGTCGGCGGCCTCGGTCCCGGCGCTGCCGGCGCCTGTGACGTCCTGCAGTGGCGTCTGGGTGGTGGTGGACCGCGGCAACGGCGACAGCACCGTCCGCTGCGCCACCAGCTACCGGACCGGTACTTCGGCCCTGACCAGCGCGCGGCTGCCGGCGAAGACTAAGTCCGGCTTCGTCTGCCAGATCGCGGGCTTCCCGGTGGTCTGCGACCCCACAGCAGCCCTGGGCTACTGGTCGTACTGGAAGTCATCGCTGCAGCCCGACGGGACCTGGGGCGAGTGGGTGTATGCCACCAAGGGAGCGACCAGCAGCAGGCCGGCGAAGGGCGCTGCCGAGGGTTGGCGCTTCCAGCCGCTCGCGCCGCAGGGCATCGCGCCAGACCTCAAGCCGCCGGCCGCCTACGCCTCAGCGCCTAGACCGGTCATCACCGGAACCGCGAAGGTCGGTCGAGTGCTCACCGCGGACCCTGGCCTCTGGCTGCCCACCCCCGAGACGCTCGCCTTCCAGTGGTACCGGTCCGGCAAGAAGATCAGGAGCGCGACCGGTGCGTCCTACGAGCTGACCAGGTCGGATCGCACGAAGCGGATCAAGGTGAAGGTCACCGCGCGGGGGCCTGGACTGCAGACCGTGTCCATGGCCTCGGCGCAGACAGCGAAGGTGAAGTGATGAAGCGTTTCCTACCCGCTGCCCTGCTCACGGCGATGCTCGCCGTCGGGATGTTGGCGGCAGCACCGACCACCCAGGCCCTGCCCCTCCCGCAGGCCGCCACCTGCGGCGGGGTCTGGGTGGTTGTCGACTACGGCTCCCTCGGCGGGATCTCCACCCGCTGCGCCACCAGCTACAGCAATGGCACCGGAGCCCTCCGGAGCGCCGGGTTCGGGCCGGTTCTCGACAACGGCATGATCGTCAAGATCGGCGGCAAGCCGGCCACGGTGAACACCAACGAGTCGTACTGGTCGTACTGGCACGCCACCAGGAAGTCCGACGGCAGCTACTCCGGCTGGAGCTACTCCAATCTCGGCGGGAACGCCTACCACCCGACCAAGGGGAACGCAGAAGGCTGGCGCTACCAGTCCACCTCCGGCGGCAAGGTGGCTCCGGGCGCAGCTCCGCCAGACAACCCGGTGGCAAAGCCGACCCCGACCAGGACCAGCGCCAAGCCGTCCAGCAAGCCAACGGTGAAGTCGACCCCCACGACGAAGGCCTCCGCAACCACCGAGGCGACCGCAACAACCAAGGCGACGGCCACAAAGGCGACCACAGCCACACCGGCCCCGACCGCGACCCAGTCGCCCACCCCGACCGCCTCGGTTGAGCCGACTGCGACCGCGATCGAAACCGAAGCCACCGAGCCCAGCCCGCCCACCGACTCCGGCAGTCCACTGGGCGCCATCGCCGCCGGATCGCTGGTCACGGCCGGCGCCGCCGGGGTCGGTGGCTGGTGGCTCCTGAAGGGACGGAGACGCTGACCACAATGCACCCGTGGGCATGGTGGTGCTGGGCGATCGGAATCGGGCTCGCCGTCAGCGGCACCACGAATCCGTTGCTGCTCGCACTGATCGCGACCGCGATGGTGGCGGTCGTGATGCTGCGGCGCAGCAGCGCGCCGTGGGCCAGGTCAGTGAAGGCCTACCTGTTGTTGGCACTGTTCGTGATCGGCATGCGGGTGTTCTTCCAGGTGCTGATCGGCAGCGGCTCCGGCGAGACGGTGCTGTTCGCCCTTCCGGAGATCCCGCTCCCGGAGTGGGCCGCGGGCATCCGGCTGGGCGGTCCGGTGACTGCGGAGGGGCTGGTGTACACCCTCTACGACGCCCTGCGCCTTGCCGTGATGCTGCTGTGCATCGGGGCCGCCAACGCGCTGGCGAACCCGCGGCGGGCGCTGCGCTCGGTGCCGGCGGCGCTCTACGAGGCGTCGGTGGCGGTCGTGGTCGCCCTCAGCGTCGCCCCGCAGCTGATCGAGAGTGCCCAGCGGGTCCATCGGGCGCGCCGGCTGCGTGGCCAGACCGCGAGAGGCCTGGCCGCCCTCTCCACCGTCGCGATGCCGGTGCTCTCCGACGCCATCGAACGCTCGATCGCCCTCGCCGCCGGGATGGAGTCCCGCGGTTTCGCCCGGACCCGGGGGTTGCCGGTGCGGGGATCGCTGCCCGTCATGCTGTCGGCCGTGCTGGTGTCGCTGCTGGGCGTCTTCCTGCTGCTCAGCACGTCCTGGTGGCTGCTCGCCGTCGGCCTGCTGCTGGTCGGCCTGGCCGGGACGGCCTGGGGCCTGCACCGGGCCGGACGGGCGCTGCGGGTGACCACCCACCGTCCGGACCCCTGGGGCACGCGGGAGACCCTGGTGGTGGCAACCGGCATCGGGGCTGCCGTCCTCGTGCTCGGGCTCGGCTGGCTCGACCCGGGAGCCGCCTACGGTGTGCTGCACCCTTCCACCGATCCACTGCAGTGGCCGGAACTGACCGCTCCGATGCTGGCTGTGGTCGGGCTGGTCCTCGCGCCCCTCGCGATCACCCGGACCCGCGCCCTGCGGACCGTCACCTCTCTCCGCAACGACACCAGGGTCAGGTCGTTGCGGCCACAGGTGGAGCCGGAACTGGTGCCCCGATGATCACCTTCGACCGGGTCTCGGTGCGCTATGCCGACGCGACCCGGCCGACGCTGGACCGGGTCTCCCTCGAGCTGCCGGAGGGCGACCTCTGCCTGGTCGTCGGAGCCACCGGCAGCGGCAAGTCGACCCTGCTCGGGGCGATCAACGGCCTCGTGCCGCACTTCACCGGTGGCGTCCTCGGCGGCCGCGTCCTGGTGGACGGCTGGGACACGGCCCTGCACCGGCCCCGTGACCTCGCGGAGGTGGTGGGCTTCGTCGGCCAGGACCCGCTGCGCGGCTTCGTCACCGACACCGTCGAGGACGAGATCGCCTACGGCATGGAGCAGCTGGGCATCGACCCGGTCGCCATGCGCAAGCGGGTCGAGGAGACCCTTGATCTGTTGGGGATCGCCGACCTTCGCGCCCGGCCGCTGGTGGAGCTCTCCGGCGGACAGCAGCAACGGGTGGCGATCGCCGCCGTGCTGGCAGCGCAACCGCGCGTCCTCGTGCTCGACGAGCCCACCTCGGCGCTCGACCCGACGGCGGCCCAGGACGTGCTGTCGGCCATCGCGACCCTCGTCCACGAGGTCGGCCTGACCGTCGTCCTCGCCGAGCACCGGCTGGAACGGGTGATGCAGGCGGCCGACTCGATGATCTGGCTCCCCGGGGACGGCAGCGCCGTCCAGGGCAACCCGAGGGACGTGCTGGCTGCAGCCACCATCACTCCCCCGCTTGCCGCTCTCGCCAGGGCAGCCGGCTGGGCGGAGGTTCCGCTAAGCGTCCGCGAGGCCCGTCGCCGCGCGTTCGCGGAGGGGCTGTTCCCCGCTTCGCCGCCACCCCGAGCCGAAGAGCCGACGCCGGTGGTACTGCGGGCCACCGGGGTCGAGGTGCGCTTCGGCGAGGTGGCCGCCGTCCGCGGCGTCGACCTGGAGCTCCGCGCCGGCAGCGTCACGGCGCTGATGGGACGCAACGGGGCCGGCAAGTCGTCGCTCCTCTGGGCCCTGCAGGGCGCCCTGACCTGCGCCGGGGAGATCTCGGTGGCCGGGGTCGACCCACGCGGGCTGGGCGCTGCCAGGGCCCGCAGGCTGGTGACCCTCGTGCCCCAGACGGCCGCCGACCTGCTCTACCTGCCCACCGTCGGCGCCGAGTGCGACCAGGCCGACCGGGAGAGCG
>CAYQXH010000174.1:0-3772 GCA_964421325.1 uncultured Propionibacteriaceae bacterium
TGTTCGGCAAGCTGATGAACGTGTTCAGCGGCGGCAAGTTCAACCCGCTGATCGGTGCCGCCGGGATCAGCGCCTTCCCGATGGCTGCCCGGGTGGTGCAGAAGGAGGCCAGCCGCGAGGACTTCTCCAACTTCATCCTCATGCACGCGATGGGCGCCAACGCCGCCGGGCAGGTGGCCAGCGTGATCGCCGGTGGCGTGCTCCTGGCGTTGATGGGGGCCGGCTGACCCGGACGCCGGCTCAGCCGGGCCCGTCCCGTGCGGACCCGGAAGGCACCGTCCCGGCTGCGGTGCCGGCGCGGCTCACCCGGCTACGGCCACCCCGTCGGCGTCCAGCAGGCCGGTGATGGTGGTGATCACGCCGAGCTCACGGTTCGACGGCGCGACGTAGCGGGCGGCCCGCAGCAGCTTTGGGTGGGCGTTGGCCATGGCGAACGAATGGGTGGCCTCGGTGAACATCTCCAGGTCGTTCAGGTAGTCACCGAAGACCATCGTCTGGTCGGGGGTGGCGTCCAGCGTCGCCCGCAGCGCCCGAACGGCCACGCCCTTGTTGACCGCCGGATCCATGATGTCCATCCAGTACTCGCTGGACATCACCACCTTGAGCGGGGCAAGGGCCTCGGTGAGCCGCGCCCTCGAGCCGGCGCTGCCGCCGTCGAAGTCGAAGACCGCGAACTTGAGGGCCTCCTCCGGTACCTGCAGCAGGTCGTCCACCACCTCGAGCCTGGTGTAGAACCTTCCGGTTTCCTCGACGAAGGCGGCGTCGCTGCGCTCCACGTAGGCGCTGCTGCGTCCGGACCAGACCAGGCCGAGGTTGTGGTCCTTCGCGAGCTCGCGGGCACAGGCAACCGCGTTCCGGCTCAACTCGGGGTCCACGGCACTGGAGCTGACCTCCTTGCCGTCCCGGACCACGAAGGCGCCGTTCTCGGAGATCAGGGCGACCCCGCGATCGGCCTTGGCGAACATGTCGGCGAGGGCCGGGTACTGGCGTCCGCTCGCCGGCGCGAACACGATGTCCCGATCGGCCAGCCGTTCCAGCAGCGGCCAGAAGCTGTCCGGGATGCCCCCGGTCTCGTCGAGCAGGGTGCCGTCCATGTCGGCCACGACGAGCTTGATGTCGTGGGGCAACTCACCGGTTCGCGGCGCGCGCGCAGTGTGCACTGGACGTGCTTCCTTTCGATGTGGGGGTTCGGATCCATCGGTTGGTTCCGGCTGGGACCGCTTGCAGGGGGTTTCGCCCGGGCGCGACCAGCGGTGGCTGCGACCGGCTCGACCGGCAATCGGGGCTAGGGCGTGGTCAGGAGTTGTTCTGCGGTTTCCTCGTCCGTGATCAGGGCGTCGAGATAGCCGCCGCGCAGGGCAGCCCGGATCGCGGTGACCTTGTCGGAGCCGGCTGCCACCCCGATCACGTGCGGCATGCTGCGCAACTCCGCCAGGTCCATGCCGATGCGCCGGTCGGACGTGGCGTCGGGCAACACGTTGCCGTCGGCGTCGAACCACTCTCCGAGCATGTCGCCGGCGCCGCCGAGTTCAGCGATGCCGGTGATGGTGCTGGGCGAGTACAGCCCCGCCCGCACCGAGCTGCCGGTGGTCCCGGTGCCGCCGATACCGGTGATGGTGGCGACAGCGGTCCGGGACAGCTCGAGGACGCGGGTCACCGAAGTGTCCTGACGCAGCGCCTCTGCCGTGGCGGGGGAGTTCACCACCAGCGGGGCCGGAATCAATTGCAGGTGTGCCTGCACCCCATTTCCCTGGGCGAACACCTCCCGGCTGTACCGGTCGATACCGCCGGCGACGGAGGCGAATGTGACCCCGTCCAGGGATTCGTGGCGAATACTGAACAACACATTCATGACGGTGTCGCCCCATCCGAAACCGATCACCGCGCCCGGTTTAAGGTATCGCTCCAGATAGCCGGCAGCTGCGATGGCAATCCGGCGGTTCACCGACATCGTGGAGCCGGACCCGGTTCGCCGGGGCACCACGAGGGCGTCCTCGAGTTCGAAGTGCTCGCACAGCTTCCGGCTCAGCCCCATGGTGGCCAGGGTGCTGGGATCGATCGAGATCCGCACGATCCCGGTGTCCCTCGCCTCCTGCAGGAGCCGGCCGACGGTCGCCCGTGAGGTGAGCATCCGCTGGGCGATGTCGGCCTGGGTGAGGCCGTCGATGTAGTAGAACCACGCGGTGCTGGCAAGGACGCTGATCCGGTCGTCAGCGATGATTTCATCGTGTCGTCCGCGCTTCACTTGACCTGTCCTTGGCTCGATATCGCGTGGGGATGGGTTGCCCGGGTCCAGAGAATCCAGGACCCGGGCAACACAACTGTCAGAAGTTGTACTGGTCGATGTTATCTGCGGTGAACATCAGCGGCTTGTTGTACAGAACCTCGCCGTTGTCGCCAACCTCATAGGTACCGGCCTTGCCGGCATCGATCTTGGTGCCCTTCTCAGCGGTGATCTTGCCTTCGGCCAGCTGGGCGGCCGCGACGGTCGCCACGTAGCCGAGTTCTGCCGGATCCCACATCATGAAGGCCTTGGAGTTGCCGCTCTTGATGAAGTCCTTGACGGACGACGGGAGCGCGACGCCGGTGGCGAAGACCTTGCCACCCTTGCCGGCGTTGATGATGGCCTGCTCGGCTGCCGGGGCGGAGACCGCGGACGACGAGATGATGACCTTCAGGTCCGGGTGGGCCTGCATCAGGTTCAGGGCGATGTCCTGGCTCTTCTGCGCATCATCGGCGGCGAACTGGACGGTGTCGACGTACTTGAACTTCGAGTACTTCGCGTTGCCGTCGATGGCAGCCTTCATGAACTTCACGTGTGCGGTGTGGTTCGGCGCGGTCGGCGAAGCCGAGATGAACGCAACGAGGCCGCCATCGGGGGAGTTCAGCAGGGCCGCATCGAGCATCGTCGTCGCGGCCAGCTCGTAGGAGAGCTGGTTGACGAAGAGGTCGCGCGCGTCCTGGGCGGCATCAGCGTCGTAGGTGACGACCTTGATGCCGGCAGCGCGGGCCTGCCGCAGTGCCGGGGCGACGGCGTCGCCGTCGATGGCGCTGACGACCAGGGCGTTGGGCTTCTGGGCAACGGCGTTGGTGAGGGTCGCGATCTGCTCGGTCGCCTCCGCCTTGTCAGAGCCGATGTACTGGAAGTCCAGGCCCAGTTCCTTGCCGGCGTCCTCGCCGCCCTTGCGGGCAACCTCGAAGTACGCGAGGCCGGTGAACTTGGGGGACATGAAGACCTTCATGGCTGCGGTGCTGGCACCAGAGGTCGCCGGGGCGGCGCTGGAGCCGGGCGGGGTGGTGGTGCATGCAGCCAGGGACGTTGCCACCATGGTGGCGGCCACTGCGGCTCCGATGATCCGGATGCTGCGAGTCTTGGACATTCGGCTGGTTCCTTTCGTCTTTGAATGAGCTAGTGCCGGTTGGTTTGGGTGTGACGAGGGTGGTGGGTCCTGCAGGGGTGGTTGCGGTCAGGCGCCGGCCTCACCCCCGACCGGTGCGCTGCGGCGGAGCCTGAGCACTGTGGTTCGTAGGATGCTCACGAGCTGCGGACCGCCGATGCTGGCGATCAGCAGGATGCCGATGACCAGCGTCTGGCTGGTGCCGGGAACGTTGGCCAGCTTCATGCCGGTCTGGATGGTCGCGAGGAGCAGCGTCGACAGCAGCACCCCGAGGGCACGGCCGCTGCCGCCCTTGATCGACACCCCGCCGAGGACGACCGCGGTGAGGACGAACAGGATCGCGCCGTCGGCGTTGTCGCCGCGGGCCGACTGGT
>CAYQXH010000174.1:3872-4970 GCA_964421325.1 uncultured Propionibacteriaceae bacterium
GCGGTGAGGACGAACAGGATCGCGCCGTCGGCGTTGTCGCCGCGGGCCGACTGGTACTGGTTCACCCAGATGAAGCCGGCCAGGCCGGCCATCGCGCCGGCGATGGCGTACGCGCCGACCCGGACCTGCCGCACCGGCACGGCTGCCGAGCGGGACGCGTCGGGATTGGCGCCGATCGCGTAGCTGTAGCGGCCGAATTTGGTGGTCTCCATGATCACGCCGATGACCACCGCCGAGATCAGGAAGAGCACGACGGTCGACGGCACCACGCCGATCCACGACATGCCGAGGAAGGTGTAGTCCTTCGTCAGCCCGGTGACGCCGGCGTCGCCGGCGAGCAGGTAGGCGATGCCGCGGTAGGCGCCCAGGGTGCCGAGGGTGACGGCCAGCGACGGCAGCCCGGCGTAGGCCACCAGCACGCCGTTGATCGCGCCGAGGACCGCTGTGATGCCCAGCACCAGCGGGACCGCGACCAGCACCGGGGTGCCGGCCACAGACAGCTTGGCGAACAGGACGCTGCCGACGGCGAGGGTCGAGGCCAGCGAGATGTCGATCTCGCCCTGCACGACGATCGGGAACAGGCCGAACGCCATCAGGCCGAACACGACGAAGAAGGCTGCCGAGTTCATCAGGTTGGTGGTGTCGAGGAAGTAGGGCGACAGCTGGCTCGACCAGATGGCGGCGAGGACGATCAGTGCGACCAGCAGCAACTCTGCCGAGTAGGAACGAAGCGCGCGGGTCATGCTGCCACCTCCAGGATCACGCGGCGGTGGGTAGTCGAGAGCACCCGTTTCTGCACCAGGGCGTCCACAGCGACGGCTGCGACGATGGCCAGGCCCTGGAACAGCAGGCGGTAGAACTCCTGCACCCCGATGAGGACGAGGCCGTTGTTGATCGTGGCCAGCACGATGGCGCCGAGGGCAGCGCCGTAGACGCTGCCGGAGCCGCCCCAGATGCTGACGCCGCCGATCACCACCGCTGCGAGCACCTGCATCTCGATGCCGAAGGCCAGCAGCGAGTTGATGTTGCCAACCTGCGCCCCCAGCAGCAGCCCGACGAACCCGGCGATCGCACCGGCAGCGACGTAGGCGCCGATCA
>CAYQXH010000175.1:0-4967 GCA_964421325.1 uncultured Propionibacteriaceae bacterium
GACGTCCTTGTCCGCCATCATCGCGACCACCCCGATCAGCGGGTTGAAGTCGAAGGCCTCGGTGATGCCGTCGATCGTCGCCCGGGCACCGTGGGGGTTGTGGCAGGTGTCGAGGACGACCGTCGGGGAACGCCGGACCACTTCGAGCCGTGCCGGCGCCTTCACCTCCTCCAGCCCGTCGGTGATCACCTCGGCGGACATCGGCTTGCCTCCGAGGAACGCTTCGGTCGCGGCTACGGCGAGGGCGGCATTGCGCGCCATGTGGGCGCCGAAGAGCGGGAGGACGATGTCGCCGAGAGGTCCCTGGGCCGTCTCGACCCGGATCACCTGGCCACCGACGGCCGGCTGCCGGTCGATCAGCCCGAACTCGGGGCCCTCCCGGAGCACCTCGGCGCCGACCTCGTTGCACCGCGCCAGCAGGACCTTCGCCGCCTCCGGATGCTGGGCGGCGAGGACGGCCTTGCTGCCGGCCTTGATGATGCCGGCCTTCTCGGCGGCGATCTCGGCGATCGTGTCCCCGAGCAGGTGGGTGTGGTCGAGGTCGATCGGGCAGATCACGGCAACCTGGGCGTCGACGATGTTCGTAGCGTCCCAGCGCCCGCCGAGGCCGACCTCGACGACGGCGACGTCGACCGGGGCGTCGGCGAACGCCGCGTACCCGAGCGCGGTCATCACTTCGAAGAAGGTCATCTCGACCCCGTCGATCAGCTGGGCATCGACGAGCTCCACCAGGGGCAGGACCTGCTCGACCAGCTCGTCGAAGGCCTCGGCGCCGATCGGCTCGCCGTCGATGCTGATCCGTTCCGTGACGTCGACCAGGTGGGGGCTGGAGTAGCGGCCGACGCGCAACCCGAGCGACCGCAGCAGCGAGTCGATCATCAGTGCGGTGCTGCCCTTGCCGTTGGTGCCGGCGACGAGGATCACCGGGCAGGACTTCTCCGGCGAGCCCAGGAGGTCGCAGAGGGCCTGCACCCGGGCCTGGCTCGGCGCCACCCGATGTTCTGGCCACCTGGCCTGGAGTTCGGCGACGATCTGCGCGTGGGTTCGGCTCATGGTGCCCTCAGACTACCGGGGCTCCCGGCTTGCGCGGCTGACCGCGAGCGCACGGGACCCGCTCCTATACTGACCCGGTGTCCGACTCCGTAGCCGTCTCGCCGATCCGGCGTCCCTGGCAGGAGTGGGTGACGCTGCTCGCCCGCCTGATCCTCGGGGCGACCCTGCTGGTGGCGGGTCTGCTGAAGGTCACCAGGCTGGACGCATCCGTGCAGTCGGTGCGGCTGTACCAGCTGCTGCCCTGGGAGCTCACGAGTCTCGTCGGCTCGGCCCTCCCGATCGTCGAGATCGCGCTCGGCCTGCTGCTGATCACCGGGACCTTCACCCGGTTGACCGCTGTTCTGGGTTCACTGCTGATGGTCGCCTTCATCCTCGGGATCGCATCGGTCTGGGCCAGGGGCATCTCCATCGACTGCGGCTGCTTCGGCGACGGCGGCGCGGTCGAGGCCGGCCAGACCCAGTACCCGCTGGAGATCGCCAGGGACACCGGGCTTCTGCTGGCCGGCGTGTGGGCGGCCTGGCGGCCCAGTTCGCCGTTCGCTGTGGACAACTGGTTGTTCGCCGAACCAGTGGTCCTCGAGGGCCCCGATCCGGATTCCCCAACCCCAGACGAAATCGCTGTAGACGACAAGGAGTCGACCAGATGACCCAGAACAACCGTGAGCAGCTGCGCCGGAACCAGGCGGCCCAGGCCAAGCAGCGGCGGCTCACCCGGATCATCGGCGTCGGCGCGGCCGTCCTGGTCGTCGTCCTGATCGGGGTGTTCATCGGGGTGCTGCTCCAGAACCAGGGGAAGGTGGCCACCGCCTCCTCGGCGACGCCGCCGAACGCCACCGAGGCGCGGGACGCGATCGTCGTGAACCCGGGCAAGGCCAAGTCCGGGGCTCCGGTGGTCGAGCTCTTCTTCGACTACCAGTGCCCGGTCTGCAAGCAGTTCGAGGGCGTCTACGGCGAGGCCCTGAAGGCGCTGGCCGAGTCGGGTGAGATCGACCTGCGGTACCGCAACATGACCTTCCTCGACAACAACCTCAACAACGACTCCTCGCTGCGGGCCGGCATCGGCGCAGCCTGCTCGGACTTCACCGGCAAGTACTCCAGCTACCACGAGCAGATCTACGCCAGCCAGCCGGCGACCGAGGGCGACGGCTACGCCGACGAAGTGCTGCGGGACGCGATCCCGGCGGCTGTCGGGATCACCGGCACCGACCTGACCAGCTTCCAGGCCTGCTACGACCAGCAGGCCACCAAGGCCTTCGTCAACGGCACCAACGAGCTGGCCAGCAAGGACGGGGTGAACGCCACCCCATCGGTCCACGTCAACGGCAAGGACCTGTCGCTGCAGCAGATCGGCGCCGTGCAACCGTCCGGCCTCGGCGACCTGATCAAGCAGAACGCCTGAGTCGGCAGGGGCTGAGCAGATGCGAGGGAACAGTCAGCGCCAGCGGCTGCGGTACGCACAGCTGGCCCGTCAGCGGGATGCCCGCCTGCGCCGCCTGATCATCGTCGGCGCCTCGGTACTCGGACTGGTGCTGGTGGCCGTCATGGGCGTCGTCATCGTCCAGCAGAACCAGAAACCGGCGGCGTCAGCACCCGCTGAACTGCCCTACCCCCCGAACGCGACGGAGGGCAGGGACGGGATCGTGGTCAACGACAACGCCGGCAAGCCGGATGTCGGGCTCTACTTCGACTACCAGTGCAGCCACTGCGTCCAGTTCGAGCAGAGCTTCGGTGCGGCGCTCAGCCTGCTCGGCCAGACCGGCGAGATCCGGTTGGTGCACCACACCAGGGTGTTCCTCGACCAGGGCGACGCCGCAGGGCTCTCGCACAAGACCGCTCTCGCCGCCGCCTGCGCCGACGTGGCCGGCGGCTACCTGCCCTACCACTCGGCGGTCTTCGAGGCCGCGCCGCAGGGGCCGTACACCGAGAAGCTGCTGCTGGAGACGATCCCGGCCCAGATCGGCATCAAGGGCACCGACCTCACCGCGTTCCGGGCGTGCTTCGCCAACCAGAACCTGGCACCGTTCGTGCAGAACGTCGAGGACGCCGCCATGAAGGCAGGCCTCACCGAGACCCCGCTGCTGACCGTCAACGGCAAGCCCGTCCCGGCCAGCACCTTCACCGGCAAGACCGGAGACGACCTCAAGGACATCATCGACGCAGCGGCCAAGGGCTGACCCCGCCAGCACCGACCTGTCGCCCGGCCGGGCGGTGGTCGACCGCCCGGGACGGATTCAGAACTTCCCCGGCGCGCTCATTAGGATGCACCCCATGACCGAACTGGCCCAGACCACCACCGTGCCCGCAGCCGCCATCGCCGCGAGCGGCGTACCGGAGCGTCCGGTGCTGGAGGGTCTCGAGGCGAAGTGGTCGGGCGTGTGGCGCGAGCAGGACACCTACGCCTTCGTGCGGCCGGAGTCCCGGGCGCAGGTGTTCAGCATCGACACCCCGCCGCCGACGGTCTCCGGATCGCTGCACGTCGGGCACGTCTTCAGCTACACGCACACCGACCTGGTGGCGCGCTACCAGCGCATGCGCGGCCTGCACGTGTTCTACCCGCTGGGTTGGGACGACAACGGGCTGCCGACCGAGCGCCGGGTGCAGAACTTCTACGGGGTGCGCTGCGACCCCTCGCTCCCCTACGACCCGGACTTCACGCCGCCGTCGACTCCCGACCCCAAGCGGCAGCTGCCGATCAGCCGGCGGAACTTCGTCGAGCTGTGTCACCAGCTGACCGCCGTGGACGAGCTCGCCTTCGAGAACCTGTGGCGCACGCTCGGCCTCAGCGTGGACTGGAAGTCGCTTTACACCACGATCTCGGACGAGGCGCAGCGGGTGGCCCAGCGCGCCTTCCTGCGCAACCTTGCCCGGGGCGAGGCCTACCTCTCCGAGGCCCCGACGCTGTGGGACATCACCTTCCAGACGGCGGTCGCCCAGGCCGAGCTCGAGGCCCGCGACTACCCGGGCCACTACTACCGGGTCGCCTTCCACGGTGCCGATGGGCAACCCATCCACATCGAGACCACCCGGCCGGAACTGATCGCCTCGGTGTGTGCGCTGATCGCCCACCCCGACGACGACCGCTACCGCCACCTGTTCGGCACCACCGTCACCTCCCCGGTCTTCGGGGTGGAGATCCCAGTGCTCGCCCATCCGGCGGCGGAGCCGGACAAGGGTGCCGGGATCGCGATGTGCTGCACCTTCGGCGACCTCACCGACGTCCAGTGGTGGCGGGAGCTGCGGCTGCCGATGCGCACCGTGATCGGCCGGGACGGGCGCTTCCACTCCGAGACCCCGGACTGGCTCACCAATGCCGAGCCGTACGCGGGACTGGCCGGCAAGACGACCTTCGGCGCCCGCGAGGCGATGGTGGCGCTGCTCCGCGAGGTCGGGGACCTCGACGGCGAGCCCAAGCCGACGCAGCGAATGGCCAACTTCTACGAGAAGGGCGACAAGCCGCTCGAGATCGTCTCCACCCGGCAGTGGTACATCTCCAACGGTGGCCGGGACGAGGAACTGAAGCAGGAGCTGCTCGCCCGTGGCGAGGAACTCGTCTGGGTGCCCGACCACATGCGCCACCGCTACGCCAACTGGGTCAACGGCCTCAACGGCGACTGGCTGATCAGCCGGCAGCGCTTCTTCGGGGTCCCGTTCCCGGTCTGGTACGCGCTGGACGCCGACGGCGAGCCCGACTACGCCAACCCGATCACCGCTGCCGAGGACGCGCTGCCCATCGACCCGTCCAGCGAATGCCCGCCCGGCTACACCGCCGACCAGCGCGGCGTCCCCGGTGGTTTCGTCGGCGACCCGGACGTCATGGACACCTGGGCCACCTCCTCGATGTCGCCGCAGCTGGCCTGTGGCTGGGAGACCGACGAGGAGCTGTGGCGGCTCACGTTCCCGATGGACATGGCCCC
>CAYQXH010000176.1:0-4915 GCA_964421325.1 uncultured Propionibacteriaceae bacterium
ATCACCCTCGTGGCGGTGCTGGCCACCGGGCTGCTGAACGGAATCGGGATCGCCGTGGGGCTCTCCCTGCTGGACCTGATCCGCCGGATCGCCCATCCGCACGACGGGATCCTCGGCTACGTCCCCGGCCTCGCCGGCATGCACGACGTCGACGACTACCCGAACGCCACCCAGGTTCCGGGGCTGGTGGTCTACCGGTACGACTCGCCGCTGTTCTTCGCGAATGCGGACGACTTCCTCACCCGGGCGCTGGCCTCGGTGCGCCGGGCCAGGCCGAAGCCGAAGTGGTTCGTGCTGAACGCCGAGGCCAACGTCGAGGTGGACCTGACCGCAGTGGACACCCTCGAGCAGTTGCGCCGGGCCCTGGCGGAGATGGGCATCGTGTTCGCGATGGCCCGCGTGAAGATGGAGGTGCGGCAGCAGCTGGCGGCTGCCGGTTTCACCACGGCTGTCGGCGATGACCGGATCTTCGCCACCCTGCCCACGGCCGTGGCAGGTTTCGCCGACTGGCACGAGTCCGAGTACGGCTCGCGGCCGCCGGGTATCCCTGAGGCCATGACCAACCCGACGATCGAGGAGGGAACATGAGCACATCCCCTGCCGGTGGCGACGACGACCACCACGCCGCGGCAAGACGAACCGTGAGCGTACAGATCACCCTGGACTGCGCCGATCCGCACGAGCTCGCGCAGTGGTGGTCGGAGACCATCGGCTGGCCGGTCGAACCCACCGACGAGGACTTCATCCGGCAGATGATTGCCGCCGGTCACGCCACCGAGACCGACACCAGGGTCTTCGACGGCCAGTTGGTCTGGGCGAGTGGGGCTGCGATCAGCGTTGCGGACGCGCCGGCCGGCAGCCCGTGCCATCGGCTGCTGTTCCAGGCGGTGCCGGAGCCGCGGACCACCAAGAACCGGATGCACCTGGACCTCCGCGTGACCCCCGAGACCGACCTCGACACGGCGCGGGATGCTCTCCTGGCCCGAGGGGCCACCTTCCTGCACGAGGCCTCCGAGGGCCCGGTCCACCGCTGGTACACCATGGCCGATCCGGAGGGGAACGAGTTCTGCATCACCTGAGGACGCCGGCGCAGGCCCTCCTGCTGGCCCTCCGCTCAGGACGACAACTGCCGCACCATGGCGAGCAGCCGCACGTCCGGCCGCGGTGACCAGTCCCGGCCCGGCGCCGGCAGGAAGCCGAGCCGCCGGTAGAGGCGATGGGCGGACGTCATCCACCCCGCGGTCGAGATCACCACAGCTCCGGCCCCGCTGCCGGCCGCCAGCTCGAGGCAGTGCCGCACCAGCGCCTCGCCGACGCCACGGCCACGGCCCGCCGGGGCCACGGCCAGCGCGCGGAACTCGGCCTCGTCTGGTCCGGCCAGCTCGCGGTAGCTGGACCCGGGCGGACACCACGTGACCGTGCCGAGCAGGACCCCGTCCCCGTCGACGGCAACCCAGAGGTCGGCGTCGGCAGCCCTGGCCGCAGCGTCCCGCAACACGTCGTAGTAGGGATCCGCCGCCGGCATCGCACCGTCCGCGAGGTAGGCGCCGGCCGTCAGTTCTCCGACGGCCACGTACTCCTCGGGGCGGGCGAGGCGGAGTTCGAACACCTGCCAAGCCTAACTGCGGCGGGATCGCCGTTAGGCTGTCGGCCGTGTCCCGACAGCCACCAGTGCAGCAGGCCCCACCCGCGCAGAAGTTGCGCGTGCAGTACGCGAAACGCGGCCGGGCCAGGTTCGCGTCCCATCGCGACTTCGGCCGGGCCTTCGAGCGCGCGCTACGCCGTGCCGGTGTTCCAATGGCGTTCTCCTCAGGCTTCTCCCCGCACCCGCGGATCAGCTACGCCAACGCCTCCCCGACCGGAGCGGCCAGCGAAGCCGAGTACCTTGAGATCGGGTTGACCACCGTGCTCGATCCCGAAGTGGTCCGCGATCGCCTGAACGCCGCGATGCCGGAAGGCCTGGTGATCGTCCGGGTGGTCGAGGCGGGCCAAGGCTCGCTCGCCGACCGGTTGACCGCCTCCCGCTGGCAGGTGGACCTCGGCGGGGTGGACGCAGGTGAACTGGCCGCAGCCGTGACCGACCTGCTGGCCGCGGAATCGGTCCAGGCGCAGCGCATGACCAAGGCCGGCCTGCGGACGTTCGACGTGCGCTCAGCGCTGCTGACCCTCGTCGCAAATGGCAGCTCCTGCGAACTTGTCTCGGTGGTGGGGGAGCCCCTGGTCCGGCCGGACGACGTGGTGCAGGCGTTGCAGCAGCTGCGGCCTGGCCTGAAGGCTGCCGAGTCGACGTTGATCACCAGGATCGAGCAGGGCACCTGGGACGGCAGTAGCCTGCTCGACCCCCTCGCCGTGTGAGACGGCAATCCAGAAATCGCTGCGTGGCCGGACCAGCCGGCGCTGGACGAGTGTGGGATACTGGCCTCAGGTTGGGGTCATCCAGACTCCCGGCCCTCGATTGTTGTGACCGGTGTGACAGACCGACCACGGCGCTGACACCTCACCGCGACGGAGACGACCGCGGGGGCCAGGCTGCTGATGCAATCGACAGACCAGGCTTTGCTGCCCATGGCAGCCACGTTTGCGGCGCCCCCGCCGCCTAAGGAGAGCTAAGTGCTCGATTCTGAACACCCGAACAACGACCAGCCCGCCCAGGAGCAGGTGCCGCCGCCGCGCCGTCGCCGGGCCGCAAGCCGGCCCGCCGGGCCACCAGCCCCGGTACCGGCCGCCGAGGTCGCAGCGCCGATCGCCCAGGCAACACCGACCGTCGAGGTCGCTCCGCCCGCAGCGGCAGCCGTCCCGGAAGCAGCTCCGGCCGCGCCCGCGGACGAACCGGCCCCGAAACGGCCCCGCCGCAGTCGCGCGAAGGTCGCTCCCGACCAGGAACCGATGATCGAGGCGCAAGCACCCGCGCCGGTCTCAGAGCCCGACCTGAACCCGGACGTTGCAGTCGAGCCCGAGCCCGTCCGGACCCCGCGTCGGCGACGCGCCAAGGCCGCAGAACCGGCCGCGGCAGCACCGGACGGGGATGTCGCGGCCAGCCTGGACGCACTCGTCCAGCAGGAGCGCCCGCGTTCCCGCCGCCGCCTGCTGGCCGAGACCTTCGGCCTCGGCGAGGAAGTCGACCCCGGATCTGTGCTGGACTCCCTGGCGGCAGCCATCGGCGGCAAGCTGGAACCCGGCGTGACCGATGAGGACCTGGTCGAGGAAGAAGAAGACGAGGACATCGAGGAGACCGACTACGTCGAGGACGCCGACGACGCGGACGACGCGGACGACGCCGTCGACGATGGCGTCGAGCCGGCCGAGGGCGACGAGACCACACCGCGCCGCCGTCGCCGCCGCAGGGGCGGCCGTCGCCGTCGTCGCGGCGCCGGCGAACTCGCTGAGGGCGAGGAAGATGGCGAAGCCGGCGATGCCGAACCGGGCGAGCCAGAGACCGGGGACGCCGAACCCGTCGAGGGCGAAGAGCCGAGCACCGAAGGCACCTCGCGTCGTCGTCGCCGCCGTCGCCGTCGTGGCGAGGATTCCAGTGACACCGAGGATGACTCCATCGATGTCGTGGTCCGGGTCCGCGAACCTCGCCGCAGGGCCGCCACCACGACCAGCGACGAAGTCACCGGCATCGAGGGTTCCACCCGTATGGAGGCCAAGAAGCAGCGCCGTCGTGAGGGCCGCGCAGCCGGCCGCCGCCGTCCACCGATCCTGAGCGAGTCCGAGTTCCTGGCCCGGCGTGAGTCGGTCGACCGCAGGATGCTGATCCGGCAGGCCGATGACTACTCGCAGATCGCCGTGCTCGAGGACGGGATCCTGGTCGAGCACTACGTCGACCGCGCCTCGGCGACCTCGATGATCGGCAACATCTATCTCGGCCGGATCCAGAACGTGCTGCCCTCGATGGAAGCGGCCTTCGTCGACATCGGTCGCGGCCGCAACGCCGTGCTCTACGCCGGCGAGGTCGACTGGGAGGGCTTCGGCGTCACCGGTCAGGAGAAGAAGGTCGAGCGGGTCTTCAAGTCCGGCCAGCAGGTTCTGGTGCAGGTGAGCAAGGACCCGGTCGGCGCCAAGGGTGCCCGGCTGACCTCGCACATCTCGATCCCCGGCCGCTACATCGTCTACTCACCGGGCGGCCACCTGTCCGGGATCTCCCGCAAGCTGCCCGAGGGCGAGCGGCGTCGGCTCAAGGGCATCCTCGATGAGCTGATCGGGCCGGACGCCTCCGTCATCGTCCGCACTGCTGCCGAAGGCGCCACCGAGGAAGAGCTGATCCGGGACGTCAACCGGCTGAAGGCGCAGTGGGAGGTGCTGGAGAAGAAGGTCAAGTCCGGCCAGGCCCCGCAGCAGCTGTATGCCGAGCCCGACCTGACCGTCCGGATCGTCCGTGACCTGTTCACCGAGGACTTCGGTGCGCTGATCATCGACGGCAACGGCAAGGCGGATGACGCCCACGAGACCGTGGACGCCTATGTGCAGCACGTCGCGCCGCACCTGGCCACCAGGCTGCAGCGGTGGGACCGCGACTCCCAGGGCGACCTGTTCAGCTCGTTCCGCGTGCACGAGCAGGTGGCCAAGGCGCTGGAGCGCAAGGTCTTCCTGCCCTCCGGCGGCTCGCTCATCATCGACCGCACCGAGGCGATGACCGTCGTCGACGTCAACACCGGCAAGTTCACCGGCACCTCCGGCAACCTCGAGGCGACCGTCACCTCCAACAACCTGGAGGCTGCGGAGGAAATCGTCCGCCAGCTGCGGCTGCGCGACATCGGCGGGATCATCGTGATCGACTTCATCGACATGGTGCTGCCGGCGAACCGCGAGCTCCTGCTGCGTCGGCTCGTGGAATGCCTCGGCCGTGACCGGACCCGGCACCAGGTGGCCGAGGTCACTTCGCTCGGGCTGGTGCAGATGACCCGGAAGAAGA
>CAYQXH010000177.1:0-4904 GCA_964421325.1 uncultured Propionibacteriaceae bacterium
GGACCACTCACTAGAAACCGCCGGGCCTCACACACCGTTTATCTGACAGACCCCCGCCGGGCTTCCGCGCAGGAGTTCGCCGTCCAGGCCCACCGCCGCTTGGGCCACGACGCGGACCAGCCACCCGCACACGGCCAGTCCGGCCGCCACCTGTGCCCACCGCGGCGGGTCGTCCCCGGCGGGCCCAAGCGAGGCCGCGGCGCTGCCGCAGGCCGGGCAGGCGCCGCGCCAGTTGCGTTGGTAGGACACCGTGTGGGCGCCGACGAGCAGACCACCGGCGAGGCAGGCAGCCCGGCTCGCGAACCCGGCGAGGTCAGTGGCCACCCCGGCTCCGGGCAGGAGGATGCCCACGACGTCGAGCAGGATCAGTGCGCTGCCGAACACGAGACCGGCAGCCACCAGCCAGCCGATCGCTGCGAACAACCGCGACCACGGCGCGTATCTCAGGCCCAGCAACACGAGGGCAGCCGCGCCGCACAGGGCGACCGACCACCAGCCCGGAAGCGCCACCAGGTCGGTCCGGGCCGAGGGCGGGTCAGCGTCAGCGGTCAGCGCGGAGAAGACCCGGAACGCTCCGTACCCGAATGCCCAGATGAGGGCAGCGGGGAACACCCAGCGGCGCCAACCCGGCAGCTGCGCCTCGCGCAGCGGCGTCAGTTCCTCGAGCGGCGTCAGCGGGGCGGTCATCGACTGGTCCGGATGAGCCGGTCCAGCGGCAGCCGAAGGCTGCGTCGGGCCGGGTGCCGCCGGGGATAGCCAAGGCGCAGGACGATCGCTGGGCGCTCGCCGTCCTGGGTGGGGAAGAGCCTGTCGAAGGGCACGCGGTGGCCGGCCATCGTGGTGGCGTGGCTCGGGGTGAAGCCGTCGGGTTCGACCTCGAGCTTGGTTAGGTACTGCGGCAGCACGCCATGGGGCTGCACGGCCAGCCCGAGGGCGGTCGCCTCCAGCCAGAGCCGTTCCATGGCGCGGCCGGCTTCGACGTAGCCCGCAGGCCCGGGCCGGCGGGCCGTGACCAGGCAGACCGCGCCCGCCGCGCGGAGCTTCGCGGCGAGCTGGCGGGCGACCAGGCGCCCGACCCCCAACCGGCTCGCGACCTGCATGACCGCCGGGTGGCGCAGCAGGCGAGCCAGCGACACCAGGGCGACGGGCACCCCCAGGCTCGCGAACTCGAGCCCGTAGCGGGTGGCTTCGAGCTCACCGCGGCTGAACCGCAGGATGTCGAAGAGTTCGTCGTGCAGCGGCTTGTGCTCCAGCCGGATGTACGTCGAGTGGGCATCCATCCGGGCCATGAGGTCCAGGTCTTTGGTGCCTCCTGCCCAATGGACGCCGGCGTCGAGGCCGCTGATGGTGTCGGTGAGCGCGTCGATCGTGGCCGAGTCGAGGGGAGTCGGGTCGAATGGCCCCCGGTTGGTCTCGCGAAGCGGGATCCACGCGCCCAGCCGGTCGTTCACGCTCCCGGGCGCGACGCGGACTGTGACCGGCGCCCCGGCCAGGTCGGTGCTGCCGGCCCTTGTCCCGGTTGAGCTGGTGATCGCTTCATCCTCGACGGTAGCGGTGAACCCTTCGGACTCAGCGGCGACAACAAGGTTCTCCACCGCTGCGCCGAGCCCGACCCAGGCGAACATCTGGTTCACGTCGGTCGGGAGGATGCGGGTCGGTTCGAGGTAGACCTCCACGGCGTCATCCGCCCTGGCGAAAGCCCAGGCCTGCATGTTGTCGGCTGAGGGTGCGCGCGAGGCGGCTGCCACCAGCCGGTCGAAGACGTCGGCGCTGATCATGACGCAAGCCCTGCGCTCAGGCCGCCCGTGCGGGCCAGGTGGCGGTCCGCACGCGATCGAAGGCATCGAGCGCCCGCTGCAGCATCTCGGTGGTGTGGGTAGCCATCAGGCTGATCCGCAACAGCTCATCACCCTTCGGCACGGCAGGGTGCGTGACCGGGTTCACGAACACACCGTTGGCGAGCAGCTCGTGGTAAGCGGCGAGGGCGAGCAACTCGTTACCGCAGGCCACCGGAAGGATGGCGTTGCCGTGGTCGGCGACCCGGTAGCCCAGGTTGCGGAGACCGCCGGCCAGGTACCGGGCGTTGGCGTGGAGCCGCCGGCGCCGCCCCGGTTCCTTCTCGATGATGTCCAGGGCGCTGAGGGCCGCTGCGACGGAGGCCGGCGGCAGGCTTGCCGAGAACAGATGCGAGCGGGCGGTGTGGCGCAGGGTGTCGATGATCTTGCGGTCACCGGCCACGAATCCGCCGATGGAGGCAAGCGACTTGCTCAGCGTCCCCACGATCAGGTCGACCTGGTCGAGCAGCCCGTAGTGGTCGGCGACCCCGCGTCCGCCGGGCCCCATCACGCCGATCGCGTGGGACTCGTCCAGCAGGAGCCGGGCGTGGTGGTGGCGGACCAGCTGGATGATCGCGGGCAGGTCGACAACGGTGCCCTCCATGCTGAACAGCGAGTCGGTGATCACCAGCGTGCGCCGGGGCGCGGTCCGCTCCAGTTCCACGGCGAGGGACGCGGTGTGGGCATGCCGGTACCGGACGATCCTCGCCCGTGCCAGGCGGGCCCCGTCGATCAGGCTGGCATGGCACCGCTCGTCCATCAGCACCACGTCGCCCTCACGCACCAGCGCCGACACCACACCGACGTTGGTCTGGTAGCCGGTGGAGAACACCAGGGCATCGTCCTTGCCGGTGAACCAGGCGAGACGGCAGGCGAGTTCGACATGCGAATCGAGGGTGCCGTTGAGCATCGGTGATCCCGAGCAGCCGCTGCCGTACCGCTCGATCGCTGCCTGTGCCGCGTCCTTCACCCGCCGGTCGGTGGCCAGCCCGAGGTAGGAGTTCGTGCCGAGCATGATCACCTCACGGCCCTGATGCCGCACCACCGGTTCCTGTGCACTCTGGAAGACGGGACGGAACGGGTAGAGGCCGGCTGCACGGGAGACGTCGGCGCGCACGTAGCGGACCTGCCGAACGAACGGGTCGCGCGGATCGGTGTCCGCCTGCAGAACCCGGACGGCCTCGGCGGGCTGCACCCGATCGGTGACCTGCCCGGCGAATGCCCGGTGCAGGTTGGTCGGCTGCCGGATGCCGGTGGCGAACAGGTCGGCGTACGCGGCGCTGTACTCGGGCCGTTTGAACGCCTTCAGCAGGTACACCGTCGGCTCCAGCTCGGCACCGAGGGAGGCTTTGAAGTCGTAGGTGGTGATGCCGAAGTTCAGCCTCTTCATGCCCAGCTCACACGCGACCCGGATCACTTCGAGGAACAGGTTCGGGTACAGCGCGTAGGTGTCCCGCACGGAGTAGTCCATGCCTTCGGCAACCCCGAAGTACTCCTCGTCGCCGATCAGTCCCAGACCGAACCCGATGATCGCGTCCTGGCGCTTGATCGCCACCACGTGGCTTCGTCCGGGGAGGTTCTGAGCCATCGCCGTGAAGTACTCGGAGGTGAGCCGTTCGTGCTCGTACTCGCCGTGGCGTCGCGCGACCTGGGTCCACAGCTCCGCCAGCCGGTGCGCGTGCGGTGCATAGTCGTCGATGATCTCGATGCTGAGCTCTGGCACTTCGAAGGCTGCCCGCAGCTTGTGGACGTTCCTGCGCTTCTTGTGTTTCAGGGCAGCGAGGTAGCCGTCGAAAGTGTCCCAGCCGATGCCCAGCCGGGCGATCGGGAAGCCGAGCGCCGGACGGTACCCCGACGCTTCGAGCACCCCGAACTCGGGGTACTCGGCGGCGGGAACGTCCCGGACGACGCCCAAGTCGGCGTCCTCGATCCGAGCGAGTTCGTCGAGTTCCGGTGCGAGAGCCCGCAGGAACGCTTCGCGCAGTCCGGGTGCGGCCTCGACCGTTGCACCCAGGGACGCCAGGTGTCCAACTTCGAGCACGCGGACCTTCATGAAGTCGGGCTGCCACGCCTTCACCGTCGCCAGCACGTCGGGCGGGTCCTGGCTGGTCAGCCGGGTCAGGTCCAGATCCATCGCGAAGCAGTAGGCGATCCCGACCGGACGGCCGTCCTGCAGTCCCAGGAAGTAGTAGGGGTGGGCGTCGTTGATGCCGGACGCCTCCACCGCACGGAGGTGACCGGCCTCGAGTCCCACCGCAGCGGTCGTCGCAAGCTGATCCCACAACTCGACCGGGACGTCATCAATGGAGGCGTAGCGAACGACGCTTATCGCTGCCGAACCCGCTTCGAAAGTGGTGTGCAAGCACTCGGTAGAAATACCCACATCATCAACGCTAGGCCTGCCGCTTCCGCGCCTCCATCCCCTTCGGGGTGGAGCAAGGGCCGGCTCCGTCAACACCCTGAGGGACCGGGACCTCGCTCGGATGACAGCGGTAGCACCCTCAGGTGATCCACAGATCCCAGGCCAACGGGTTGGTCGCCACCCGCACCGCGGGGCGCCCACACACCTGAGTGGCTTCCGTGGAAGGCGCGGCGCTGCCGAACGCGTCCAGGCTGTCGGCCTGGAGGACGACAGCCCGCAACGGGAACCGGCCCTGGCCCGGGTCGCCGCCAGTGGTGGTCAGGGTGATCTCCCCGATCCGCAGCGGGTGTGGCTCGGCGGGCCCGGCTGCCAGGCGTGCCAGTGGCTGCAGTTCCTCAGCGGTGCAGGCGAACACGAGTCCGGCGACCCTGCGGACGCCATTGGCGTGCAGGGTTGTACGTGCGGGAACCGGCTTCGGGTTGTCCAGGGCTGTCAGCCAGATGAACGTACCGGCCAGCACCGGCACGGCGAAGTTCAGGTAGTGCCAGCCGGGACCGTCGGCTCCCTCATTGGGGACGCGCAGCCGGTAGGGCTCATGGGCGGCGAAGTCGGCCTCGAAACGGTCCAGCGTCGAGGGTGAACCGTCCTCGACCGGTCAAGTCCAGCGGGGTGGTGTACGGCTGATCCGTCGAGGTCAGGCGGTTAGG
>CAYQXH010000178.1:0-4764 GCA_964421325.1 uncultured Propionibacteriaceae bacterium
GAGGCCGGGGTGCCGAAGGCAACCGTGATCGACGGCAGGGTGCCGCACTCACTGCTGCTGGAGATCTTCACAGACGAGGGCATCGGCACGATGGTGCTCGGCGACCGGGCCCTCGAGGAGCTGGTGTCATGACGGTCGCCGCAACCACCGGAAGCCAGGCCGAGCTCACCGCCCGGTACGGGCACGCCCTGATGAACACCTTCGGCGCGCCGAAGCGGGTGTTCGTCCGGGGCGAGGGTGCGCACCTGTGGGACGCCGACGGCGGCCGCTACCTCGACCTGCTCGCCGGGCTGGCCGTCAACGCCCTCGGCCACGCCCATCCGCAGGTGCTGGGCGCGATCTCGGCGCAGCTGTCCACGCTCGGCCACGTCTCGAACTTCTTCGCCACGCCGACCCAGATCGCGCTCGCCGAACGGCTGGCTTCCTTCACGACGGTGAACGCGCCCGGCCTCGAGGCGCGGGTCTTCTTCACCAACTCCGGCACCGAGGCCAACGAGGCCGGCTTCAAGATCACCCGGATGACCGGTCGCAAACGGCTGATCGCCATGACCGGCGCCTTCCACGGCCGCAGCCTCGGAGCGCTCGCCCTGACCGCCAACCCCGCCTACCGGGAGCCGTTCGAGCCGTTGCCCGGAGAGGTCACCTTCGTGCCCTACGGCGACGCAGCAGCGCTGGCCGCGGCGCTCGACGACACCGTCGCAGCCGTGATCCTCGAACCGATCCAGGGCGAGAACGGGGTGGTCGAACCCCCCTCGGGCTTCCTGCGGGCAGCCCGCGAACTGACGGCGGCAGCCGGCGCCCTGCTGTGGGTCGATGAGGTGCAGACCGGCATCGGCCGCTGCGGGGCGTGGCTGGCCAGCTCGGACTCCGGCGTCACGGCCGACATCGTCACCTTCGCCAAGGGTCTCGGCAACGGCTTCCCGATCGGGGCCTGCGTCGCGACCGGCCCCGCGGCTTCCCTGCTCGGCCCCGGGTCGCACGGCACCACGTTCGGCGGCAACCCGGTGGCGGCGGCCGCCGGCCTGGCCGTGATCGGCATCATCGAGCGCGACGGCCTGCTGCAGCGTGCGACCGAAGCCGGTGACCGGCTCGCAGCCCAGGTGCTCGGCCTCGGCAATCCGGGGATCAGGGCCGTCCGCGGCCGGGGCCTGCTGCGCGGGGTGGTGCTCGCCGAACCGATCGCCCCGGCGGTGGCCCAGGCCGCCCTCGACGCCGGCTTCGTGATCAACGCGCCCCGGCCGGACGTCCTGCGGCTGGCCCCGCCGCTGATCGTGACCGACGCCCAGCTGGACACGTTCGTCGCTGCCCTGCCCGGCTTGCTGGCCCAATCGCACCCCGCGCCTGCCGGAGGGTACCGATGACCGAGTCGAGGACGCCGGTTACCAAGAACGCCCGCCAGTCCCGGATCGCTGAGCTGATCGAGCGCGAGGCGATCCGCAGCCAGACCGAGCTGGCCGCCCGCCTGGTGGCCGACGGCATCGCCGTCTCCCAGGGCACCCTCAGCAAGGACCTGCTTGAACTCGGCGCCGTCCGGGTGCGGACGGCCACCGGCGAGCTGGCCTACGCCCTCCTGGCGGGCGAGCACGCCCCGGGCACGCCGGCTGCCCTTGCCCGGCTGACCCGGCTCTGCGGCGAGCTGCTGCTGTCCGCTGAGGGTTCGGCGAACCTTAGCGTGCTGCGCACCCCTCCGGGGGCAGCCCAGTTCTTCGCCTCAGCGATCGACAAGGTCGGCTGGGAGTCGGTGCTGGGTAGCATCGCCGGCGACGACACTGTGGTCATCGTGACCCGCGACCCCAATGGCGGAGTGGCGATGGCCGAGGCCTTCCTCAACCTGCACACCAGCTGAAAGGGCATCGATGACCGATTCTGGAGATGCCGGCCGCCTCTGGGGCGGCCGGTTCGCCGGCGGCCCGGCCGAGGCGATGTTCGCCCTCAGCCGGTCGACCCAGTTCGACTGGCGGCTGGCCCGGCACGACCTGGCCGGCTCGCGGGCGCACGCCCTGGCGCTGCGTTCGGCCGGCCTGCTCACCGAGGACGAGCTGGACCGGATGACCGCAGGGCTGGCAGCCCTCGACGCCGACGTCGCAGCCGGTGCCTTCCTTCCGGCGCCGACGGACGAGGACGTGCACGGTTCCCTGGAGCGGGGCCTGATCGAGCGGGTCGGTGCCGAGCTCGGTGGCCGGCTGCGCGCCGGCCGGTCGCGGAACGACCAGATCGCCACCTTGATCCGGGCCTACCTGCGGGACGCGAACCGCACCCTGGCAGCTGACGTGAGCGCGCTCGCCGCAGCCCTCGCCGGCCAGGCGGAGGCCAACCTCGGCGCGGTCATGCCCGGCCGAACGCACCTGCAGTCGGCCCAGCCGGTGCTGCTCAGCCACCACCTGCTGGCCCACGCCTGGCCCCTGGTGCGGGACCTGCAGCGGCTGCGCGACCTGGACGCAAGGCTGGCCATCAGCCCCTACGGCTCCGGTGCGCTCGCCGGCACATCGCTCGGTCTCGACCCGGAACTGGTCGCAGCGGAACTCGGGTTCGCCGGCTCGGTGGCCAACAGCATCGACGGCACGGCCGCCCGGGACCTGGTGACGGAGGAGGCCTACGTCCTTGCCCAGATCGGGGTCGACCTCTCCCGCCTCGCCGAGGACGTGATCCTCTGGTGCACCCACGAGTTCGGTTTCGCGACCCTCGACGACGCCTGGTCGACCGGGTCCTCGATCATGCCCCAGAAGAAGAACCCGGACGTGGCCGAACTCGCCCGTGGCAAGGCCGGCCGGCTGATCGGGAACCTCGCCGGGCTGCTGGCCACCTGCAAGGGCCTGCCGCTGGCCTACAACCGTGACCTCCAGGAGGACAAGGAGCCGGTCTTCGACGGGCTCGACCAGCTGGGGGTGCTGCTGCCTGCGGTCACCGGAATGGTCGCCACCCTCACCTTCAGCCACTCCCGGATGGCCGACCTTGCGCCGCGCGGCTTCTCCCTGGCGACCGACGTCGCCGACTGGCTGGTCCGCAACCGGGTGCCGTTCGCCCGCGCCCACGAGGTCGCCGGCGCGTGCGTCCGCTTCTGTGAGGCGCGGGGGATCGAGCTGTCCGACCTGACCCCGGAGCAACTGGCCGGGATCTCGCCCGACCTCACCCCGGCAGTGCTCGAAGTTCTCACGGCTGCCGGCTCCGTCGCTTCCCGCAACGGTCGCGGCGGAACGGCTGCTGCACGGGTCGTCGAGCAGCTCGCCGAGCTGCGCTCGGCCCTGGCTGCGCTGCCCGGCCAGCCTGCGGCGACCGCGGCCGCTGGACATTCGGTGCGCCTGTCGGCCCACCGTTAGGCTCTGGAGTTGTGAATGCCGTACTCGACGAACTGACCTGGCGGGGCTTTGTCGCCCACTCCACCGACCCCGACGCCCTCGGCGCCGCCCTCGATTCCGGCCAGGTGAGCTTCTATGTCGGGTTCGACCCGACGGCACCCAGCATCCACATGGGCAACCTCGTGCAGCTGATGCTCGTCCGGATCCTGCAGGCCGCCGGCCACAAGCCCTACCTCCTGGTGGGCGGGTCAACCGGACTGATCGGGGATCCGAAGCAGAGTTCGGAACGAAACCTGAACCCAAAGGAACTGGTCGGCGAGTGGGTGGAGCGCATCCGGGGCCAGGTGAGCCGGTTCGTCGACTTCGACGGGCCGGCCGGGGCGACCGTCGTGAACAACTACGACTGGACCTCCGAGCTGTCGACCCTTGACTTCCTCCGCGACGTGGGGAAGCACTTCAGCGTCAACCGGATGCTCGATCGGGAAGTCGTGAAGGCGCGCCTGGAGTCGGGGATCTCCTACACCGAGTTCTCCTACGTCCTGCTGCAGTCGCTGGACTTCCTGGAGCTGTTCCGCCGGCACAAGGTGACGCTACAGACCGGCGGCTCCGACCAGTGGGGGAACCTGACCGCCGGCGTTGACCTGATCCGCCGCTCCGAGGGCGCCCGCGTGAGCGCCCTGGCCACGCCCCTGCTCACCAAGGCGGACGGGACCAAGTTCGGCAAGACCGAGTCGGGGACCGTCTGGCTGGATCCCAGCATGACGAGCCCGTACGCGTTCCACCAGTTCTTCCTGAACTCCGAGGACGCCATGGTGGAGACCTACCTGAAGATCTTCACCACTCGCCCGGCCGAGGAGATCGCCGAGCTGACCCGCCAGACCGCGGAGTCCCCGCACCTGCGGGTGGGCCAGCGAGCGCTGGCAGACGACATCACCGACCTGGTGCATTCACCAGCGGAGCGCAGGGCGGCCACAGCGGCCGCCGCAGCGTTGTTCGGGCGGGAGGACCTGGCCGGGCTCCCGGAGGCGACGCTACGGGCCGTGGTGTCGGAACTCGGCATTCCACCGATGCGGACGGGGGAGGAGTTGCCGACGGTCGTCGAGCTGCTGGTGGCTGCCGGGGTCGTGGCCTCCAAGTCGGCCGGCCGACGCGCCATCGAGGAGGGCGGTGCCTACCTGAACAATGCAAAGGTGACCGACCCGGACGCACGCCTGGAAGCCGATGACCTGCTCCACGGCCGGTTCGTCGTGGTGCGTCGCGGACGCAAGACCGTCGGTGCTCTGGCGGTGGAGAACTGACGACACGCCCGGGGGTCCGGGGCGATTTGACCACCACCCGCCGACTGCGTAATGTTCATCGAGCGCTGCCGGTGACACGGACGAGACAGACAAGATCTGGAACGGACGGATCGGAGCGCCAAACCACCACTGACAAGCACGGATACGATGTGCGCTCATGCCAGAGCCCA
>CAYQXH010000179.1:0-4725 GCA_964421325.1 uncultured Propionibacteriaceae bacterium
TCAGCGGGGTGACGTCCAGCAGCAGCACGTCCTTCACCTCGCCCTTGAGCACGCCGGCCTGCAGGGAGGCGCCGAGGGCAACGACCTCGTCGGGGTTGACGCCCTTGTTGGGCTCCTTGCCGCCGAGTTCCTTGACCAGGTCGACAACGGCCGGCATGCGGGTGGAACCGCCCACCAGGATCACGTGGTCGATCTTGCCCATCGAGCTCTTCGCGTCCGAGATCACAGCGTTGAACGGTGCCCGGCAACGATCCAGGAGGTCCTGGGTCATCCGCTGGAACTCGGCCCGGGAGAGCTTCTCGTCCAGGTGCAGCGGGCCGTCGGCCCCTGCTGTGATGTAGGGCAGGTTGATCGAGGTCTCCTGCGCGCTGGACAGTTCGATCTTGGCGCGCTCGGCCGCCTCCTGGAGGCGCTGGCGGGCCATCTTGTCCTTGCTCAGGTCGATGCCGTTCTTGTTCTTGAACTGGGTCACCAGCCAGTCGACGACGCGCTGGTCCCAGTCGTCGCCGCCGAGCCGGTTGTCGCCCTTGGTCGCCTTCACTTCGAAGACGCCGTCGGCGATCTCCAGCAGGGAGACGTCGAAGGTGCCGCCGCCGAGGTCGAAGACCAGGATGGTCTGCTCGGCATGGCCCTTGTCGAGACCGTAGGCCAGGGCTGCTGCCGTGGGCTCGTTGATGATGCGGTCGACCACGAGACCGGCGATCTCGCCGGCTTCCTTCGTGGCCTGGCGCTCGGCGTCACCGAAGTACGCCGGGACGGTGATCACTGCGTTCGTCACCGGCTCACCGAGGTAGGCCTCGGCGTCGCGCTTCAGCTTCATCAGGACGCGCGCGGAGATCTCCTGCGGGGTGTACTTCTTGCCGTCGATGTCGACGCTCCAGTTGGTGCCCATGTGGCGCTTCACCGAACGGGTGGTGCGGTCGATGTTGGTCACGGCCTGACGCTTGGCGACCTCGCCGACCAGTACTTCACCGCCCTTGGCGAACGCGACCACGGAAGGGGTCGTGCGGGCGCCCTCCGCGTTGGGGATGACAGTGGGCTCGCCACCCTCGAGGACGGCGACGACAGAGTTGGTGGTGCCGAGGTCGATGCCGACTGCTCGTGCCATTGTTTGCTACCTCCGGTTGAGACTTGGACAGGGTTGAGCTTAACACGCTCAACTTCTGTTGTTGAGTTCACCAGACTCAACTGTGGGTCAGCTGGGGGTATTCCCTGAGTTGCCCGGTCCGGACCCGCCCAGCATCGCGCGGGTCAGCTGCATGAGGATCGGGAAGGAGTGCCAGAGCTGGTGACCCATCCCCTCGACCGTGATGGTCGGGCCCGGAACACCGCGGAGTTCCAGCGAATCGTGGAGCCGATCGTAGTCGGGCCGGCGGCAGAGCGAACTGCGGGATCCGCGCACCAGCGCACAGGTCGCCAGGTCGGCAGCTGCCATGCCCTCGAGGAGGCCCTGGGAGGAGAGCACCTGCCCGATGGCGAGCAGGTCGACGGCCGAGTAGTGCACAGACGGCTCCCGACGCTGGCGGCGGCGGGCGCTCATCACCCAGTCGTGGCCCCGGTTGGTGGCAAGGACGGCGCCCATGCGTCCCCAGTCGGCCAGGTTGTGGGCCTGCAGGGACGCCACGTTGCGCTGCGAGATGGCCACCGGCTCAACCAGGTTGAGCCCTTCGATCGGGCCCCAGCCGCCGAGCACCGGCAGCGACGCGACCGCCAGCGAGCAGCCGGTGGAGTAGCCCAGAACCTGCATGTACTCCGGATGGCGCACGTCGCCGACCCGCATCGCCTCGGCGATGTAGGCGAGGTTGAGGTCGGCCCAGGACTCCACCCGGCCACCCAGCATGTCCTTGCGGACCGCCCTCGGGATCGAGTCGCGGAACCGGCTCATGCCCGGGATCTCGGTGAGCACGACCGTCAACGACGTCGAGTCGGCGAGATGGGCGCACTTCTCGATCTCCCAGGGACCCAGCGGGGTGTTGAACCCGGGGAAGTAGAACAGCACGCCGACGGGGTCCGGCGGGGTTGCGATCAGGGCGTCCAGCGGCGAGAGACCGACCGGTCGGAGCGTGTGCTGCTGCACCGGCGACGCCGGGCGGGACCGCAACGACCTCGGGTCGACCCAGAGGCTCACCTGTGACCGGACCGCTTGCTCCACGTCCGCGATCGTATCCAGAGCCGGGCCGATTTCGCCGGGATCGGCAGCACGCGGGAGAATGCCGCCATGACAGCCGTGGTGTTCGACATGGACGGGACCCTGACCGACACCGAGCACATCTGGGACGTGGTGCGCCGCGGGCTGGCCGACGCCGAGGGCCTGCCGTGGCCGGAGGAGGCGTCCCGGGCGATGATGGGCATGTCCACCCAGCAGTGGTCGGCCTACCTCAGCGATGTCGTCGGCCTGGCCGGCACTGCAGAGGACGCGGCCAGGCGGACGATCGAGGGAATGGTGGCGGCGTACGCGCGCGGCCTCGACATCCTGCCCGGGGCAGTGGCGGCAGTGCACCGGATGCACGCCCGCGGACCGATCGGCCTGGCCAGCTCCTCGCCGCGGGTTCTGATCGATGCAGCCGTGGCTGCCATGGGGATCGCCGAGCTGTTCGTGACCACGCTGAGCACGGAGGAGCTGGATGGAGCCGGCAAGCCCGCCCCGGACGTCTACCTCGAGGTCTGCCGCCGGATCGGGGTCGAACCCGAACTTGCAGTGGCTGTGGAGGACGCCCACAACGGCATCCTCTCCGCCCACGCCGCCGGGCTGAAGATCGTGGCGATCCCGCCGCACTTCAACCCGCCACCGGCATCGACCCTCGCCCTGGCTGACGTCGTGCTGGATTCCCTTGACGACCTGACCGCAGAACTCGTGGAAGACCTGGTAAGTACTCGATGACCTCGCTCGACCTCCCGCTCCGCAACCTGCTCCTCGGACTGGCCCGCAGCGAGCGCTTCAAGGCGCTTGCCGTCCGGCTACCGATGACGGCTGCCGTCGTCGCCCGTTTCGTCCCCGGCGAGACCGTGGCCGACTGCCTCGACGCCGTCCGGTCGCTGGCGGCTGACGGCCTGCTGGCCAGCATCGACTACCTCGGCGAGGACACCACCAGCCCGGCACAGGCCGCGGCCATCCGCGACGGCTACCTCGACCTGCTGGCCCAGCTGGCGGCGGCCGGACTGGCCGGGACCGCAGAGGTTTCGGTGAAGCTGACCGCGCTGGGCGTCGGCCTGCCGGACGGCCGGAGCCTCGCCCTCGAGCACACCCTGGCGATCTGCGCGGCGGCAACGGCCGTCGGCACGACCGTCACCGTCGACGCGGAGGACCACACCACCACCGACACCACGCTCGGCATCCTTGCCGAGGTGCGGCGGCTGTACCCGGACACCGGCGGGGTGCTCCAGGCCTACCTCCACCGCACCATCGAGGACTGCGCCGTGCTGGCCGGCCCCGGGTCCCGGGTCCGGTTGTGCAAGGGCGCCTACGCCGAGCCGGCCGAGGTCGCCCTGCAGGGCCGCGAGGAGGTCTCCACAGCCTATGTTGCAGCGGCCCGGACCCTGCTGGCCGGCGAGGGTTACCCGATGCTGGCCACCCATGACCCGGAGATGATCGCAGCGGTCACGGAGCTGGCCCGCCAGGCTGGTAGCGAGCCCGGCACCTACGAGTTCCAGTTGCTCTACGGAATCCGCAGCGACGAGCAGCGCCGCCTGGCGGCCAGTGGCGAGCGGGTCCGGGTCTACGTCCCCTTCGGCACCGACTGGTGGGGCTACTTCATCCGCAGGCTCGCCGAGCGTCCGGCGAACCTGGTGTTCTTCATCAGGGCGCTGTTCGGCCGCTAGGCGAGCCTCCCGGACGGGCCGGACGGCTTCCCCTGCGGTGATCCCCAGCGCGCGCAGTCGCCCGACGTAGGCGGTCGTGGCCGGGTCGGCGGCCCTGTTCCGGTCGGCTCCCTGCACGGCGACGAGGGTTCCGTTGCGGCCCCTGGTCCCGATGACTCCGGCCGGTTCGGGTTCCCGGTACGCCCTGGCGACGGTCGACGACTTCGGGCCGCCGTCAGAGGATGCCCCCGGCCGCCTGGGGGGCCGAGGAGTCGTGGCCGCCGTCGCCGATCTGTTCCCTGGCGACGTAGTTCTCGAGGTCGAACAGGTTGTGCCCGGCCCGCTCGGCGACGTTGAGCAGGGTGGTCATCGATGCGACCTCCTCAACCTGTTCCTTGAGGAACCAGAGCATGAACTGCTCACCGATCGGGTTGCCCTCGCTGCGGGCAGCCGTGAACAGTGCCTCGATGTCGGCGGTCACCTGCTTCTCCTGCGCCAGCGCCAGGGCGATGGGCTCGGTCGCCGTCGCGAAGTCGTTGCGGACCGGGTCGATGCCGGGGATTTCGACGGGGATGTCGCGGTCCAGCATGTACTGGACCAGCATCATCGCGTGGTTGCGCTCCTCGAGGGACTGCCGGTAGAAGTAGCGCGCGAGCTGCGGCAGGTCCTGGCGCGCGAACCAGACGGCCACCGCTGCGTACTGCTGCGAAGCTGCGAACTCGTTCTTGATCTGTGCTCCGAGGAGCTCTGAGAAGTTGCCCATGGGCCCAGAGTAGGAGCCGGGCCTGCCCAGCGCGAGGCCTCCGGCCGGGGGGCAGGACGACTTCAGCCGGCGGCCAGGGCCCGATCCAGCCCGGCTCGGAGGTCTGCGACCAGGTCGGCCGGCTCCTCGACCCCGAGGCTGAGGCGCAGCATGCCGTCGGTGAT
>CAYQXH010000180.1:0-4696 GCA_964421325.1 uncultured Propionibacteriaceae bacterium
AAGACCGAGCACCCGTTCCTCGCCCACCTGCTGCGCCACCGCGACCAGATCCGGTTGCGGCAGACCGTTGACGGGCTGCTGAAGTCGGTCGCCGACGACGGCCGGATCCACACCACCTACGTGCAGACCATCGCCGCCACCGGCCGCCTGTCCTCGACCGACCCGAACCTGCAGAACATCCCGATCCGCACCGAGGCCGGTCGCCGCATCCGGGAGGCCTTCGTCGTCGGCGCCGGTTACGAGACCCTGCTCACCGCCGACTACTCGCAGATCGAGATGCGGATCATGGCCGACCAGTCCGAGGACGCCGGCCTGACCGAGGCCTTCGCTTCCGGGCAGGACTTCCACACGATCATGGCCTCGCGGGTGTTCGGGGTCGCAGCCGACCAGGTCAGCGGAGCCCAGCGGGCCAAGATCAAGGCGATGAACTACGGGCTGGCCTACGGCCTGAGCGCCTTCGGGCTCAGCCAGCAGCTGAAGATCGAGGTCTCCGAGGCGCGCGGCCTGATGGAGGAGTACTTCGAGCGCTTCGGGCACGTTCGCGACTACCTGCAGGAGATCGTGGCCACGGCCAGGCGTACCGGCTTCACCGAGACCGTCCTCGGCCGGCGCCGCTACCTGCCCGACCTGACCTCCTCCAACCGGCAGCGCCGCGAGATGGCCGAGCGGGCAGCCCTGAACGCGCCGATCCAGGGCTCGGCCGCCGACATCATCAAGGTGGCGATGCTCGACGTGGAGACGGCGATCGCCCAACGCGGGCTGCGCAGCCGCATGCTGCTCCAGGTGCACGACGAACTGGTCTTCGAGATCGCGCCGGGGGAGCGGGCGGAGTTCGAGGCGCTCGTCCGGGACAAGATGGGCCACGCCGTGGAGATGGCCGTGCCCCTTGAGGTCTCCGTTGGTGTTGGTCGATCCTGGCACGAGGCTGCGCACTGATCCGAGGAGGGGTTGTGTACTACAGCGTTTCCATCCATCACCCGGCACCGGGCAAGCGCGAAGAGCTGATCGCGTCCATGCACCGCTACGGTGCCGCGATCGCCGGCGCTCCCGGGCTGGTCTCGGTCAACACCCTGCACGATGCCGAACAGGACGTGCTGATGGGCCTGGCGATCTGGGAGTCGGAGGCGGCGTTCCAGGCCTCCGTCCACCTGGCACGCGAAGCCGTCGCCGACGACCCGTTCGACGAGTGGGAGGCCGGGCCCGTGCTCGGCTTCAGGCTCACGGAGGCGTAGTCGGCCCGAGTTCGTGGTCGGACTTCCAGAGCGCCTCGTCGAAAGCACGGTGCCGAGGGTTCGTGAAGTGCCGGCTGGTGCCGTTGGGGGTGACCCGGTACCGGGCGCCCGCCGGTGTGGTCCACCAGAAGATGCCCGGCCTGGTCTGCTCGAGTGCCCAGCCGGCGTGGGTCTTGGCCCGGTGGGACCTGCGCCAAAGGGAACCGAGGTTGCTGGCCCGGGTCTGGCTCTTCCCGCCGGGCCGATAGGGGATGGTGTGGTCCAGGTCGCCGGCGCGGGCCGTTCGGGAGGAGAAGGGGAACACCTCGTAGGTGTCGCGCAACAGCACCTGGCGGCGGATCGGTTCGGGGATCTCGTAGGAGTCGACGGCGACCTCGGCGTAGGGCCGGATCACCGGGGTCACCCGGATCCGGTTGTGGCCCACCAGGTGCGCCAGCATGGTCGCGGCCAGGGGACCGACTCCCTCGACTCGTGCGGTGCCGCGCCCGTGCAGCAGGGTCTCCTCTGCGACGTGGACGTACACGCAGGCCTCCGGCAGCAGCCGCGGATCGGTGGAGCTGACCGGGCCGTGCCGACCGGCCGCCTCGGCGAGCATCAGCTGGGCCCGGGCCGGGGTGGCGAGCACGCCGATCGCCTTGGCGCGGCGGACGTCCTTGGGATCGGTGTCGCCGCGCTCGCCGAGGAGGTCGGCGACCCGGTCGACCATGGCGTCGAAGACGATCGCGTCCGGAGTGTCGACCCGGGCGGAGATGTAGGCGACGCTGGGGTCATCGGTCGGGAGCTTTCGCACGAACCGGGCCGCGCGCGCCTGCTCCTGCAGGGCCGCGACCTTCGCGGCTGCGATCTCGGCGACCAGCCCGCGGGCCAGCTGCAGCACCCGCCGCCACGGCAGCGTGGGCACCTTGGGCGCCAACCGCTCATCGAGCGCCTGTGCCTGCTCGAGGGTGAGGTCGAACCGGGCCACCTCTGCTGCGAGCTGGCAGGCGCGCCACATCGGCACCAGCCCCTTCGTCGCCTGGAACCACAGCAGCGGGTGCCGGGCCTTCAGGTTCACCACGTCACGGATCAGCCAGGTGGCCGACGCGACCGAGATGCCCTTCGCCGTGGCCACCTCCAGCGGCAGGAACTCGTCCACCAGCGCCGTACCGTCGGCGCCGATCCGCACCGGCCGCGTGCCGATCACGTCGAACGGCGCATCGGCCGTCCACGCGTGCGCCTCCGCGATCTCGGCGATCGCGACGGCCGCCGCAACCTCTGCCCGCGCCTGCGCCTCGAACACCGCCAGCAGGCGGGCCGACTCGGCGGCACTGGAATCGTTCACGTGTTCTATTCTAGGGCGTCACTCCGACACTTCCCGGTCAACGCGACGAGCGGTGGAGTGCACGCACCCCACCGCTCGTTCCGTTCTTCCTGCCTGCACCCGGGGTGCAGGATCGCTCAGCGCAGGACGGCCAGGATCTGCTCGACCTCGGCGCCGTCGACGACCCACTTGCCGGTCAGCGTGCCAAGCGGCGTCCGGGCGCCGGGCACGTGCTGGCCGTCCAGGACGCGGACCACGCGCATCGACTCACCGGCGGCGTTCGACACCGGGACGATGCCGGAACCCTCGACGGTCATGGTCTTCTCGCCCTGGGTGAGGTCGGCCTCGGTGTCGCCCTCGTGGATCACCCGCATCAGCTCGACCATGTACACCGGGTCGCCCACGGCGTCGTAGACGTACCGGGTGCCGAGCACGGAATGATCCAGGGTGCCGATCAGGGAATCGTCGGCCTCGTCCAGGGGCTCGGAACGGTAGGTCAGCGGCACCTGGTAGGTGATTCCCTGCGAGCTCACCAGGAGGGTTTCGATGCCGACCTCGCCGTCCGGGTCGACGAACCGGTACGAAGCCACCCGCGCCAGGTCCTCGGAGTCGCCGACGAACCACTCCTGTGCCGGCAGCCAGCCGGCGAGCAACTCGAGCTTGGTCGGGGTCAGTGTCGCATCGTGAATCTCGGCAGTGCCGCTCATGGTCCTCCTCAGGGTCGCTTCATACAGTATCCCGGACGGGGTGCCCAGATTGACCCTCCCTCGACGCAAAAGCTAGGCTGACGGTTGCACTACGACCGGCCTGACCTCAGACCTGGCGGTCGGCATGCTTTCTTGACGGTTTCCCAGACGTCAGTTTGGTTCCCCTGTCGATGAAGTGGCGGTCGGCGTGCGTCCACAACCTTCATTCATCAACCCATCGGAGCCCTACTACATGACCTCTTCTCCCGAGGCAGCTACCGTCGCGTTCGACGATTTCGACTCAGCCGAAGCTTTCCTGGCAGCGGTCGACGCGACCATCAAGTACTTCAATGACGGCGACATCGTCACCGGAACCGTGGTCAAGGTCGATCGGGACGAGGTCCTGCTCGACATCGGCTACAAGACCGAGGGCGTCATCCCCTCCAAGGAACTCTCCATCAAGCATGACGTCGACCCCTTTGATGTGGTCAGCGTCGGCGACGTGATCGAGGCCCTGGTCCAGACCAAGGAGGACAAGGAAGGCCGTCTGATCCTGTCCAAGAAGCGCGCACAGTACGAGCGCGCCTGGGGCACGATCGAGAAGGTCAAGGAAGAGGACGGCGTGGTCACCGGCCGCGTCATCGAGGTTGTCAAGGGCGGCCTGATCATCGACATCGGCCTGCGCGGCTTCCTGCCGGCTTCGCTGGTGGAGATGCGCCGGGTGCGCGACCTGCAGCCCTACGTTGGCATGGAGCTCGAGGCCAAGATCATCGAGCTCGACAAGAACCGCAACAACGTGGTGCTGTCCCGCCGCGCCTGGCTGGAGCAGACCCAGTCCGAGGTGCGCAGCGAGTTCCTCAACCAGCTCACCAAGGGCGCCATCCGCAAGGGTGTGGTGTCCTCGATCGTCAACTTCGGCGCGTTCGTCGATCTCGGCGGCGTGGACGGCCTCGTGCACGTCTCCGAGCTGTCCTGGAAGCACATCGACCACCCGTCCGAGGTTGTCGAGGTCGGCGACGAGGTCACCGTCGAGGTACTGGACGTCGACATGGACCGCGAGCGTGTCTCGCTGTCGCTGAAGGCGACCCAGGAGGATCCGTGGCAGACCTTCGCCCGGACCCACCAGATCGGCCAGATCGTGCCCGGCAAGGTCACCAAGCTGGTGCCGTTCGGTGCGTTCGTGCGGGTCGAAGAGGGCATTGAGGGTCTGGTCCACGTCTCAGAGCTGGCCGAGCGCCACGTGGAGATCCCGGAGCAGGTCGTCACCGTCAACGACGAGGTCATGGTCAAGATCATCGACATCGACCTCGAGCGTCGCCGCATCTCGCTGAGCCTCAAGCAGGCCAACGAGGGTGTCGACATCGCTGCCGACGACTTCGATCCGGCCCTGTACGGCATGTCCGCCTCCTACGACGATGCGGGCAACTACATCTACCCCGAGGGCTTCGATCCGGAGACCCAGGAGTGGAAGCCGGGCT
>CAYQXH010000181.1:0-4679 GCA_964421325.1 uncultured Propionibacteriaceae bacterium
GGCTCTTGGCGAAGGCCGTGCCGAAGGTCACGTCCAGCCCCATCACCTCGCCGGTCGACTTCATCTCCGGCCCCAGCAGGGTGTCCACCCAGGAGCCGTCGGCCGTGCGGAACCGGTTGAACGGCATCACGGCCTCCTTCACCGCGATCGGGGCCGAGTGCAGGGTCGCGGTGCCGTCCATGCCGGTGCGCAGCATGCCCTCTGCCCGCAGCTCTGCGATGGTCGCGCCGAGCGAGATCCGGGTGGCAGCCTTCGCCAGCGGGGTGTCGGTGGCCTTGGAAACGAACGGGACGGTGCGGGAGGCACGCGGGTTGGCCTCCAGGACGTAGAGGATGTCGCCGAGCAGGGCGTACTGGATGTTGAGCAGGCCCAGCACCCCGACCCCGCGGGCGATCGCCTCTGTCGAGCTGCGGATCTGGTCGACCACCTCGTTGCCGAGCGTGATCGGCGGCAGCGAGCAGGCCGAGTCGCCGGAGTGGATCCCGGCCTCCTCGATGTGCTCCATCACGCCACCCAGGTACAGCTCGGTGCCGTCGTAAAGGGCGTCCACGTCGATCTCGATCGCATCGTCGAGGAAGCGGTCGACCAGCACCGGGTGCGACGGCGTGATGTCGGTCGCCCTCGCGATGTAGCCGGCCAGGGAGGCGTCGTCGTAGACGATCTCCATGCCACGGCCACCGAGCACGTAGGACGGCCGGACCAGCACCGGGTAGCCGATCTCGTGGGCGATATCGAGGGCGTGCTCGGCTGAGGTCGCCATCCCGTAGGCGGGCGCGGTGAGACCGGCCTCCTCGAGCACCTTGCCGAACGCGCCGCGTTCCTCCGCGAGGTTGATGGCCTCCGGCGGCGTCCCGACGATCGGCACGCCGGCATCCTTGAGTGCCTGGGCGAGCTTCAGCGGGGTCTGCCCGCCGAGCTGGACGATCACCCCGGCCACCGGACCGGCGCAGGCCTCCGCGTGGTAGACCTCGAGCACGTCCTCCAGCGTCAGCGGCTCGAAGTACAGCCGGTCGGAGGTGTCGTAGTCGGTGGAGACGGTCTCGGGGTTGCAGTTGACCATCACGGCCTCGTAGCCGGCCTCCCGCAGCGCCATGGCCGCATGGACGCAGGAGTAGTCGAACTCGATCCCCTGGCCGATCCGGTTGGGGCCGCTGCCGAGGATCAGCACCGCAGGCTTGGTGCGCGGCTCGACCTCGGTCTCCTCGTCGTAGGTGGAGTAGTGGTAGGGGGTGTGGGCTGCGAACTCCGCTGCGCAGGTGTCGACGGTCTTGAAGACCGGCCGGACGCCGAGCGCCCACCGGACCCCGCGGATGACGTCGGTCGACAGGTTCCGGAGTTTCGCGATCTGGGTGTCGGAGAGGCCGTGCCGCTTGCCCAGCCGAAGGATGTCAGCGGTCAGCTCGGGCGCGGTGCGGACCCGCTCGGCCACCTCGAAGATCAGCTGCAGCTGGTCGAGGAACCACGGGTCGATCCTGGTCGCCTCGTACAACTGCGCCGGGGTCGCGCCCAGCCGGTAGGCGTCCATCACAACGCTGAGGCGACCGTCGTGCGGACGCGCCATGCTGACCAGGAGCTCGTCGAGGGTGGCCGTGATCGGCGAGGTGAAGTCGAAGCCGGCCTTCGAGTCCTCAAGCGAGCGCAGCGCCTTGCCGAGCGCCTCGGTGAAATTGCGGCCGATGGCCATCGCCTCGCCGACGCTCTTCATGTGCGTGGTCAGCGTGGAGTCGGCCGTCGGGAACTTCTCGAAGGCGAAGCGGGGCGCCTTGACCACGACGTAGTCGAGGCTGGGCTCGAAGGAGGCCGGGGTCTCGGCTGTGATGTCGTTGGGAATCTCGTCCAGGGTGTAGCCGACGGCCACCTTGGCTGCGATCTTGGCGATCGGGAAGCCGGTGGCCTTCGAGGCCAGCGCAGACGAGCGGGAGACCCGCGGGTTCATCTCGATCACGATCATCCGGCCGTTGTCCGGGTTGATCGCGAACTGGATGTTGCAGCCGCCTGTGTCCACCCCGACAGCGCGGATCACTGCGATGCCGACGTCGCGCATCGACTGGTACTCCCGGTCGGTGAGCGTCATCGCCGGGGCGACCGTGATCGAGTCGCCGGTGTGCACCCCCATCGGGTCGAGGTTCTCGATGCTGCAGACGATGACCACGTTGTCGGCCTTGTCGCGCATCACCTCCAGCTCGTACTCCTTCCAGCCGAGCACCGACTCCTCGATCAGCACCTCCGTGGTCGGGCTGGCCGTCAGGCCGCTGCCGGCGATCCGGCGCAGCTCGGCCTCGTCGTGGGCGAAGCCCGAACCGACGCCACCCATGGTGAAGGACGGCCGCACCACCACCGGGTAACCCAGGTGCTCCGCCGCGGCGATCACCTCTTCCATGGAGTGGCAGATCGCCGAGCGGGCGGCCTCCGGATGGACGCCGGGCACGTCGAGGGACTTGACGATCTCCTTGAACTTCTCCCGGTCCTCACCCTTCTGGATCGCCTCGATCGAGGCACCGATCAGCTCGACGCCGTACTTCTCCAGCACCCCCAAGTTGTGCAGCGCCACGGCTGCGTTCAGGGCGGTCTGGCCGCCGAGGGTGGCCAGCAGGGCGTCCGGGCGTTCCAGCGCGATCACCTGTTCGAGGTAGCCGGGCTGGATCGGCTCGATGTAGGTGGCGTCCGCGAACTCGGGGTCGGTCATGATCGTCGCCGGGTTCGAGTTCACCAGGATGACGCGGTAGCCCTCCTCGCGCAGCACCCGGCAGGCCTGGGTGCCGGAGTAGTCGAACTCGCAGGCCTGGCCGATCACGATCGGCCCGGAGCCGATCACGAGGATCGAGTTGATGTCGGTACGGCGTGGCATCAGGCGTTCCTCTTGTCTCCGGCGGTCGAGCCTGTCGGGACCCGGGCAGCCATCATGTCCACGAAGCGGTCGAAAAGGTAGGCGGAGTCGTGGGGGCCGGCCGCGGCCTCCGGGTGGTACTGGACGGAGAAGCCGAGCAGTCGCCCGTCCGGGGCGCGCAGCTCGAGGCCCTCGACCACGTCGTCGTTGAGGCAGATGTGCGAGACCCTCGCCTCACCCCAACGGGTGGCTGTGGGGGTGTCGATCGGCGCGTCGACGGCGAAGCCGTGGTTCTGGGCCGTGATCTCGACCTTCCTGGTGTTCAGGTCCATCACCGGCTGGTTGATGCCGCGATGGCCGTACTTCAGCTTGAACGTGCCGAAACCCAGTGCGCGTCCGAAGATCTGGTTGCCGAAGCAGATGCCGAAGAAGGGCAGGCCGGCGTCGAGCACCTGCTCCAGCAGGGCCACCGCCTCGTCCGCCGCCGCCGGGTCACCGGGGCCGTTGGAGAAGAACACCCCGTCGGGCTGGAGTTCCTTGACCGCCCCGATGCCGATCCCGGCCGGCAGGACGTGGACCTCGATGCCTCGCTGGGACATGCGGACCGGCGTCATGTCCTTGATCCCGAGGTCGATCGCCGCCACGGTGAACAGCTTGTCGCCCAGCGCCGGTGTCACCTCGGCCTCCGTCACGGTGACGTCGGAGACGAGGTTGGCCCCGGCCATCTGCGGGGCCTGCAGCACCTTGGCGTGCAGCCTTGCCGGATCGAGTTCCTCCGTGGAGATCCCGACCCGCATCGCGCCGCGTTCCCGCAGGTGCCGGGTCAGCGCGCGGGTGTCCACCTCTGCGATGCCGACGACCCCCTGCGAGCGCAGCTCGGTGTCCAGCGAGCGGTTCGAGCGCCAGTTCGAGCGCACCCGGGACAGGTCGCGGACCACGTAGCCGGCCACCCAGATCTGGCCCGACTCGTCGTCCTCGTCGTTCCAGCCGGTGTTGCCGATGTGCGGTGCCGTCGCCACGACGACCTGGCGGTGGTAGCTCGGGTCGGTGAGGGTCTCCTGGTAGCCGGACATTCCGGTGGCGAAGACGGCCTCCCCGAAGGTCTCGCCGGTGGCGCCGAAGGAAATGCCCCGGAACGACCTGCCGTCCTCCAGCACGAGTAGTGCCGGGACCTGCATGGCGGAGAAGAGGCTGCTGGGCATGGACTGTCCTTCTCACTCGCGGGTGCGGTCAGGTACCCGACCGGAATGACCTTAGCAAAGCTGCAGAGTGCTCTCCGGAGACGCCCAACTGGGCTAGACCGCCGGCCGGGAGTCCCGCAGGACGGCTGCCAGGACTCCGTTCAGCAGCCCCGGGGAGTCGTCGGTGGACAACTCGGTGGCCAGCAGGACGCACTCGGCGAGGGCGACCGCAGGGTCGGTCTCGGTGTGCAGTGCCTCGAAGACGGTCATCCGGGCCAGGTTCCGGTCGACGCGCGGCATCCGGTCCAGCGTCCAGCCGGACGGCAGGTGCGCGGCTACGAGACCGTCGATCTCGGCCTGGTTGGCCGTGACCCCGTTGACCAGCTGGGCTGTGAACTCGCGGACCGGCGGGTCGGCCTGCTCGGTGTGCGCAGCCAGGACGTCACCGACGGGCAGGCCACGAAGGTCGGCCTCGAAGAGGATGTCCAGGGCGCGCTTGCGGGCCTTGGTGCGGGTTGGTACCCGTTTGGCCGAACCGGACTCGGCCACTCAGACCCGACCGAGGTAGCTGCCGTCGCGGGTGTCCACCTTGACGCGCTCGCCGTTCGTGATGAACAGCGGCACCTGGATCTGGAGGCCGGTCTCCACCGTCGCGGGCTTGGTGCCGCCGG
>CAYQXH010000182.1:0-4657 GCA_964421325.1 uncultured Propionibacteriaceae bacterium
GCGTGTGCTGGCAGCTGGCCAACTACTCCGGCACCCCGATCATCCTGATCATCCTGGCCGCGCTGATCCTTGCCTACAACTTCCTGCTGAACCGATCGGTCTTCGGGCGCCACGTCTACGCCATGGGCGGCAACCTCTTCGCAGCCGTCATGAGCGGCGTCAAGACCAGGCGGGTCAACTTCGCCCTGTTCGTGAACATCGGGATGCTGGCAGCACTGGCCGGTGTCGTCAGCACCTCGCGCGCCGGGAGCGCCGTGGCCTCCGCCGGCCAGAACTACGAACTCGACGCGATCGCTGCAGTGTTCATCGGCGGCGCAGCGGTGCAGGGCGGTGTCGGCACCGTCACCGGGGCGATGATCGGTGGCCTGGTGATGGGCGTGCTCAACATGGGCCTGTCCATCCTCTCCGTCGACGCGGCCTGGCAGATGGCGATCAAGGGGCTGGTGCTGCTGCTGGCGGTGGCCTTCGACCTGATCAACAAGCGGCGCGGCGGTCGGTGAGATCGGGCGGGGCTGAAGCGCGATAGCCTCGGCACGGAATTCTGCAAGGGACGAGCGAGGTGACGGCCGGTGACCATCGGCGCCGGGACGACCGAGGATGTCCGACGATCGAACCTGTCGGCGACCCTCGGCATCCTCTACCGCTCCGGTCCGGTGTCCCGGGCCGGGCTGAGCAAGCGCACGGGCCGGAACCGGTCGACGATCGCCAGCCTGGTCACCGACCTGGTCGAGCTCGGTCTCGCCGAGGAGCGTGATCCCGACTCCCTCGGCCTGGTCGGCCGGCCGAGCCCGGTGGTGGGCATCCGGCCGGAGGTTACCGCGATCGCGGTCAACCCGGAGATCGACGTCCTCACCATCGGCCTGGTCGGACTGGACGGTCAGGTGCGCCGGGTGATCCGGCACGAGTACGACCGGATCCCGACAGCGACGGAGGTGCTCAGCATCACCGCTGCAGTGATCTCGGGCATGCAGGTGGAGCTGGACGGCCTCCTGGTCGCCGGCATCGGCGTGGCCGTCCCCGGCCAGGTCCGCACCGAGGACGGCGTGGTGCGCAACGCCCCCCACCTCGGCTGGCACGACGAACCCCTCGGCGAACCCCTGGCAGCAGCCACCGGCTACCCCGTCCGGGTGGCCAACGACGCAGCCCTCGGCGCCCTCGCCGAGCACGAGTTCGGGGCGGGGCGCGACAAGGACCACCTGATCTACCTCAACGGGGGCGCCTCCGGCATCGGCGGCGGGGTCATCTCGGCGGGTATCCCGCTGGGGGGTGCCTCCGGCTACGCCGGCGAACTCGGCCACATCCGGGTCTCCAGCTCCGGCGTCATCGACTCCGCAGGCATCGCCGGCACCCTGGAGGCGGAGGTGACCCGGGCAGAGCTGCTCGAGGCCATCGGCCTGACCCGGGCCGAACCCGGCCAGTTCGAAGCCGCCCTGCTCGCCGACCGGTCCCCGAAGGTGGCAGCTGTCGTGGCCCGCCAGCTCGGCCACCTGGGCACGGCCCTGGCAGCCGTGATCAACGTGCTCAACCCGCAGGTGGTGGCTCTCGGCGGGTTCCTCGCCACCCTGCAGGCCTACGATCCGGAAGCGCTCGAACGCGCCGTTGCGGCCTCCACCCTCGCGCCGTCGCTCGAGGGTGTCCGGATCACCCCGGCGGAGCTCGGCGCCGACCTGCTGATGGTAGGCGCTGCTGGCCTCGCCTTCGCGCCGCTGCTGGCCGACCCGGGCTCGATCAGTCGCTGAGCCCCCCGGCCGCCCCCGCCCCCCCGCCCCCGCCGCCCCCCGTCCACACCCTCGCTCCCGAAACGTGCGCTTGCTCCCGGAATTCCGGGAGCAAGGGGCGCTTTCGGGAGCGGGAAGGCGCCGAAGGGTTCCGGGGGCGGGCGGGACGTGGCGGGGCGGAGGTCGCAGGACTAGTAGGTGATCACCTGTTCGCCGGAGTGGCCGTGCAGGCGGCGGGCCGCCTCGGCCACCGAGCCGCTCAGTGACGGGTAGACGGTGAACGTCTCGGCCAGCTGGTCGACGGTCAGCTTGTTGCGCACTGCGATGGAGAGCGGGTGGATCAGTTCGGAGGCCGACGGCGCCACCACCACCCCGCCGACGACGATGCCGGTCGTCGGCAGGCAGAAGATCTTCACGAAGCCGTCGGTCAGCGCCTGCATCTTGGCCCGGGCATTGCCGCGGAGCGGGAGCATCATCGCGAGCCCGCGCACCGCCCCGGAGTCGATGTCGGCCTGGCTGCAGCCGACGGTCGCGATCTCCGGTGAAGTGAACACGTTCGCCGAGACGGTGCGCAGGTCCAGCGGCGCCACCGAGTCGCCCAGGGAGTGCCACATCGCGATCCGGCCCTGCATGGCCGCCACGCTGGCAAGGGCGTTCACACCGGTGCAGTCGCCGGCCGCGTAGACCCCGCGGGCGGTGGTGCGCGATACCCGGTCGACGACGACATGGCCGGAAGCCGACAGCTCCACCCCGGCCTCGGCGAGGCCGAGGCCGGCGGTGTTCGGGATGGCCCCGACCGCCATCAGGCAGTGGGTGCCGACCACCTCCTCGCCGCCGGCCAGCTGGACGACGACCTCGTCCCCCCGACGGGTCGCTGCGAGCGCGCGGCTACCGTTGAGCACGGTCATCCCGCTGCCCTCGAAGACCTGCTGGATCACCCTGGCCGCGTCGTCGTCCTGCCCGGGCAGCACCTGGTGCCGGGAGGAGACCAGGGTCACCTGCACGCCGAGCGCCTGGTAGGCACTGGCGAACTCGGCGCCGGTGACGCCGGAACCGACCACGATCAGGTGCTCGGGAACCCGGTCGAGGTCGTAGATCTGGGTCCAGGTGAAGATCCGTTCCCCGTCCGGCCTCGCCGTGTCCAGCTCTCGCGGGCGGGCGCCGGTGGCGACCAGGACGATGTCGGCCGCAATGGTCTCCTCGCCGTCAGCGGTGGTGGCGATGACCCGCTGCGAGCCGTCCAGCCGCGCGGATCCGGCGATGATCCGGATGCCGTCGCCGAGCAGCCGTTCGGCGATGTCGGCCGACTGGGCCTGCGCCAGCGCGCGGATCCGGGCGTGCACCTTGCCGAGGTCGACCTCGACGGCGTCCCGGAGGCCCCCCTCGCCGGTGACCAGTTGCAGGCCGACCTCCTCAGCGCTGCGGATCTTGGTCATCACTTCTGCAGCAGCGATCAGGGTCTTGGACGGGACCACGTCGGTCAGGACGGCCGAACCGCCGAGACCGCGACGCTCGACCAGGGTCACCCGGCCGCCAAGTTGCCGGGCCACCAGGGCCGCCTCGTAGCCGCCGGGGCCACCGCCGATGATCACCACGTCCGTCACGCTGGGATTCTCGCACGCCCGGCGACCGACCCGAAGCGAATGCCCGGGGCGTTAAGCTCGGCGCGTGCCGCGCACCCTGGTTCTCCCCGTCCTTGCCGTTGCCGGCGTTCTCGTCGGGGTGGCCATGGTCCTGATCGGCCTGCCGGAGGCCAACCCGGCCCAGTCGGTGCTCCTCGAGCTGTCCTCGCTGCCGCTGTCCTTCTCGCTCGCCGTCGGCATCGTGATGCTGCAGCGCCGCACCGTCCGGCCGATCGGTCGCCGGACCCGGGTGGTGCTGCTCGCCGGGCTCGGGCTCGTCGCCCTCGGCCTGCTCCTGATGATGTGGGCCTACCTGCCCGGCCCGAGGGAGCTGGTGCACTTCGGCCAGCTGCTGGTCTGGCTCGGGCTGCTGGCAGCCCTGCTGGTGGTGATCCGCCGGCTGCCGCGGCAGGTCCACTCCAGTTACCACGTCGTCGAGGCCGATGATGCGGGGGCTGGGGTTGGGGATCCCGCTGACCAGGAGCAGAGACCGTCGTTATAGTCATCAGGTGAGCGCCGAAGCCGATCCGAAGTCCCTGGCCGAACTGGCCGCCAAGACCATCCTGGAGCGCTTCGGCCTTCCCGGCATCGATGTGGCCCTCGTCCTCGGATCCGGCTGGTCCGGGGCAGCGTCCGGCCTGGGCGAGCCGATCGGCGAGTGCGAGCTGGCCGAGATCCCGGGGTTCGCCAAGCCGGTCGTCGTCGGGCACGGCGGCGCGCTCAGGCTCCTTCGCACCGGCACCGGGCGGGTCGCCGCCCTGTTCACCGGGCGCACCCACTTCTATGAGGGCCGGGGCGTTGCCCCGGTCGTCCACGGCGTCCGGACGGCCGCAGCAGCCGGAGCGCGGGCGATCGTCCTCACCAACGGCTGCGGCGGGCTGAACCCGGCCTGGGGCCCGGGCACCCCCGTCCTGATCAGTGACCACATCAACCTGACCTCGGCCACCCCGCTCGAGGGGGCCACCTTCATCGACCTGACCGACGCCTACGCGCCGCGGCTGCGGGAACTGGCCAGGCAGGTCGACCCGACGCTCGCCGAGGGCGTCTACGTCCAGTTCCGGGGCCCGCAGTACGAGACCCCGGCCGAGGTGCGGATGGCCCGGGTCCTCGGCGGGGACCTGGTGGGCATGTCGACGACGCTGGAGACCATCGCGGCCCGCGAGGCCGGGCTGGAGGTGCTGGGCATCTCGCTGGTGACCAACGCCGCCGCCGGCATCTCCCCCACCCCGCTGGAGCACGCAGAGGTGATCGCCGCAGGCAAGGCCGCCGAGCCCCGACTGCGCGGCTTGCTCTCCGGACTGCTCGAACGACTCTGAG
>CAYQXH010000183.1:0-4600 GCA_964421325.1 uncultured Propionibacteriaceae bacterium
CAGCTTCTGGTCGCGGCAGACGAAGGTACGCCGGTCGTTGCGGATCAGCGCCCCGGGCAGCAGGTGGGCCTCGCACAGCACCTGGAAGCCGTTGCAGATGCCCAGCACCGGCATGCCGGTGCCGGCCCGACGGATCACTTCGCCCATCACCGGGGAGTATCGCGCGATCGCGCCGCAGCGAAGGTAGTCGCCGTAGGAGAACCCGCCGGGCAGGATGACAGCGTCCACATCGAAGGTGTCACTGGCGTGCCACAGCGGCACCGGCTCCGCACCGCTCAGCCGGACGGCGCGGGCCGCGTCGGTGTCGTCCAGCGATCCGGGGAAGGTCACCACGCCGACGCGTGCGGTCACTGGTCGGTCCGGACGTCGAAGGACTCGATGACGGTGTTGGCCAGCAGGGTCTCGGCCAGCCGGCGGATGTCGTCGAGGCGCTCCGGGGTGACCTCCCCGTCCACCTCGATCTCGAACCGCTTGCCCTGCCGGACCGACAGCCCGGAGAAACCGAGCCGGCGCAGTGCCCCGGTCACGGCCTTGCCCTGCGGGTCGAGGATTTCGGGCTTGGGCATCACGTCAACGATCACTCGGGCCATGCAGGGAGTCTAACCGGCGACCCGGGCCGGCCCTGGTCCGGCCCAGCCCGCAAACTCAGCCGCCCGCGCGGGGCTCGGGTGCCCCCAACCGGTGGCCGGTGAGCCGCCGATAGGCCTCGAGGTAGCGATCCCGGGTGGCGGCGACCACCTCTGGTGGCAACGGGGGCGGCGGCGAGACCCGGTCCCAGCCGGATTCGTGCGCCAGCCAGTCCCGGACGTACTGCTTGTCGAAGCTGGGCAGGCTCCGTCCGGGCTGCCAGGCAGCCGCGTCCCAGAACCGGGAGGAGTCCGGCGTCAGCACCTCGTCGGCGAGCACCAGCTCGCCGTCCCGCAACCCGAACTCGAACTTGGTGTCGGCGAGGATGATGCCCCGTTCGGCCGCCAGGTCGGCCGCCCGGCTGTAGAGCGCCAACGTCGCCTCCTTCAGCCGCCCGGCCAGGTCGGCTCCGTGCAACCCGGCGATGGTGGCGAAGTCGACGTTCTCGTCGTGCTCCCCCAGCGGCGCCTTGATCGCCGGGGTGAAGATCGGTTCGGGCAGCTTCGAGCCGTCCAGCAGGCCGGCCGGCAGCGGGATCCCGCACACCGTGCCCGAAGCGCTGTACTCGGCCCAGCCCGAGCCGGTCAGGTAGCCGCGGGCGACGCACTCCACCGGCACCATGTCGAGCTTCGCCACGATCACTGCCCGGCCGGCGACCTCGGCTGGTACCTCGGTCGAGACGACGTGGTTCGGGAACTGCAGCTGGTCGAACCACCACAGCGACAGTTGGGTGAGCACCCTGCCCTTGTCCGGGATCTCGGTCGGCAGGACATGGTCGAAGGCTGAGATCGCATCGGTGGCGACCATCAGGTAGCGGTCCTGCGGCCAGGCGTAAAGCCTGCGGACCTTGCCCACGTGAATCGGTTGGTCGAGCACGGCGCCAGCCTAACGGGTGGCTCAGGCCTTCCCCGTGCCGTGGCCATAGTCGATGAAGCCGTAGAGGGCGAGGTGGTCGGAGTCGGTGCCGGGCACGGTGTGGTCGATGGCGGACGGCTGGACGGCGCCCCTTACGAAGAGGTAGTCGATCTTGATGTGCCCGATCGTGTCCGTGCTGCCGTAGCCGGTCAGCCCGTAGTCGTCGAGCACCGACGGATCGAGCCGCGTGCGGTTGGCGTCGATGCCGATCACCCGCAGCTTCGAGTGCCGCAGCAGCCTGGTGGCTGCCTCGTCCAGCCGGATGCCGCTGCCCCGGACACCGGTGTCCCGGTAGCCGGCGCAGCCATGGACGAGGTTCTGGTGGGGCAGGTGCATGGTGGCGGCGAAGACGGTGGTCCCGCTCCCGTTGATCGTGAACCGGGCGGCGACGGCCGTGGTCCGCTGCCACTTGTGGGTGCGGCTGGGTTTGACGTCCCGGCTCTCCGGCCCGTAGGCGGTGCACCCGCGGCCGTTCGCGAAGGCCGTGCCCGGCCGCAGCCAGCCGGCTGCGAAGACGGCCTGGTCGGTGAGGGTCAGGGTGCGGGAGTTGTAGATGATCCCGTTGGTCTGCTTGCGCTTCTCGTTGCCGAGGGCGCGGACCCGGCAGTCATGCGTCACACCCCACCCTTTCGGGTCCTCCCAGGCGACCATGACCCGATACGTGCCGGCCGGGAAGCCGAACCGGGCCGACAGCCGGTCGGCGTAGGCCCGCGCCTGCGCGCCGCCCCCCACCTGCTGGAGCAGCAGCAGGTCGGGCGCAGCCACGTCCCCGGTGCCGGCGCGCCCGGCGTCGTCGACCAGCATCGAGGAGATGTGCTCGAGTTCGGTGACCCGCGAGCAGGCGCCTTCGGCCTCGTTCCGGACGAGGTTCTCGATGTTGTTGCTGTACACCCGCAGCACGCCGCCGGTCTCCGGCTCGCCCCGGGTCGGGGCGGGGCTCGGGGTGCCCGGAGCACTCGTGGCCGGCGGCGGCGGGAGGGTGGGAGGCGGAGGCGGTGCCTGCGCCAGGACCAGCGCCGTGACAACGGCGCCGACACCGAGCCCGCCCAGCAACGAGCCGGCCCAGGCCAGCGTCCGCCTCGAGGGTCGCCCGCGTCGCGCCACCCGGCGGCCGCGCCGGCCGGCCGGTCTCACAACACGGCACCCGGGTGGTACGCGGCGCCGGCCGGGAAGCGTGCGGCCAGTGCCGCCACCCGGGCAGCGATGACGTCGACCTGGCTGCGCGCCGACCCGGTCAGCTCCAGCGGGTCGATCCCGCCCAACTGCTGCCTGGTCAGGCCGAGGCGGGGGTCCGCTGCCAGCCGCTCGTAGAGGTCATTGGCTCCCCCGGCCCGCATGCCCAGCGCCACCGCAACGGCGTGCTCCTTGATCACCTCGTGCGCAGTCTCGCGTCCGACGCCGGCCCGGACGGCCGCCATCAGCACCCTCGTTGTGGTGAGGAAGGGCAGGAAGCGCTGCAGCTCGGCCTCGATCACGGCGGGGAAGGCGCCGAACTCGGCAAGGACGGTGAGGAAGGTCTCGAACAGGCCGTCGAGGGCGTAACAGGCGTCCGGGAGCGCGACCCGCCGGACCACCGAGCAGGAGACGTCGCCCTCGTTCCACTGGTTGCCGGCGAGTTCGCCGGCCATCGACGCGTAGCCGCGCAGCACAACGGCCAGCCCGTTGACCCGTTCGCAGGAGCGGGTGTTCATTTTGTGCGGCATCGCCGACGACCCGACCTGGCCCTCGGCGAAGCCCTCCGTGACCAGTTCCTGGCCGGCCATCAGCCGGATCGTGGTGGCCAGGCTCGACGGCCCGGCGGCCACCTGTACCAGCGCGGTGAGAACCTCGTAGTCGAGGGAGCGCGGATAGACCTGCCCGGTCGCCGTGAACACGCCACCGAAGCCGAGGTGGGCGGCGACCCGCTGCTCCAGTTCGGCCAGTTTGGCCTGGTCGCCGCCGAGCAGGTCGAGCATGTCCTGGCCGGTGCCCATCGGGCCCTTGATGCCGCGGGCGGGGTAGCGTCCGATCAGCTCGTCGACACGGGCGAACGCGACCAGCAGCTCGTCCGCTGCTGAGGCGAACCGCTTGCCGAGCGTCGTGGTCTGGGCAGCGACGTTGTGCGAGCGGCCGGCCATCGGCAGGTCCCGGTACTGGACGGCGAGCCGGGCCAGGTTGACGGCGACCGTGACGATCCGTTCCCGCACCAGTTCGAGGGAGCTGAGCAACTGGCGCTGCTCGATGTTCTCGGTGAGGTCGCGGCTGGTCATGCCCTTGTGCACGTGCTCGTGTCCGGCGAGGGCGTTGAACTCCTCGATCCGTGCTTTCACGTCGTGGCGGGTGACCCGCTCCCGCGCGTCGATGCTGCCCAGGTCGACCTGCTCCGTGACCGCCTCGTAGTCGGCGATCACGGTGGCCGGATCGTCGCCGCCGAAATCAACGCCGAGCCCGGCCTGCGCCCGGAGCACTGCGATCCACAGCCGGCGCTCAGCGACGATCTTCGCCTCGGGCGACCAGATCTCGCGCATGGCGGCTGAGGCGTACCGGTTGGCCAGGACGTTGGGGATCATGCCTTCTCCTGAGCAGGAAAGGGGACAGTCCCCTTTTGTGCGGCCTCGGGGGCGATGTCAGCCACAGAAAAGGGGACTGTCCCCTTTTGTGCGGCCTTGAGGGCGATGTCGGTGCGATGGAAGCCGCCGGGCAGGTCGATCAGGGCCACCTGGGCGTAGGCGGTCTCGCGTGCGGCCGCCAGGTCGTCGCCGGTGCCGACGACGGTGAGGACGCGGCCGCCGGCGCTGACCAGCCGACCCGCGGCGTCGAGCGCCGTGCCGGCGTGGAAGACGCCTTCGACGTCGGCTCCGGTGATCGGGTCGCCCTTGCGGGGCGACTCCGGGTAACCCTCGGCAGCGATCACCACGCCGACGGCAGCACCGCTGCCCCACTCCAGTGGAGCGTGACCGGCGAGCCGGCCGGTGGCCGCAGCCAGCAGCACTTCGGCGAGCGGGGTCTTCAGGCGGGTGAGCAGCGGCTGGGTCTCCGGGTCGCCGAAACGGGCGTTGAACTCGACCACCCGCAGGCC
>CAYQXH010000184.1:0-4487 GCA_964421325.1 uncultured Propionibacteriaceae bacterium
CCATCGAGTCGATCCCGATGATCTCCGCCTCGATCATGAGCAAGAAGATCGCCGAAGGTACGGCGGCCCTCGTCCTCGACGTCAAGACCGGCGCCGGGGCCTTCATGAAGACCCTCGAGGACTCCCGGGCCCTGGCCACGACCATGGTCGGCATCGGCAAGGCGGCCGGCGTTAACACCGTCGCCCTGATCACCAACATGGACACCCCGCTGGGCCGCACCGCCGGCAACGGGCTGGAGGTGGCCGAGTCGGTCGAGGTGCTGGCCGGCGGCGGTCCCGCCGACGTCATCGAGCTGACCCTGGCCCTGGCGCGCGAGATGCTGGCCTGCGCCGGCATCGATGCCGACCCGGCCGCTGCGCTGGCCTCCGGGCGGGCAATGGACTCCTGGAAGGCCATGATCCGGGCCCAGGGCGGTGACCCGGACGCACCTCTGCCGACGGCGCGGCACACCGAAGTGGTCACAGCGGACGCCTCCGGCTATGTCTCCAGGATGGACGCGATGGCCGTCGGGCTCGCCGCCTGGCGCCTGGGCGCTGGCCGCGCCGTCCAGGGCGAGCAGGTGCAGGCCGCTGCCGGGGTCACCTGGCATGCGGCGGTCGGCGAGCGGGTGAGCGCCGGCCAGCCGCTGTTCACCCTGCACACCGACACCCCGGAACGGATCGCCAGGGCAAGGGAGGCGCTGATCGGCGCCGTCGACTACAGCGCCGGGCCGCCGGAACTGCGCCCGGTGGTACTCGAACGGATCACGCCCGGCTGAGGGCTCAGCGCCCCCTGGCCAGTCGCCGCAGCTCGCCGCGCCTGGCCCCGCGGGCCTTGAACGTGCCGAGGCCGACCGAGCCGCGAACGACGAAGATCGGGCAGCCCGGGGCCGGCAGGGCTGGTGCCCGCACCCGGATCGACCCGATCCCCTTGGAGAGCCGGTCGACGTTGACCGCCCAGCCCTCGGGAAGGATGAGCACGACCGTTCCAGCTCCGGGAAGGATCTCCAGGTCGATCACCTCTGCGACCGGCCGGGCCTGCAGGCAGTTGACCCAGACGCTGTCCAGGCCGGAAGGGACCCGCAGGTAGGGCGGCAACACCCATTCGCCGGCCCGCCGGGAACTCAGGTAGCCGCCCGAGAGCATCAGTGGATCGGCCGCGGAGTAGCCCGCCAGGACGAGACCGGCAGGAACGCGCGCGATGAGTTCCCCGCCGGTCGGCGCAGCCTTCGAGTCGAGGTCGGTCAGCAGCGCGTTGAGGTCAGCGAAGTTGGCGGCCTTGCGTGCCCGCTCCGTCCGTTCGTCGAGTTCGCCCGGCGCCAGCCGACCATCCTCTGCCGCACGGCGCAGATCGGAGATCACCTGCTCACGATCGGCGTTGCCGATGCCCCCGAACTCCACGGTCATGGCGGCAGCCTAACGCTGGTCGCCACCCCGGCAGGACTTCAGGCGCTCACCCGGTCGGCCGCATGGGTCAGGCCCCAGCGGTACCCGTCGTGCAGTGCCTCCCAGGACGCCTCGATGACGTTGGTGCCCACCCCGACGGTCGTCCAGGTGCGCTCGCCGTCGGTCATGTCGATGAGGGTGCGGACGATGGCATCGGTGCCGTGGCCCTGGTCGAGGATGCGCACCTTGTAGTCGGTGAGCTCAAAGGTCTCCACCTGCGGGTAGGCGACGTTGAGGGCCGAGCGGAGCGCGACGTCCAGCGCGTTCAGCGGGCCGTGGCCCTCGCCGACCAGGTTCTGCGTGATGCCCTTGGCCCACACCTTGACCATCGCCTCGGAGTCACCCTCTGGCTTGACCTCGTGGCCGGTGAGTACCCGCCAGCTGAGCACGTCGAAGAAGTCCTCCATGATCCCCAGCTCTTCGCGTAGCAGCAGCTCGAACGACGCGTCGGCCGATTCGTAGGAGTAGCCGTCCATCTCGCGGGCCTTCACCTTCTCGGTGATCCTGGCCGCCAGTTCCCGGTTCGACAGGTCATAGCCGAGCTCGGAGCCCTTGATCTGGATGTTGGCCCGTCCGGCCATGTCGGAGACCAGCATCCGCATGTCGTTTCCGACCAGCTTCGGGTCGATGTGCTGGTAGAGGTTGGCGTCCACCTTGATCGCCGAGGCGTGCAGCCCGGCCTTGTGGGCGAAGGCCGAGGCGCCGACGTAGGGCTGCCGGTTGTTCATCGGGACATTGGTGACCCCGGCGATCGCGTGGCTGATCCGGGTCGCGTCGGCCAGTGCAGCCGGTGGCACCAGGGCCCAGCCGAACTTCAGCTGCAGGTTCGCCACCACCGTGATCAGGTTGGCGTTGCCGGTGCGCTCGCCGTGGCCGTTCATGGTTCCCTGGATGTGCATCACGCCGGCCTCGACCGCCGCAAGGGTGTTCGCGACCGCGCACCCGGTGTCGTTGTGGCAGTGGATGCCGAGGTCGACGCCGATCTGGGCCGCTGCCGAGACGATGTCACCCATCCAGGTCGGCAGCATGCCGCCGTTGGTGTCGCACAGCACCACCACCTCGGCACCTGCCTCGGCCGCGGTCCTGACCACCTCGAGGGCGTACTCGGGGTTGGCCCGGTAGCCGTCGAAGAAGTGCTCACAATCGACGAAGACCCGGCGGCCGTTGGCGACCAGGTGGCTGACGGTGTCGGCCACCATCGCAAGGTTCTCCTCCAGGGTGGTGTGCAGTGCGCGGAACACGTGCTCGTCGTGACTCTTGGCGACGATGCAGATCACCTCGGTGGCAGCGTCCAGCAACGCCTGCACCTGGGGATCGTCGGCAGCCTGCGCACCGACCCGACGGGTGGCCCCGAACGCGACCAGCTTGGCGTTCTTCAGCACCAGCTGCCCGGCTGCCGCTGCGGCGAAGAAGGCGGTGTCGTTCGGGTTCGCCCCCGGCCAGCCGCCCTCGATGAAGCCGACGCCCAGCTCGTCGAGGTGCCGGGCGATCTTCAGCTTGTCGGTGACGCTGAGCTGCAGGCCCTCCTGCTGGGCACCGTCGCGCAGGGTCGTGTCGAAGACATGGAAGGCGTCGGGTGCTGCTGGCAAGGTCGTCATCGGTGCCTCTCGGTCGTCCGGGACAGGGTCATCGGGCGAGTCTGCCGCCACCCGGTCAGGTTACGAGGACGTTTCACCGCGTGAGACTGCTGTCTCGCCGTTGACGACGGCCGGGTGACCCGGCTAGACAGTGGCAATGGCAACCCTGCTCCATCGTGGCGTGACCGTGCACAGCGTCGGCGAACTGCCGCCGGTAGGCAAGAAGCTCCGTCCGTTCAGCCTCACCGGCCAGGACATGGCGGACTTCGGCGTCGAGATCGTTGCCGGACGCCGGCTCGTCCTCAACATCTTCCCGAGCGTCGACACCGGCGTCTGCGCGATGAGCGTCCGCCGGTTCAACGAGCTCGCTGCCGGACTGAGCGACACCCTCGTGCTCTGCGTCTCCGCCGACCTGCCCTACGCGCACAAGCGGTTCTGCGGCGCCGAGGGCATCGAGAACGTGACCACCGGCTCCAGCTTCCGGTCCGGTTTCGGCCTCGACTTCGGGCTCACCCTCGTGGACGGGAAGATGCGGGGCCTGCTCTCGCGGGCCGTGCTGGTGGCGGACAAGGACCTGACGATCCTGCACGCCGAGCAGGTGCCGAACATCAGCACCGAGCCGGACTACGACGCCGCCCTGGCAGCCCTGGCCTGACCCTTCGACCGAAATGGGGACGGTTCCAATTACCGTTCAGCCGGGGCAACGAAACGCTCCCCTTCGACCGAAATGGGGACGGTTCCAATACCGTTCAAATGACGGGTAATGGAACCGTCCCCATTTCCGACCAACTGTCGACCAGGTGGAGGGTAATGGAACCGTCCCCATTTCCGACCAACTGTCGACCAGGTGGAGGGTAATGGAACCGTCCCCATTTCGGGCCAAGGGTCAGACGACCCGCTGCAGCCAGCCGTGAGTGTCCGCCACCCGGCCGTACTGGATGTCCAGGATCGCGTTGCGGATGCCGATGGTCCGCGGTGACCCGTTCTCCGGCAGTCGCCACTCCCCCGCGGTCGACTTGAAGGCACCGATCGGGGTCACGACGGCCGCCGTCCCGCAGGAGAACGCCTCGACGGTCGAGCCGTCGGCGATCCCGTCGAAGAGCTCCGCCGGCGTCACCCGGCGCTCCTCGGGCACCAGGCCGAGCTCGCCGGCGACGGTGAGGATCGAATCACGGGTGATGCCTTCGAGGATGGTGCCGGTGAGCGCCGGTGTGACCAGCCGCCCGTCTGAGGTGACCAGGAAGACGTTCATGCCGCCGAGTTCCTCCACGCGATCCTTGTCGGCAGCCTCGATGAACAGGACCTGCGAACAGCCGTGCTCGTAGCCCTCGTACTGGGCGATCAGGGACGCGGCGTAGTTGCCACCGCACTTGGCGGCACCAGTGCCGCCGACCCCTGCCCGGGCGTAGGTGTCGGTGACCCAGATGTCCACCGGCTTCACCCCGCCGGTGAAGTACGGCCCGGCCGGGGACGCGATCACGCTGA